>NZ_JBEYUF010000004.1:0-389779 GCF_040643355.1 Micromonospora sp. NPDC047187
CGGCCGAGGCCCCCCCCCCCACCCCCGCCCCCCCCCCCCGCCCCGCCCCCCCCCGCGGGGTCCCCGCCCGCGCGCCCCGCGGGGGGGGGGGGGGGGGGGGGCGGGCGGCAGACCCCCCCCCCCCCCCCGACGACGCGCCGCGGGTCGCCGACTGCCACCACCCGGCACTGTTGCGCCGCCGGCTGACCACACTGCGGGACCGGCTGACCGCCGAGCTGGGCCAGTTGGAAGCGCCACCGATCGAGGACTGCCTGCCCGCGTTCACCGGGTTCGCCGACCGGGTCGCCGTCGTCGACGGCAGCTGGCTCGCCGGGGCGTTGCGCACCGGGACCTGCGTCTTCGAGGGCGCGCAGGGGGTGCTGCTCGACGAGTGGCACGGCTTCCACCCGTACACCACCTGGAGCACCACCACGTTCGCCAACGTCGACAGCCTGCTCGCCGAGGCGGGCCGGCCCGGCGACGTGACCCGGATCGGGGTGCTCCGCGTGGTGACCACCCGGCACGGGCACGGTCCGTTGGTGACCGAGGATCCGAGCCTGCCGTTCGCCGACGCGCACAACGCCACGAACCCCTGGCAGGGCCGGTTCCGGTTCGGCCACTTCGACGCGGTCGCCCACCGGTACGCCCTCGCCGCAGCCGGCGGTGTGGACGGTTTGGCCCTGACCCACCTCGACCTGGCCGGCCCCGACCTGCGGATCTGCCGCCGCTACGACACCACGGACCGGCTCACCCCGGGCCCGCCCGGTGACCTGGACCGGCAGGCCGCGCTCACCGCCCGCCTGCTGCGCTCCCGCCCGCTGTACGACGACAAACCGCAGGACTGGCCCGCAGCGGTAAGCGCGGAGCTGGACGCCCCGGTGGTGCTCACCTCGCACGGCCCCACCGCCAACGACAAGACCCCACACGGCCCCCTGCTAGCCCCACGAACCCTGGCCCACGCGGCCTGACCCACCCCGTCCCCGCCCCGCCCCGCCCCGCCCCGCCCCGCCCCGCCCCGCCCCGCCCTGCCCCCGTCGATCTTGCACTTTCGGTAGTTGTTATGCAGCTTTTGCGGGGGTTGGTTCGGACACAAAGTGCAAGATCGGCGCGGGGAGAGGTGGGGGTTATCCAACGGCTTCGGCCACCGGGCGGGTCGCGCCCGGCGAGCATGGGGGCATGGACTCCGCGCTCGACCTGCTCCGACAGCTGGTCGCCTCACCGTGGGTGTACCTGCTGATCTTCGGGCTCACGGCGGTCGACGCGTTCTTTCCGGCCGTACCCGGCGAGGCGGCCGTCATCACCGCCGCCGTGCTCTCCACCAGCGGAAATCCCAAGCTGGCGGCGGTGATCGGCGCCGCCGCCCTGGGCGCCTGCGCCGGTGACCACGTCTCGTACGCCATCGGGCGCGGTGGCGGCGCGAGACGCCTCGCCGGGTTTCCCGACGGCAGCCGCCGACGAGCCAGCTCGGAGTGGGCCCGGCGCGCGCTGAACCGGCGCGGCGGGCTGATCCTGACCACCTCCCGGTACCTGCCGGGCGGGCGGACGGCCGTCACCCTCACCATGGGCGCGGTGCGCTATTCCCGCCGGTCGTTCCTGCTGTACGACGCGATTGCAACGGTCACCTGGGCCCTGTACTGCGGGTTGCTCGGCTACTTCGGTGGGCTGGCCTTCGAACGGCACCCCGTCAAGGGCGTCCTCGCCGGGATCGGCCTGTCGGTGATCGTCACGCTGGGCATCGAGGGCGTCCGTTGGCTGCGCCACCGGGCGCGCCAGCGCGCCGCCACCACCAGCACCACCGACCGGGCCGGATCGACCTGACACCCGTCACAGCAGGTCGGCGTCGTACACCAGGATGGCCAACTGCACACGGTTGCCCGCGTGGAGTTTCGCCAGCGCCCGGCTGACGTGTGCCTTGACCGTGGCCTCGCTCATCGTCAGCCGCCGGGCGATCTCCGCGTTGCCGTGCCCGCGCGCCACCTCCCGGACGATCGCCAGCTCCCGCTCGGTCAGCGGTGCGAGCCGCTCACGGGCCGCGTCCCGGCGGGCCGGGCCACGCTCGGCGAACGAGCTGATCAGACGCCGGGTCACCGTCGGGGCGAGCATCGCGTTGCCGGCGGCCACCGTACGGACGGCGGCGGCCAACTCCCGGGGCGGAGTGTCCTTGAGCAGGAAGCCGACAGCGCCGGCCCGCAGCGCGCGGTGCACGTACTCGTCGAGGTCGAAGGTGGTCAACATGATCACCTTTGGGCCGGCGGCGACGACGTCGGGCGCTGCGGTCAGCCCGTCGACGCCCGGCATCCGCACGTCGAGCAGCACCACGTCGGGGCGTAACCGCTGGGCCTGCTCCAGCGCGCCGGCGCCGTCCGCCGCCTCTCCGACGACAGTGATGTCCTCCGCCGCCTCAAGGATCAGCCGCAGCCCGGCCCGGACCAGCTGCTCGTCGTCGACCACCACCACCCGGATCACGCCGCACCCGCCAGCGGGATCAGAGCCCGGACCAGGAAGCCGCCGTCCACCGGAGCTGCCTCCAACCGGCCGCCGAGCAGCTCCACCCGCTCACGCAGCCCGAGCAGCCCCTGCCCGGCACCCGGCAGCGCCGACCCGCCCTCGGACGGGCCGTTGCGGACCAGCACCTCCAGCCCGTCGGGCAGGTAGCGCAGGCAGACCGTCGTCTCGGCGTCGGCCGCGTGTTTGCGCACGTTGGTCAGCGCCTCACGGACCACCCGGTACGCGGTACGCCCCAGCGTCGCCGGCAGTGCCGTCGGCACACCCTCGTCCTGCCGGGACACCCGCAGTCCGGCGGCACGGGACTCCCCGATCAACTCGTCCAACGTGTCGAGCCCCCGCTCCGGCGTCACGGCCGGGCCGGCCTGGCGCAGCACACCCAGCACCTCGCGCAGGTCGGTGAGCGCCTGCCTGCCGGTCGTCCGGATCAGCGCGGCGGCCTCGACGGTCGCCGGGTCCACGGCGGTCACCTCCAGCGCCCCGGCATGCACCACCATCAACGAGACCCGGTGTGCCACCACGTCGTGCATCTCCCGGGCGATCCGGGTCCGCTCCTCGGCACGGACCCGGTCGGCGCGGGCCTCCTGCTCGCGTTCCAGCCGCTCGGCCCGGTCCCGCAGAGCGGCGAGCGTGTCCTGACGGGCCCGCACCCAGAGGCCGAAGACCAACGGAAGCCCCACCAGGCAGGCGGCGAGCAGCAGCACGTTGCCGGTGCTGGCGGTGGTGATCCGGCGTACGCCACCCACCGCCAGCCCGACCAGCACCCCGCCGGTCAGCACCAGGGCCGCACCGGCGAGGTAACCGGCGAGTTGGCGACCGCGCAACCGCAGACCCGCCTGGTACGAGGCCAGCACCCCGGCGGCCGCCGCGGCGAGCACCAACCAGCCGACCGCCGCGGCCAGGAACAACGGCCAGCGGCGGGTCCGGACCGTACCGGCGGCCCATGCTGAGCCCAGTGCGATCAGCAGCACGACCACGCTCGGCAGCGGCGAGTGGACCCCGATGTCACCGGTCGCGCTGGCCCACACGGCTGCGGCGACCAGGACGGCGAGCAGCGGCGGGGCGTACCGATGGACGACCCGCCGGAGGGCGACGGCGTTGGAGGCCACGCAGCGAGCCTAGGGCTCAGCCGACGTGTCGGGCCGCCCCACAGCGCCGTACCGGGGTGAGGTGGGGGATGACCCCGATGCACAGTCCGGGCCGGCCGCTACCTAAGTAGTGCCGCCCACCTGACCACTGGCCGATGTCGGGAGCCGCCGCGCCGACCAGCATCGGGATCATGGATCTGCTCGACCTGCTGCACGACACGATGTCCTCACCCTGGGTGTACCTGGCGATCTTCGCGATCGCGGTGCTCGACGGCTTCTTCCCGGTGGTGCCGAGCGAGACGGCGGTGATCACCGCAGGGGTGTTCGCGGCCTCCGGAGCGCCGTACCTGCCGGCGGTGATCCTGGTGGCAGCCGCCGGGGCGCTGGTCGGCGACCACGTCTCGTACGCCATCGGGCGGGGTGGCGGCACCCGGCTGCTCGACCGGCTGCCCCCCGACGGTCGACGCCGAGGCGCCATCGACCGGGCCCGTCGGGGGATCGCCACCCGGGGCGGTCTGATCCTCACCGTGGCCCGCTACGTTCCGGGCGGCCGGACCGCTGTCACCCTCACCATGGGCGCGGTGCGCTATCCACGGCGACGGTTCCTGGCCTTCGACGCGCTGGCCGCCAGCTCGTGGGGGCTCTACTCGGCGCTGGTCGGCTACGTCGGCGGGCTGGCCTTCGAGCAGGACCCGCTGCGCGGTCTCCTGCTCGGTCTGGGCCTGGCCCTGACGGTGACGGTGGTCGTCGAGGTGGTCCGCTGGCTCCGCAACCGCCGCCGTACGGCGCGGGTCGGCGAGCCCGGGCACCGACGCCGTTCCCGCCGGGGCCGTCAGTCGGCCGGCGGACGCCAGGTGACGCCGTGCAGCAGTTGGGCGGCACCGAGCCAGGCCACGTTCATCATCCGGGTGGCAGTCTTCTCCGGCTCCGCGTCCGGGTGGTCCGCGAGCCAGTCGGCCAACGACTCGGTCGCGCCGACCAGGGCGTACGCGACGACCTCCAGGTCGATGGCGGCGATCTCGCGGCCCTCGGCGCGCAGCGCGTGGTCGAGCATTCCGGCGACCACCTCGACCAGCCGGGCCCGCATGGTGGCCAACTCGCCGGCGAACGGCTGCTCGCCCCGGGCCTGCCGGTAGAGCACCGCCCAGCCGTCCCGATGGGCGCCCACGAAGCCGAAGAACGCCCTCAGCCCGCGCCAGAGCCGCTCGTCGGCCGGCAGGTCGGGAGCCGCCGCCCCGGCGATGGCCTGCATCATCCGGGTGCCCTCCCGGTGCAGGCAGGCGACGAAGAGCTCCTCCTTGGTGCCGAGGTACGCGTACACCATGGGTTTGGAGATGCCGGCGTCCTCGGCGATCTCGTCCATGCTGGCGGCGTGGAAGCCACGTCGGGAGAAGACCTTGACGGCCGCGTCGAGCATCTGCTGCTCGCGGACGGCGCGAGGCAGGCGCTTGAAGGCGGGGACGCTGGACACCTTGCGAGCATACCTACTCGTGCGTAGGGTTACGCGCGAGTAGCCAATCTTCCGGAAGGCGCACCTGATGACTGACTTCGACCCGGCCACCTTCGCCAACGTGGGCCCCAAGGAGTTCGCCCAGCTGGTCAAGTCCACCCCGGACGACAAGATCGCCCAGGTGATGTCCGGCGACCTGCGCGACAAGGTCCTGGGCGAGGTGTTCGGCCGGATGCCGTCGCTGTTCCGCGCGGACCGGGCCGGTTCCACAAACGCGGTCATCCACTGGATCATCACCGGTCGCCCCGACGGCGGCAGCGACACCTACGAGGTGGTCATCGCCGACGGCACCTGCGTCGTGAACGAGACCCCGCAGCACGACCCGAAGCTGAGCCTCACCATGGGCCCGGTCGAGTTCCTGAAGATCGTCTCCGGTGGCGCCAACCCGGTGATGATGTTCATGACCGGCAAGTTGAAGGCGAAGGGCGACCTCGGCCTCGCCGCCAACATCGCCAACCTGTTCGACATCCCCAAGGCCTGACATGGCTGAGTTCTCGCTCGACCTGAACGAGGAACAGCGGGATCTACGCGACTGGGTGCACGGCTTCGCCGCCGAGGTCGTGCGCCCAGCCGCCGCCGAGTGGGACGAGCGCGAGGACACCCCCTGGCCGGTGATCCAGGAAGCCGCCAAGGTCGGCCTCTACGGCTTCGAGTTCCTCGCCACCTGCTGGGCCGACCCCACCGGGCTCTCCCTGCCGATCGCCAGCGAAGAACTGTTCTGGGGTGACGCCGGCATCGGCATGAGCATCTTCGGCACCTCACTCGCCGTCGCCGCCATCTACGGCGCCGGCACCCCCGACCAGATGGTCGAGTGGGTGCCGCAGTGCTTCGGCGACGTCGACTCGCCAGCCGTCGCCGCCTTCTGCACCAGCGAGCCGGAAGCCGGCTCCGACGTCGGCGCGATGCGCACCCGGGCCGTCTACGACGAGGCCACCGACGAGTGGGTGCTCACCGGCCAGAAGGCGTACGCCACCAACGGCGGAATCGCCGGAGTGCACGTGGTCACCGCCTCCGTCGACCCCGCGCTCGGCTCCCGGGGTCAGGCGGCGTTCGTCGTACCGCCGGGCACCCCCGGCCTGGCCGCCACCCGCAAGCTGCGCAAACTCGGCCTCCGCGCGTCACACACCGCCGACGTCTTCCTCGACGGGGTCCGCGTACCCGGCCGCTGCCTGCTCGGCGGACGAGACGCCCTGCTGGAACGACTCGACCGTGCCCGCTCCGGTCAGCGAGCCACCGGGCAGGCCGCGATGCGCACCTTCGAGCTGTCCCGACCCACCGTCGGCGCCCAGGCGCTCGGCGTGGCCCGGGCCGCCTACGAGTACGCCCTCGACTACGCGAAGGACCGGGTCCAGTTCGGACGCCCGATCATCGAGAACCAGGCGGTAGCGTTCGCGCTGGCCGACATGCGGATGGAGATCGACGCGGCGCGGCTGCTGGTCTGGCGGGCCTCGTGGATGGGCCGCAACAACCGCCCGTTCACCGCGGGCGAAGGATCGATGTCCAAGCTCAAGGCCGGCGAAGTGGCCGTTTCGGTCACCGAGAAGGCAGTGCAACTGCTCGGCGGGGCCGGCTTCCTGCGTGACCACCCGGTCGAGCGCTGGTACCGGGACGCCAAGATCTACACCATCTTCGAGGGCACCTCGGAAATCCAACGACTGGTCATCTCCCGGGCGATCTCCGGGATGCAGATCCGCTGACCGCCGTCGGCCCGACCCCTCCTCGACCAGGGTCGGGCCGACGGTGGCCCGGATTCCACGATCTTTGCCGTCTTTGTCACCCCACGCCGACGCCAACTGGGCCTTCAGCCGCGCCCAGTGCATGATCAAGGAAAGAAGCCCTGATGGACGGGCGGGCCGACGCCCCGTCCGCGCACCACCCGAGGAGGTCTGCGGCATGGACCTGCCGTTCATCGTTGCCACGCTGACCCGTCGCGGGCTGCTCACCCCCGGCAGCCCGGTCCGGGTCGCCTCGCAGCTCAACGCGTTGCGCACGTGGGGGTGGAGCCTGGCAGGCGAGCTACGCCAAGCAGCCGCCCGGGACCCGGGCCGACCCGCCGTCATCGACGAGAACGGCGTCGAGCTGACCTACCACGACCTGCTCGACCGGGCCGAGCGGATGGCCCGCTCGATGCGGGCCGGGCTCGGCGTACAGGCCGGCGACCGGATCGGCGTGCTCTGCCGTAACCACCACGGACTGATCGAGACGATCGTCGCCGCCACCCTGCTCGGCGTCGACGCGGTACTTGTCAACACCGGGCTCAGCGCCGCCCAGCTGGGCACCGTCGCCGAGGAACAGCGGCTGCGGCTCCTCGTGCACGACGACGAGTTCGCCGAGCGGGTCCTCGGCCTCCCCGCCGAGCTGTCCCGGCTCGACGAACGCGCCCGCGAGGAATTGGTGGCCGGGGCACTGCCGGGTGACCTCCACCCGCCCGAGCGCGACGGCCGGATCATCGTCCTCACCTCCGGCACCACCGGTACGCCCAAGGGCGCTCGCCGACCGACGCCCAGCGGCTTCGGTCCACTGGTGTCCATCATCGACCGCATCCCCCTGCACGCCCGGGACCGGGTGATGATCGCCGCGCCGATCTTCCACACCTGGGGATTCGCCGCCCTCCAGGTCTGCCTGGCACTACGAGCCACCATCGTGCTGCACCGCCGCTTCGACCCGGCCGCCACGCTCGCCGCCCTGAGCACGCACCGGTGCGACGCTCTCTTCGCCGTACCGGTGATGCTGCAACGGCTGCTGGAGGTGCCCCCGCCGGACCCGCGCCCCCCGCTCACTGTCGTCGCAGTGAGCGGCTCCGCCCTGCCCGGCGGGCTGGCCCCGAAGTTCATGGACGTCTACGGAGACGTCCTCTACAACCTCTACGGGTCCACCGAGGTCTCCTGGGCCTCCATCGCCGGCCCGCAGGACCTGCGTCAGGCACCCACCACCGCCGGTCGTCCCCCGCACGGCACCCGGCTGGAACTGCTCGACGACGACGGCCAACCCGTACCGGACGGACGGGTCGGGCGGATCCTCGTCGGCAACGAGATGCTCTTCGAGGGCTACACCTCAGGCGCCAACCGGGAAACCCACGACGGCCTGCTCGACACCGGCGACCTCGGCCGGCTCAACGCCGACGGGCTGCTCTTCGTCGACGGGCGGGCCGACGACATGATCGTCTCTGGCGGCGAGAACGTCTTCCCGTCCGAGGTGGAGGACCTGCTCGCGCAACTGCCACAGGTCCGCGAGGCGGCCGTGATCGGCGTGCCCGACCCCGAGTACGGCCAGCGCCTCTCCGCGTTCCTCGCCCTGCACCCCGGCGAGACCCTCGACCCCGAGGCGGTCCGCGAGTACGTCCGGCACTTCCTGGCCCGGTTCAGCGTCCCCCGGGACGTGATCTTCGTGAAGTACCTGCCTCGCAACGCCACCGGCAAGGTGCTCACCCGAGAACTGCGCCGCTACTACGGCTGACGGGCGGGGAGGCGCCGCGGCTGGTGCGTGCCCGCCGGGTCGAGGTCGGTGTTCAGCCGGGAATCGTGATCCGATCCTCGATCGCGGCGGCGGCGATGTCGGTGCGGTGCTGCGAGCCGGCCAACTCCACCCCGTCCACCAGCGCGTACGCGGCGTCCCGCGCGGCGGCCAGGTCGGCGCCGGTGGCCGTACCGCAGAGGACCCGGCCGCCGGCGGAGAGCAACGCGCCGTCGCTGGCCCGACGGGCGGTGCCCGCGTGGATGATGCCCGGACGGTCCGCACCGGTGATCACGTCGCCGGTGCGCGGCGCGGCCGGATAACCCGCCGAGGCGAGCACCACGGTCACGGCGCTGCCGCTCCGCCACCGCAGCGGCGGATGCTCGGCCAACGAGCCGGTGGCCGCCGCGTGCAGCAGCCCACCCAACGGGGTCTCCAGCAACGCGAGCACCACCTGGGTCTCCGGGTCACCGAAGCGCGCGTTGAACTCGATCACCCGAGGGCCGGCGGCGGTGATCGCGAGCCCGACGTAGAGCAGGCCGGCGAACGGGGTGCCCCGGCGACGCATCTCCGCGAGCGTCGGGTGGACCACATCGCGCATCACGTCGTCGACCAGGCCGGACGGGGCCCAGGCCAGTGGCGCGTACGCCCCCATGCCACCGGTGTTCGGCCCGGTGTCGCCGTCGCCGAGCCGCTTGAAGTCCTGTGCCGGCACCAGCGGCAGCGCCGCCTCGCCGTCGGTGACCACGAAGAGGCTGACCTCCGGGCCGTCGAGGAACTCCTCGACCACGACACGTCCACACTCGTCCGCGTGTGCCAACGCGGCGGCCCGGTCGTCGGTCACCACCACGCCCTTGCCGGCGGCGAGCCCGTCGTCCTTCACCACGTACGGCGCGCCGAACTCGTCCAGCGCCCGGGCGGTGCTCTCCTCGTCCGTGCAGACGTACGCCCGGGCGGTCGGCACGCCGGCGGCGGTCATCACGTCCTTGGCGAACGCCTTGGAGCCCTCCAACTGCGCGGCCGCACCGGATGGACCGAACACGGCGATGCCCTTGGCGCGTACCGCATCGGCGACCCCGGCGACAAGTGGCGCCTCGGGCCCGACCACCACCAGGTCAGCCGCCACCTCCACGGCCAACGCCGCCACCGCGGCCGGATCTGTCGGAGTGACCGCTCGCAGCTCAGCCACGCTGGCGATCCCCGGATTACCCGGCGCCGCAACAAGCGCGGAAACCCCAGGATCGTCCGTCAACCCAAGCGCAAGCGCGTGCTCCCGCCCGCCACCACCCACCAAAAGAACCCGCACGCCCGAGATCCTACTGTCCCCCTCCACCTCGCCCGCCCCCGTAGGGCCTCGGTGATCAAGAGGTTTGCGTCAGCGGTGGACTCGTTCTTGACGGAAACCTCTTGATCACCTTCGTTGGGCGACCGCGACTGCGATCGCTTGGCGGACCGTTTGGGGGATGTAGGTGGGGTGGAGGGTGTCCTGCCAGGTGAAACGGAGGATGGTCCAGCCAGCGTTGACCAGGCGGTTCTGGCGACGGCGGTCGGCGTAGGCGGCCTCCGGAGTGCCATGCGCGTCTCGGCCGTCCGCTTCGGCAATCAGCCTTGGGCCGCGCCAGCCCAGGTCGCCAATGCCGAGCAGATAGCCGTCATCGTCGCGCACTTCCAACTGCAGCGTGTCCGGCGGCACCCGGCCGTCCACGCACCGCAGCCGGCTACGCGTCTCCAGCGGCGACTGCGCCCGCCCGTCCGCCTCGGCGAGGCAGGCGCGTGCCATGACCGCGCCCCGACGCCCCCGGATCAGGCTCGGAATGGCCGCCAGATGTGCCGGATCGATGCGACCCTGGTTCAGAGCTGAGTCGAGGACCGAGACCGCTGGATAACGATCAACCCGAAGGATGACGTCCGAGACGGTGCGAAGCGGAGAGGTCGCCGGGATGCCCGCAACCTGGACGATGTCGCCGGGGCCGACGGTCACCTGATGCACCGTCAACCACGGCACCAGTGAGCGCTGAGGTCGGGGTCGATCGACTGGCACCGAGACGTGGACCTGTGCTGTCCGGCGAAGACCCGCGATGCCGTGCAACTCCAACGCGGAGTCCAGAACAGCGAAGGCGCCTGGGCCGAGGCTCATGACCGCAGCGCGGATTCGCGCCCGCCGACGCGTCGAATCACTCAACTCCGCTTCTGGAACGAAGCACCCACGGAGAACCCGCTGCCACCTGCCGGACCGGTGCAACTGTCGGATCTGGTCCCTGGTCAGGCCGGCACGCAATGCCTGGCCCAGGGTGACCATGCCGTCCTGCCCGGCCGCAATGTGGTGAAGAAGTTGATGTGCACCCACACCCACACCCTGCCCACCCACCCCACTCGAACGAAGCCCCTGTGGACAACCCTCGAGCCCCTGTGGATAACCCCACAGTCCGCCTCGGTGATCAAGAGGTTTACGTCAACCTCACGACCAGATCTGACGCAAACCTCTTGATCACCGAGGCGGGCACCGGGTGGGGGTGGGGGTTGGGGGTTGGGGTGGTGGGGTTAGGGGAGGAGGGGGTGGAGGACTACGTTTTCTTCTCGGCCTGGGCCTACGCCTACGACGCTCACCCTCGTGTTGCAGAGTTCTTCGACCCTCGCGATGTAGCGGCGGGCGTTCTCCGGAAGGTCGTCGATGGTGCGGGCCTTGGTGATGTCCTCCCACCAGCCGTCGAGTTCCTCGAAGACGGGCTTGGCGTGGTGGAAGTCCGTCTGGCTCATCGGCATGTCGTCGACCCGGACGCCGTTGATCTCGTAGCCGACGCAGATCGGCACCTTGGGCAGGCCGGTGAGCACGTCCAGCTTGGTGATGACCAGGTCGGTGACGCCGTTGAGGCGGCAGGCGTACCGGGCGACGACCGCGTCGAACCACCCGCACCGGCGCTCCCGCCCGGTGGTGGTGCCGTACTCCGCGCCGATCTTGCGCAGGTGGTCACCGTTGGCGTCGAACAGCTCGGTCGGGAACGGCCCGGCACCCACCCGGGTGGTGTACGCCTTGCTCACCGCGATGACCTTGTTGATCGCGGTCGGCGGGATGCCCGCGCCCACGCAGGCGCCACCGGCGGTCGGGTTCGACGAGGTCACGAAGGGGTAGGTGCCGTGGTCCATGTCGAGCATGGTGGCCTGGGCGCCTTCCAGCAGCACCGTCTCGCCCCGGTCCAGGGCGTCCCAGAGCATCGCCCGGGTCTCCGCGATGTACGGCTTGAGGCGCTCGGCGTACGCCAGGTACTCCTCGACGGTCGCCTCGAGGTCGATCGCCTTGCGGTTGTAGACCTTGAACAGGATCTGGTTCTTCTCGCGCAGCGCGAGTTCCAGCTTCTTGCGCAGGATGCCCGGGTCGAGCAGGTCCTGGAGGCGGATGCCGATCCGGGCGACCTTGTCGCCGTACGCCGGGCCGATGCCGCGGCCGGTGGTGCCGATCCGGGACGAGCCGAGGTACCGCTCGATGACCCGGTCCAGCGCCCGGTGATGCGGCATGATCAGGTGCGCGTCACCGGAGATCCGCAGCCGGGACACGTCGACGCCGCGCTCCGCCAGGCCGTCGATCTCGGCGAGCAGCACCTTCGGGTCGACCACCACACCGTTGCCGATGACGATCATCGCGTTCGGCGAGAGCGCACCGGACGGCATCAGGTGCAGCGCGTACTTCTGGCCGTCCGGGGTGATCACCGTGTGCCCGGCGTTGTTGCCGCCGGAGTAGCGCACGACGTAGTCGACCCGCTCACCCAGCAGGTCGGTAACCTTGCCCTTGCCCTCGTCGCCCCACTGAGCGCCGATGAGCACGATCGCTGGCATCTTTTCCGCCTCCAGAAGGCTCGGGTGCCAGGTGGCGACCGCTCGGCGAGCCCGGGGTGTCAGGTTAACAAGTAGTGACGGCGCGGCCGGCAGGGGTCGCGTCGAGAGGCAGGAGGCTCCTTCCGTGTACGACGTGGTGCTGCTCACCCTCGGTTCGGAGCGGGACGCTCCCGGGGGCTGTGGCAGCGGCGGGGCCTGCTGCGGCGGCGCGACCGGGGCCGACACCGCCCCGACGAGCCAGACCGACACCGGCCAAGCCGACACCGACCAGACCGACACCGACCAGACCGACACCGGCCAGGCCAGCACCGACACCGGGCAGTGCGCGACGGAGCGGCCCCGGGTGCCGGTGCTGGCGTGCGCCGACGCGCTGAACGCCCGGGGCGCCCGGGTGGAGACGGTCACCGCCCGCTCCGACGCGGAGATCGACGCGGTGTTGGCCCGGCTCGACGGCCCGACCCGCCCGGACGGCCTCACCTGGCCGGATCCGGACAGCAAGACCCGGCTGGTCGTCGCCACTGCCAGCGACGGGCAGTTGCGCGCAGTGCTGCGCCGGCTGGTCAAGCGGTACGCCCCGGCGCCGAGCAAGCGCCCGGCGGACCTGCCCGGCAACCGGACCCTGCCCGACCTGCCGCCGGTGGCCGTACTCCCGCTCGACCCGGCCCGCGGCGGCACCCAACGGGACCTGGTCGCGCAGCTCGGGCTGCCCCGTGACCCGGCGGCGGTGGCCACCGCGGTGCTGGACGGCACGCCGCGCCGGTTGGACCTGCTGCGCAACGACGGCGGCTCGGTGACCCTGGACGGCGCGCTCCTCGGCGCGGCCGACGACGCCGGCCGGCCGCTGCACTGGCGCGCCCGGGTGGAGGTCGACGACACCATCCTCACCGACGGTGCGGAACCGCTGCTGGCCTGCGCCGTCGGCAACGCCGGCGGGTACGCGACGCTCAACGACGTGACGCTGCTGACCGCACCGGACCCGGCCGACGGCCAGGTCGAGGTCGCGGTGGCCGTGCCGGTGGTCGTCCGCTCGGCCTGGGGGCGCAAGCGGGTACGCCTCGAAGTTCGGCGGGCCCGTGGGCGGGCGGTGTCGGTGCTGCCCAGGGAGGGCAAGGTGCCGTACCTCGACGATGGTGTCGAGGGCGAGCTGACCCGGAAGCGTTCCTGGTGGGTCGAGCCGGGCGCGTGGGCGGTCTGGTCGATCTGACCTCGACCGCACCGACCGGCCGACCTGCCTGCGCCGATCGGCCCTGTTGGGCGATTGGGCCTATCCTCGCAGGAGGACTGGGGAGGGCCGTAATGGACGAGAACGCCGACCGGGCGCAGGTGCCCGGCCAGCAGCCGGTGCCGGAGCGGGACGTCGAACCACTCTGGCCGCCAGATCCGGGCGACCGGGGCGCGGTGCCGCCGTGGGCTGCGGTCACCGAGCAGCGGGGTGGGCCGTCGCCGGTCACACATCCGGTCACGCCACCGGTGGCCGCGCCGCCGATCGGGCGACCGCCGGTTCCCGGCCAGCCGGGCGCTGCGGCCCAGTCGCCGCCCTCGCCGTCGGACTACCCGTCGCTCACCGGCGCCGTCCCGGCGCCCGGGGGGTGGGGGGCCAGCGGCCCGTCCGGCGCCGGGTCGGGTTGGGCGCCGGCGCAGCCGAGTTGGCCGCCGCCGACCGACCCGGCCGCTGCGTCACCGCCCGCTCCGCCAGCGACCGGCGCCCGGCCGACGCCGCCGGCGACCGGCCCGGGGAGCAACGGTGGGCCAGCCGGCACCAGCATGCCGGCTGCCGCCGCGACGCCGAGCACCACCTCCGCGCCGAGGGACGGCCGTCCCTCCGCGAGCGACGCGGGCAGTGCCGCGCCCGACCCGGCCAGCCAGGCCGGTGAAGCGACTCAGGTACAACCCGGCGACCGGGGCCCGACCGCCGGGCCGATCACCCCGGGCGGCGTCGACCTGAACCTGCCGTTCACCCTGGACAACCCGACCGCCGCCGACCGCCCCGCCGCATCGGCAGCCGCCGACCGCCCCACCACGGCCGCAGCCGCCGACCGGCCCGTCCCGGCGGCCACCGCGTCCGCCGCCAGCCCGAACGCCACCGACAGCCCGACGGCCGCCGGCCCCGCACCGGCAGACCCCTCGGCCGCAGCCCTCGCGGCGGCCGGGCCGGCACCGCAGCCTGGCGGGACCGTGCCCCAGACTGGTGGGCCGACACCGCAGGCTGATGGGCCGACACCGCAGCCCGGCCAGCCGGTGCACCAGGCCGGCGGGCCCGGTGCGGACGGGTCCGCCGACGGGCCGGCGCGGCCGATTGCCGAGTCGCCGTGGGCGTACCCGCCGCAACGCCCGGCCGGAACGGCCACGCCCGCCCAGGGCGAGTCCGGCGCGACGCCTCCGATTCCGCCGCCGCCGGTCGCCCCGCACGCCGACGCCGGGCAGGCACACCCCGGGCAGCCGTTCATCCCCGGCCAGGCCGGCCCGGCGCAGATTCCACCGCCGCCCGACGTGACGCAGTTCAACAACCCACCGCACGGCATTGCCGCACCGCAGCACGCTGCTGGGCAGGCCGGGCCGGGGACCCCACCACCCGGGCCGTTCCCGCCCTCGCCGGGTTGGTACCCGCCGCCCTGGCAGCAGGGCTCGCCCGGCGGCACGCCCGGGCAGCCGTACCAGGAGGCCGACGGGGTGACCCGGGTGCCGGCCCCCGCGTACCCGGACGCGGCCGCGTACCCGGACGCGAGCTGGACACCGGACACCACCGCCGCTCCGACCGCCGAGGACTTCGCCCGACGCCGCCAGGTTCGACCCGCCGACCCGGTGGCGACAATGGGTGTACGCGCGGTGGTCAACAAGATGGGCCTGCTCCGACTCTCTCCCGGGCGGCACGAGCAGGAGCTCAAGCGGGACATCGAGATGGTGCGCCGCAACTTCGGCGGTCTGCGGCAGGTGACCGTGGTGAACCCGAAGGGTGGTGCCGGTAAGACGGTGGCCATCCTGCTGCTCGCGATGACGTTCGGTCAGAAGCGTGGCGGCTACGTGCTGGCCTGGGACAACAACGAAACCCAGGGCACCCTGGGGATGCGCGCCCAACAGGACTTCCACTCCCGCACCGTGCGGGACATGCTGCGTGACCTCGGGCAGTTCCAGGGTGCGCACGGGCGGGTCGGCGACCTGTCGCAGTACGTCCGCTCGCAGGGCGAGGGGATGTTCGACGTCCTGGCCTCGGACGAGTCGGCCACCGGTGGCGAGATGTTGACGGCTGCCGCGTTCGCCGAGATCCGTGAGGTGGTCAGCCGGTTCTACAAGTTGATCTTCGTGGACACCGGGAACAACGTCCGGGCACAGAACTGGCAGGCGTCGATGGACGCCACCGACCAGTTGGTGGTCACCATGTCGGCCCGTAACGACTCCGCCGAGACCGCCGCCCGGATGCTCGACCACCTGGAACAGAGCGGCCGGCAACGGCTGGTCCGTCAGGCCGTGACGGTGGTGTCGATGCCACCGTCCCGCAAGGAGATCGACCTGCCGGCCATCCAGGAGCACTTCGCGGCCCGCACCCGGGCGGTGCTGCTGGCCCCGTACGAGCGGCTCATCGACAGTGGCGAGCCGATCCGGTACGGCGGGCTCTCCTCGGCCACCCGGGACGCCTGGCTGAAGATCGCCGCGGCGGTCGCCGAAGGGCTGTAGGGCCCAACCCACCGACGGCCGGCCCGATGTCGGGCCGGCCGCCGGGGCGGGGTCAGTTGCTCGCCAGCGCGTCCGCCGCTTCCGGGTCGCAGTCGCGCAGGAACTGGGCACAGCGGGCCGCCTCGTCGGCCTCGCCGATCTCGTCGGCGGCGCGGGACAGCACGTAGAGGCAACGGAGGAAGCCCCGGTTGGGCTCGTGTGACCACGGCACCGGGCCGTGCCCCTTCCAACCACTGCGGCGCAGCTGGTCGAGGCCCCGGTGGTAACCGGTGCGGGCGTACGCGTACGCCGTCACCACCTGGCCCTGCGCGAACGCCCGCGCCGCGAGCTCCGCCCAGGCCGCGCTGTAGGTCGGGAAGCCGGCCGCCACGTTGGCGTACGCCTCATCGGTGCCGGCCTCGTCGGCGGCGGCCAGGGCGGCGTCGGCCTCGTCGTTCACGGGCAGGCGGGTGGCCGGTGGCTCTGGCAAAAGGTTCTGCATCGCCCCATTCAACCCGCTAGACAGGGCGACACGCGAGCGGGTCGGCCGACGTGTCCCGCTGAACGGCTGAGGAGTTGGTCACGCCTGCGGCCTATGCCGCTGCCTGGCGTTTTCCACTACAACTAATAGTCCGGAGCCTCCCCAGGAACCGGTTATGCAGGAGCCCGGTGGCCACGACCATCGGGCTCCTGTCGGTTCCACCCCTGGCCCGAGGTTTGACCGGCCCCTGCGGAGGGGCAGGATGGCCCGGTGCCGACCCCACCTCCCGCGGACGTCATCGAGCCGCACCTGCACGCCGGTGAGATCCAGACCCGGGCCGAGTTCGACCAACAGCTGGCCACCGGTCGGCTGACCGGGCTGACCGTGCAGGGCCTGCGGCTCGACCTCGCGCCGGTGCCCGACCTGACCGGCGTCGACGTCGCCGGCACCCTCTTCGTCGGTTGCCGGTTCGCGTCCCGGGACGTGGGCGCCGACCTGGTCCGGCGCGGCGCGAACGTGGTGCCGCCGTTCTCCGGGTTGCCGTACCCGACCCAGCCGACGCACCTCTACACCCCGGACGAACTGGCCGCCGGGTTCGCCGAGGGCGGGTTCACCGGGATGTACGACACCCGGGTGTACGACCACTACCGGGCGCACGGTGGCGCGTTGCCGGACGTCAAGGAGGCGCTGGGTCAGCGGCTGCACGACCACGGCGTGGACAACGCGCTGGCCGACGCCACCCGGATCTGGCTGACCGCGCACGGGCCGCAGTCGGTGGTGGGCATCATGGGCGGGCACGCGGTGCGGCGCGGCAGTCCGGCGTACCGGATGGCGGCGGTGCTGGGTTGGGAGCTGGCGCGGGCCGACCGGCTGGTGGTGACCGGCGGCGGCCCGGGTGTGATGGAGGCCGCGAACCTTGGCGCCTACCTGGCGGACCGGCCGGCGACCGATGTGACGGCCGCGATCGACCTGCTGGCCACCGCCCCCGACTTCACCGACCACCACCGGTACACGGCCACCGCGCTGACGGTCCGGCAGCGGTACGCGGGGGTGCCCCGGCAGCGCGGCGACGACCTGGACTGGGCGCGTGCGGGTGGTCTGGCCATTCCGACCTGGCTGTACGGGCACGAGCCGGCGAACCTGTTCGCCGGGCGGATCGCGAAGTACTTCTCGAACGCGATCCGCGAGGACACCATCCTGCGCCTCGCCCGGGGCGGCATCGTCTTCGCGCCGGGGCGGGCGGGCACGGTGCAGGAGGTGTTCCAGGCGGCCACCAAGACCTACTACGGCACCGACGGCGCCAGCGGGGCGTACATCTTCCTGGACCGCGCCTACTGGACAGTGGAGTTGCCGGTGGAGGCGCTGTTGCGTCCGCTGCTGGCCGCGTCCCCGTTCGGTGACCTGTCGTCGACGATCCACCTCACCGACGACGTGCGCGAGGCCGTACGCCTGCTGACGGCCTGACGACGAACGGCCGGCTCCCCGTGCGGGAAGCCGGCCGTCGGGTCGGACGTCGTTACTTGGTCATCGTGGTGCCGGTGGAGCGCAGGTGCTCGCAGGCCTCGACGACCCGGGCGGCCAGGCCGGCCTCGGCGGCCTTGCCCCAGGCGCGCGGGTCGTACTGCTTCTTGTTGCCGACCTCGCCGTCGATCTTCAGCACGCCGTCGTAGTTGCGGAGCATGTGGTCCACGACGGGGCGGGTGAAGGCGTACTGGGTGTCGGTGTCGATGTTCATCTTCACCACGCCGTAGTCCAGAGCCTCGCGGATCTCGCTCAGCAGGGAGCCCGAGCCGCCGTGGAAGACCAGGCTGAGCGGCTTGTCCTTGCCGTACTTGGCGCCGACGGCGTCCTGGATCTGCTTGAGGATCTCCGGACGGAGCTTGACGTTGCCCGGCTTGTAGACGCCGTGCACGTTGCCGAAGGTCAGCGCCGCCATGTAGCGGCCCTTCTCGCCGAGGCCGAGCGCCTCGACCATCGCCAGGCCGTCATCGGTGGTGGTGTAGAGCTTGTCGTTGATGGCGTTCTCGACGCCGTCCTCCTCGCCACCGACGACACCGACCTCGATCTCAAGGACGATCTTGGCCTTGGCGGCCTCGTCGAGCAGCTGCGCGGCGATCTGCAGGTTCTCCGCGACCGGCACGGCCGAGCCGTCCCACATGTGCGACTGGTACAGCGGCTCCTCGCCGCGCTTCACCCGCTCCTGCGAGATGCCCATCAGCGGACGCACGAACCCGTCCAGCTTGTCCTTCGGGCAGTGGTCGGTGTGCAGGGCGATGTTCACCGAGTACTTCTTGGCGACCTCGTGCGCGTACGCGGCGAACGCCACCGCGCCGGTGACCATGTCCTTGATCGAGGGCCCGGAGAGGTATTCGGCGCCACCGGTGGAGACCTGGATGATGCCGTCGCTCTCCGCGTCGGCGAAGCCCTTGAGCGCCGCGTTCAGCGTCTGGGAGGAGGTCACGTTGATCGCGGGGTACGCGTACCGGCCAGCCTTGGCGCGGTCCAGCATCTCCGCGTAAGCCTCGGGGGAAGCGATGGGCATGTGATGCGCTCCTTACTTACCACTCTCGGCCGTGCTGGCCGCTGTTCTTCATTTGTGCGCCGGACCGCGCTGTCCTCCGCCCGGAAGTATCCCGTAGGTGAGGTGCGCCGGAACAACCGACCCGGGTGCTAGCCGTTCACCGGCGATCCAGGTTGTCCGGCACGATGACGCTGATCAACCAGGTCACCACGGTCATCACGATGGCTCCCCAGAACGCCGGCCAGAATCCGTCCACCTGGAACGGCAGGTCGAGCCCGCGGGCGATCCGGTCGGTGAGCAGGAACAGCAACGCGTTGACCACCAGCGCGAACAGGCCCAGGGTCAGTAGGTAGAACACACAACCGACGACCCGGATCACCGGCTTGAGCACCGCGTTGATCACGCCGAAGATCAGCGCCACCACGATCAGGGTGAGCACTGTGTTGCCACCCGAACGACCGTGCACGTCGACCCCGGGCACGATCAGCGTGGTTATCCACAACGCGACAGCGGTGATCGCCAGTCTGATGAGGAAGCCCACGGCACCATCCTGGCACCGGGTCGCGTCGCCGAGGGCTGATTCCGCCTACTCCGCTTCCGGGCGGTGCGCCGGCCCAACCCGTACGGTGGGTGGGAACCGTGCCCCGAGACCCCCGGGAGGGATGATGGGTCAGCCCGACGAGGACTTCACCCCCGGCGACCACCTCGCGCCCAACGAACGGGACCCCGAGGCGAACCCGGCCGACGCGGTCGAGCAGGCCACCGTCGCCGGCCCGGCCGACGTCGACAGTGAGCCGCACCGCGGCCTGGAGGTCGACGACTGGGACGCCATGGAGCAGGCCCGGGTGGTCACCGGGGACGAGGACGACTACCGCTGATTCCGTCACGGGGTCGGCTGCCCGTTGCGACAGGGGTGTTCAGCCGTTCGGGTCATTAGACGAATATCGATCCGAGAGGGGTTACCGGAGGAGTCTGGCGTCCCTAGGTTGGACGAGCGCCACCTGTACCCCCACGGGAGGACCCCCATGCTCAAGCACTCGCTCCGCTGGCTGACCGGCCTCGGCGCCGCAGGCGTGTTGATCGCCGCCTCCGCCACCCCCGCCGTCGCCGCACCCACGATCGAGCCTTACTTCCAGGACGCCACGCTGGCCATCGGCTCGGAGGCGACCATCCGTGGCCTGTTGCTGCACGCCGACGAGCCGACGGTCCTCACCGACGTCTCCGTGCGGTACGACTACCGCTCCCTGGCCACCAAGATCACTGTGGCTCCTGCCGACGGCCAGGAGTGCACCGCGCCGGAGCCGGGCGTTCTCGTCTGCACGGAGCGCTCCGATGTCGTCCTGTACGAGATGCCGCCGCTCGGCAGCGGGATCTACCGCAACGGGGCCAAGCGGGTTCACCTCGGCCTCACCGAAGATGCGCAGCTCGGCGACTCCGGCGACGTCGCTGTCAGCTTCCAGGCGGCCGGCGGGCGGCGCGGCAGCTACACCTCCCGGGTCCGGGTCGGCGAGGGGGTCGACCTGGCCGGCGGACCGTACACCAGCCTCTCCGCCAAGCCGGGTGGGAAGTTCACGGTGCCGCTGGTCGTGGCCAACGCCGGCGACAAGGCCGTCACCGGGTTCGTCGCGGTCTTCGACCTCCCCTACTCGATCCGAACCAAGGACCGGTTCAGCAACTGCCGCTACTCCGGCGACCACCTGGTCTCCTGCCACTTCGACGAGGACATCCCGGTGGGCACCGGGCTGGCCACCACGCTGAACCTCGAATTCGTCAAGGACACATACGCGCCGGCCAGCCACTCCGGCTACGCCCAGTTCATGACCAGCGCCGACTTCGAGGACCTGACCCGGGTGCGGACGGCCGTCGGCGCACGAGCGGCCAACCCCGGCAGCGGCCCGAAACTGACCATGACCGAGGCACCCAGCAGGGTGCGGCAGGCCGACCAGACCGATGTCGGCCCGGGTAACGACTACACCGCATGGATTATCAGGGCCACCGGCGTGAACGGCACCGACCTCGCGGCGATCGGCGCCACGCTCAAGGGCGCGGCCGGCACCGTCGTCACGGCGACAGTCGGCTTCCGGAACAACGGCCCGGCGACGCTCGACGGAACGAACGGAGACTTCGAGGCCGCCACCCACACCGACGTCGAGCTACCGCCGGGCACCACCGCCGTCGAGGTCCCCGACAACTGCTGGTTGCGGCAGGACACCACCCGCACGTACTCGTGCGCCTCGGAGATGCTCCTGGTGGCCGGGCAGACCTACGCCATGAAGTTCCGGCTGCGTATCGACAAGGTCGTCTCCAACGCCCGGGGTGCGGTGCGGGTCAACGCACCGTGCGAGTGCCCCGGCGGCGAGGGCTTCAAGGACGACATCGAACCGGCCAACGACAAGGCCACCATCGTGGTCAACGCGGCCCAGGGCGGCGGTGACCAAGGCGACGGTGATGGCGACGGTGGCGCGGGCGGGGGCGGTTCGCTGCCCATCACCGGTGCCCCCACCAACCTGATCGTCGGCATCGGCGCCCTGCTGCTCGTCACCGGTGTGGGCTGCTACCTGCTCGCCCGACGCCAAGGCAGCCGCTTCCCCGCCTGACCCACCCCGACCCGACCGACGCCCCGCCGTCCCTTACCGGGCCGGCGGGGCGTCGTCGCGAACTCCTCGTACGTCACTGCGCCTCCCGAGGGCTCCTGCCTCAGATGACGGAAGCGGACCGACCGACATTGCGGTGACTTCGATCAACCTTTTGGTTCGTCTTGCCCAGCGGGCGGTTTTGAGGGCTGCAGTCAGCCTTAGCGATTCCTTAAGATCCGCAGGCTCCACCTGATCCCCCAACTGGAGGAACTCCCCTGATGCTCACCCACTCCACCCGGCGTTGGCTCGCCGGGCTGGGCGTCGCAGGCGCGCTCGTCGCCGCCTCCGCCACCCCCGCCTTTGCCGCACCGGCAGCCCTCGCCGCACCGGTAGAGAATCTCGACCTGTACGCCAACAACGTGATCGTCGCGCCCGGCGGCACCGAGAAGTGGCTCACCCTCTTCTCGCTCACCACGGAGCGGCAGCCCGACGACTACACGATCAAGGTGGACCGGAGCAAGGTCTACGGTTTCGCCGACGTCGAGAGCAGCGGGGACAACTGCACCGAGTCCGGTGCGATCCTGACGTGCAAGGTCGAGGACCAGGACGACGACGGCTCGTACCTGAACCTCGTCTCCCTCGTCGTTCGCGCAAAGGCCGACGCCAAGCCCGATCAGAAGGGCGAGCTGAGTTTCACTGTCACGCCGGACGGCAAGTCCGGATCCGCCTCCTACAGCTCGACGGTGGAAATCGGCGAGGGCGTCGACCTCACCACCAACGAGTCCCTGGAGCTCAAGGGCGCGCCCGGCGCCACGCTGAAGGCTCCGTTCCAGGTGACGAACCGGGGCGAGGTGCCCGCGAAGGACGCGGTTCTCTACGTCGTCGGCGCGGACGGTCTTCAGCCGTCGAAGCGCTACGAGAACTGCGAGTACACCGAGGGCCCGCTGCACGACTTCGCGTTCGTCTGCCGCTTCGACACGACCATCGGCGAGAACAGTAGCTTCCGCCTCGACGACAGCTTCGGGTTCACCGTGCCCGCCGACAGCTGGGCGCCGAACGCCTTCGGCGGGTTCTCCACCTGGTTCACGCCTGCCGACTGGGACGAGTACAGGTCCGTGGCCGAACTCCCGGCCAAGCTCGGGCCGAACGGGACCGAGGGTGAGCTGAAGCTCGAGCCGGTCATGAACCTGCGCTCCCGGCAGACCGACGTCAACCCGTTGGACAACTCGACCTGGGTCGACCTTCAGGTGACCGGCGACCAGCGGGCCGATGTGGCAGCGCGCGGCGCGACGGTGACCGGTGACGTCGGCGCCACCGTCGCGCTCACGGTCGGCTACGTCAACAACGGGCCGGCGGCCGTCAACGCGGGTGGCGGCGAGTCGCCCTGGATCGGCACCACCGTCACGCTGCCGAAGGGCGTCACCGCCGTCCGCGCTTCGGAGAACTGCTTCGACTCCGAGGACGACGGGTGGGAGCCGGGCAAGCCCGGCGCGCGGGTCTACCGGTGCTTCGTGGACGGCTCGATCAAGAAGGGCGAGAAGGTCGACTACGAGTTCCAGGTGCGGATCGACCAGGCCGGCGACCAGGCCGGCGAGGTCACGCTGCGTACCGGGCACGAGGAGACCGAGATCAAGGACCTGAACCCGGCCAACGACACCGCGCAGATCCTGGTGAACGGCGGCGGAGACGGCGGCCAGGGCGGCGGTGACGACGGCGGCTCGCTGCCGGTCACCGGTCAGTCCACCGGCCTGATCGTCGGCCTCGGCGCGCTGCTGCTCGCCGCGGGCGTCGGCGGCTACCTGGTGGCCAAGCGCCGCCGGACCCGCTTCGTCGCCTGACCCACCCCGCACCACCGGCGCCCCGTCGACCACCACGGTCGGCGGGGCACCGTCGTTGGACCCCACGACGCCGGGGCACCGTCGTTTGACCCCACGGCGCGGGCGGGTGGTGACGGGCCGGTCCGGCGCGGCCGGGGCCCTGGGCTTCGGTACCCTTTGTGGCCGTGGACACAGCTGAGAAGACCCGCGCTCTCGTGGAGAGCGTCGCCCTGAACCCGCTCGATCCCAAGGATCTGTTGCAGACCTTCGGGCTGATCGGCGTGTGGGTGATCCTCTTCGCCGAGACCGGCCTGCTGGTGGGCTTCTTCTTCCCCGGTGACTCGCTGCTGTTCCTCGCCGGGGTCGCCTCGTCACCGGTGGCGGACGCGATCTTCGGCGACGGCACCCGCCTCTCCCTCACCGGTCTGCTGATCGGTGGGCCGATCTGCGCGATCGTCGGCGCGCAGCTGGGGCACTGGCTCGGCGCGCGGTACGGCCGGCCGATGTTCGAGCGGCCGAACTCCCGTCTCTTCAAGAAGGAGTACGTGGAGAAGGCCGAGTACTACTTCCAGAAGTTCGGCCCGGCGAAGGCCGTCGTGCTGGCGCGCTTCATTCCGATCGTCCGCACGTTCCTCAACCCGGTCGCGGGCGCGCTCGGCATGCCGGCCAAGAAGTTCCTGCTCTGGAACATCGTCGGCGCGGTGCTCTGGGTGGACGGCATCCTGCTGATCGGCTACCTGCTGGCCGAGCAGATCTACCAGGCCATCGGCGACAAGATCGACCACTACATCCTGCCGGTGGTGGCCCTGATCATTGTGATCTCGGTGCTGCCGATCTTCTTCGAGTTCCTGCGCGACCGGCGGGCTCGTAAGCGCGGCGAGGCGGTCGCGGTGGTCGCGGCGGCCAGTGCCGCCGGCGCGGTGGAGGCGGCCCGTGAGGCGTTCGACCACGACCGGCACGAGCACGGCCGTCAGCGCCCGGAGCACGGTCAGGACCGTTGAGCGGTACGACGACGGCCGGCCCCCTGGTGAGGGGGTCGGCCGTCGGCATGTCGAACCCGGCCTCCGGTGGTGCGACCGGGGA
Organism: Micromonospora sp. NPDC047187; assembly: GCF_040643355.1. Taxonomy (NCBI): domain Bacteria; kingdom Bacillati; phylum Actinomycetota; class Actinomycetes; order Micromonosporales; family Micromonosporaceae; genus Micromonospora; species Micromonospora sp. NPDC047187. The sequence continues at coordinate 24,496 of NZ_JBEYUF010000004.1, forward strand.
CGAGCAGGTGTCAACCACCGGTGGCGCCACCCCTGGCTCGCCACCGGACGCCGCCCCGGCTCGGGACGGCGTGTAGTGCCTAGGTCAGCGGGCCTTCTTGGTGGCCCGCTTACGCGGCGGGGTCAGCAGGTCGGCGATCGTCGCGATCGCACTCGGGACCAGGCTGTAGTACGCCCAGACACCGCGCTTCTCCCGCTGCAACAAGCCAGCCTCGGTGAGGATACGCAGGTGATGACTGACCGTCGGCTGAGAGAGGCCGAGCGGCGCCGTCAGGTCACAGACGCACGCCTCGCCCTCGGGGGCCGACTGGATCAGGCTGAGCAGCCGCAACCGAGCAGGATCAGCAAGGGCCTTGAGGACCCCGGCGAGACGCTCGGCATCGGCACGTTCGATCGGCTCGCCGTTTAGCGGCGAGATCTGAGGCATAGTCATTTCGGCCAACGCAGTTCCCACGTATTCCATCCTTCCACCAGCAGCATCGATCCGCCTGCATATCAGCAGATCCGAATCGGCAGACTTTTACGCCACAAGGCCGAGGTCAGCCAACGTATAGGCCGCCCGGTACGGCAATCCGGCGGCTCGCACCGCGTCGCCGGCGCCTCGATCAACAATAACCACCACGCCCACGACTTCCGCCCCGGCCTCGCGAAGCGCCTCGACAGCGGTCAAAACACTTCCGCCCGTCGTGGATGTGTCCTCCACCGCCAACACTCGACGGCCAGCCACCTCCGGTCCCTCGATCCGCCGCTGAAGACCGTGGGCCTTGCCCGCCTTGCGCACCACAAAGGCGTCCAGGGCCCGGCCGGTCGGAGCGGCGGCGTGCAGCATCGAGAGCGCGACAGGATCCGCGCCCAGGGTGAGGCCCCCAACGGCGTCGAACTCCCAGTCGGCGGTGAGGTCGAGCAACACCCGGCCGACCAGAGGAGCGGCCCGGTGATGGAGCGTGACGCGCCGCAGATCCACGTACCAGTCTGCCTCGCGCCCCGACGAGAGCACGACCCGGCCGTGGACCACAGCCAGGTCGGTAATGAATTTACGCAGGTCGTCGTGGTCCCCCATGGCGATAGAGGTTACTGCGCAACTCTGAACGCCGTGTGCGGGGTCCACCCTGATCAGCCCCGGGGGGAACCGATGACTGGCGATGCTCGACTACGCTCAGCAACTGGCCCGACAGCGGCGTGCCAACGCCGTCCCACCACTCGCTCGCTGTCGGCGGGCCGGTCGAAGCTCAGCGCTCGTCGCGACCGATCCGGCCGCGGGTGTCCCGCGCGACCGCCTGGAGCAGCCGCCGCGGCGCGTGTCGCATGCCGGCGACGACCACTTTGTACTTCCACGCCGGGATGCTGACCATCTTGCCTTTGCGCAGGTCACGCAGGGCTTCGTCCACCACATCCTCGGCCCGCAGCCACAGCCACTCCGGCGTCTTGGACATGTTGATGCCGGCTCGCTGATGGAATTCGGTGCGGGTGTAGCCGGGGCAGAGGGCCATCACCTGTACGCCGAACGGCCGCGCCGACTGCCCGACGGACTCACTGAAGTTGGTGACCCACGCCTTGCTGGCCGAGTACGTCGATCCGGGCATGGCCGTACCGAAACCGGCGACCGAAGAGACATTTATCACTGCCCCATTTCGCCGTTCGGTCATCGGTCGGAGCGCCGCCAGGGTCAGCCGCATGACCGCGTGCACGTTGAGTCGCAACAGTCGCGCCTCGTCCTCCGCCGTGGAGCGCAGGAACGGTTTGTTCAGGCTGATCCCCGCATTGTTGACCAACAGGTGCACCGGGCTGCCGTCGGCGAGCCGCTGCTCCACGGTGGCGCATCCGTCGTCGGTGGACAGATCCGCCGAGATCGTCTCCACCTCGCGTCCGTACGTGGAACCCAGCTCGGTGGCCAGCTCGGTCAGCCGCGCCGCGTCGCGGGCAACGAGCACCAGGTGCCAGCCGTCGGCGGCCAGCCGCCGCGTGAACGCCGCGCCGATGCCGGCGGTGGCCCCGGTGATCAGGGCTCGGCGCTCGGCAGTGGTGGGGTCGAGCGTCACGGAGTGGTCCTCACCTGGGCGGGTACGGGGGCGCGGGCGGCGCCGACGGGGGCTGGTGCGGGGCGGGCATGAAGTGGGGCGGTGCGGTTGGTGTCGAGCGGTGGCGGCCGAACCAGCTGCTCGCGGCCGGCAGTGCCAGCAGCGTAGCTACTACAAGGTAACCGAGCCCTTGGGCGACGGAAAGCCCGGCGTTGAGCGGGATCCACCAGGACGGGTACGCGTCGCCGATCAGGCCCAGCAACTCGGCGAGAGCCTGCTCACCGGAGCCCAGTTGCAATGGCGCGGCCCGTTCGCCGACGACCACCGCCACGCTGCAGCAGCCGCCGAGAAGGCCGAGCCCGCTGACCACCCAGGTCGCCACCCGGACGCCGTTGCGGCCGGCCAGCAGCCCGAGGGCGAGGCCGGCGAGCAGTGGCGCGGAGAGCGCCGCCACCACCGCCGACAGCACCGCGGACGCGCGGAGCAGAGTCACCACGTCGTCGATCTGCTCGGAGCTTGCCGAGGTGTCGCGGGCGGCGGAGCGGAACGCGTCGACAGTCCCGCCCAGCACCACCAGGTCGACCACGGCGTACGCGAGCGCGGCGACCGCCATCACCAACAGCACGGTCGCGGCCGACAGGACGGCGGCGGGCCGGCGGGCCGGTGCCGATTCCGGGTACGACACGACGAATCCCTCCGGTAGGCGTCGGGTTGCAACCTACTCGGAGGGATCGTCGGCGTCGTGCTTATCGAGCCGTCAGTTGGTCGGCGGCGGGGTTGACCCGGGCCGGTCCGTGGGCGGCGTGTCGTCCGGCCGGTTCGCGGCCGGTGGCGGCGGGTAGCTCGGCTCCCCACTCGACGGATAACCGGGCTCACCCGATGCCTGCGGGTAGCCCGGCTGACCGGGCGCCTGCGGACCCGGGTAGCTGGCGCCCGGGGTCGGCGGCTCCCAGCCCGCGGTCTGCTTGCGGAAGAACGGGTTGGCCTTCGGCAGCGCCAGCAGGACCAGCGCCGCGATCAGCGCGATCAGGCTGAGCACGCCGAGCAGGAGGCTGACCGGGGTGACCCAGGAGGGCAGGGCCTCCTCCAGACGGCGCTGGATCTCCTCCGGGCTCGGCCCGTCGCCGGCATTCCCGCCACCGGTGTTGAGACCACCGGCCGCGTTGCTGAGCAGGCCACCGCCGACGCAGCAGACCATGATGCCGCCGACGATCCAGGTGGTGATCCGGGCGCCGTTGCGGCCCTGGTTGTTGAACAGGGCCAGCACGCCCAGCACGACCGCGAGCAGCAGCAGGACGATGCTGCCGCCGATGCCGATGACGGCGAAGACGTCGGCCACCTGGTCACCGTCGGTGGCGCTGTCCGCGTACGCCGCACGGAGCGCGTCCCGCGTCTTGCCGAAGGTGCTGAGCGTGATGATCAGAGTGATCACCTGGAGTGCCAGGAACAGGAAGAGCAGGTAACTGGAAATCGACACAATGGATGGCCGCTGACGGGCCGGCGTGCTCTGGGAATCGACCACGATTCTCCTTCCCTAAGATCGCGCCCACACCGTATCGACAACCAGCCAGTTCGGCATGCCGTGACGAGCCCGGCGCGTCCGCCCGGTCCGGTTCAGCGGGTCTCAGGCACGGGGCGGGCGGATCGTCAGGTCGGCGGGGTCGAGCAGGTCACCGCGGGCGACCCGCCAACCCTCTTCGCCGTACGCCTCGAAGGAGAGCCGCGCGGCACCGCCGGACTGGTAGTCGTGGTAGCGCATCGTCCCGGCCGACGGCAGGTCGGTCTCGCCGGTGGCTGTGTAACGCGCCTGCCCGGTCTCGGCCCAGGTGTAGCGCCGCCCGCCGAGTTCGATGGTCGGGGCGCCCGGGGTGACGGTGGCGCCCGGTTCGGCGGTCCAGAACACCAGCTCGAGTTCGGGGCCGTCCTCCACGGAGAGCCGGTGTCGGGTGCCGGAGTCGTCGTCGAGGAGGTGCTGCACCCAACTCCAGTCGCCCTCGACCAGCCGGATCGTGGCGCTCACCGCGTACTCCCGCTCGCGGATCCGCACGCGGTCGCCCGGGGCCAGGCGGAGCGGGCCGCCGCGCGGCGGCTCCGCCTGCTGGCCGTCGGGCCGGGCCGTCGGCCGTCGGCGGGCCCGCACGACGACCACCACCACCACCGCGAGTACGGCAACAGCCGCCACCAGGCACGTCACCAGCGCGTCCACCCGACCACCTCCCCAGGTACGTCGGCGCAGACGGTAACAACCCTCGGCACCAGGAAGGCCCGCGCTGTGGCCGACAGCTCAGCTAGCGAGTGTGGTCGGGTGCGTCCTGCGGAGGTGCCGCCGGGGGTCCGGTCGGCCCTGGTGAGGTGCCCGGCGCGCCCGGGGTCAGGTGCGCGGCCGGGTCGGGGCAGATCAGGTAGCCGGGTGGGAGCGGCTGGTTCGGCGGCAGGAAGCCCGGCACGAGCGGAGCTGTCGGATATCCGTAACCGGTCGGGGCGTAGGTGGGGACGGGCATCACCCAGGCCGGGCCGGGCAGCGCCTCGTTCGCGGTACGCGGCGTCGGCGACCGGCAGAACCAATCGGGCAGCACCGACCGGCGAATGGATCATGCTGCGGCGAGCCGCCGACTGGCGTACGTGCCGAGGGTTTCCCTGTCCATCACGCAGCCGACGAAGGTGGTGAACTCGCTCGGATCGTCCCGCAGCGACGTCCAGGCCGCTCGGGCCGCCTCCGGGTCGACCCGCTCGAGCAGCGTGGCCGCGTACGCCCGGCCGGCGGGCGTGCCGTCGGCCAGCACCCGGTCGAGCTGGCGGCGTACCTCCTCGGGGTGGTCGCTGAGGGCGGCCTCGACCCGGTGGTACGCCTCGGTCACCGGCAACAGGGTCCCGGCGAAGCCAACTCCCCCGAAGGCGAGCGTGTCAGCCGCCACCAACTCGTCGACGGCGGCGCCCAATTCGCGCTCCCAAGCCTTCCGCATCCCAAACATGCCTCCACCCTTTCCCCGTCCGCCCCCACTCCACCCCGTTAATCAAGAGGTTTGCGCCATGAGCGGACACTCTCCTGACACAGCCGCCTTGTCCAGGCGCCAGGTCGTGGGGGTCAGTAGCCGCGCCACTCCGTGCGGGCGTAGTCGAGGACCCTCGGTCGAAGGAGGGTGCTGGGGGGCACGTTCAGGCGGGCGCGGTCGGGGGGAAAGGCCGCCGCCGCCCGCAGCACGCCCGGGTCGAGGAAACGCAACCGGGGCGCGTCGGCCGGCAGTTCCAGCACCGGCGGGACGGTTCCCGCCGTGGCGAGCAGGAAACCCCAGTCGCCGAAGGACGGCACGTCGACGTGGTACGGCACTGTGGCGAAGCCGGCTTCCCGCACCGACGCATCGATCGACCAGTAGGAGCGGGGCGCGAAGTACGGCGAGCCGGACTGCACCACCAGCCGTCCCTGCTCGGCGAGCACCGACCTGATCAGCGCGTAGAACTCGACCGTGTAGAGCTTGGCGGTGGCCGTCTCGTCCGGGTCGGGCAGGTCGGCGACCACCACGTCGAAGCGCTCGGCGGCGGTACGCAGCCAGCCGAACGCGTCAGTGTTCAGCACCCGCACGCGGGGGTCGTCGAGCGAGCCGCCGTTGAGCTCCCGTAGCTGCGGCACGGTGCTGGCCAGCGCCACCACCGCCGGGTCGAGGTCGACCACTGTCACCCGGCGGACGTCCGGGTACCGCAGGATCTCCCGGACGGCGAGGCCGTCGCCGGCACCGAGAACCAGGACGTCGCCGCGCGGGCCGCGCATCGCCGGATGCACCAGCGCCTCGTGGTAGCGGTACTCGTCGACCGAGCTGAACTGAAGATCACCGTTGAGGAACAACCGCAGGTCGGTGTCGGCGTGGCCGACCTCCCGCACCGACCGGGTCAGCACGATCTCCTGGTAACGGGAGCGTTCGGCGTACACCACGGGGTCCCGGTAGAGCTGCTGCCGGGCGGTCACCTCGAAGTCGGCGGCGGTCACCCAGGCGTACCCCAGGCAGAGCGCGACCACGACAGAGCCGGCGCCGAGGACGAGCCGGGCGCGGCGGCTCAGCTCCCTCCGGAACACCGTGCAGACCAGGGCGAGACCGGCCACCGCGTTCACCGCGCCGACCACCAGGGCGCCCTTGAGCTGGCCGAAGACGGGGATCAACAGGAACGGGAAGGCGAGCCCGCCGAGCAGCGCGCCGACGTAGTCGGCGGCGAACAGGTCGGCCACCGCACTGCCGGCGGCCTGCTCGCGGATGCGCTGCAGCATCACCATCAGCAGCGGAATCTCCGCGCCGATCAGCAGGCCCAGCACGAAGGCGGTGCCGACCAGCGCCGGGCCGTACAGGTCGAGCCAGGCGAAGGCGGCGTAGAGGCCGAGCACGGACAGACCACCGAGCAGGGCCAGGGTCAGTTCGATCACCGCGAACGCGGCGGCGGCCCGGGGCTGCAACGGCTTCGCGACCAGCGCGCCGACCCCCATCGCGAAGACCATCACGCCGAGCACGATCGACGCCTGCCCGACGGTGTCGCCGATCAGGTAGCTGCCGAGCGCGACCAGGGCCAGCTCGTAGACCAGCCCGCAGGCGGCGCAGACGAAGACCGCGACCAGCACCGCCGCGCGGGCCAGCCGCCAGTGCGGCCGGGCCTCGGTGCCGCCGTCGACCACCCGCGGCGCCCCGGTGCTCATGACCGCCCCGGGTACGGCCGACCGGCACCGCGCGGTCGCGGTCCCCCGGTCATCAGAGGATCGCGGCGGCGATGATCGCGCCGGTGGCCAGGTGCACCACTGCCGACACCCACACGGCGGGGTGCGGCTCCGGGTCGACCAGCAGCTCGCCGAGCCGGCCCGGGGTCACCGCGTCGAGCAGCAGGAACGCCGCGGCCATGATCACCAGGCCGACGATCCCGTAGGCCGCCGCGCCGACCAGCCCCAGGGCGAGGTCGTCGTCGCTGGCGACGATCGCCGCGACAACGATGGTGCCGACGCCGAGCAGGTTGGACGCGAGCAGCAGCGCCGCGTTGCGGTTGCGCTCGGTCCAGATCAGTTCGTGGAGCTTGCCGGGAGTGGTCAGGTCGACCAGCCCGTAGCCGATGCCCATGAGGACGACGCCGACCGCGCCGAAGGCAAGGGTGGCCAGTAGATCGATGACGAGGTTCTGCACGGAGGGCTCCAGGTCAAGGGGTCGGGCGTCGGGCTACTTGCCGGTGCCGGGGCCGCCGCCCCGCACGCTGCTGCCGCGTCCCCAGCCCCAGTACGACCCGACGGTCGAGTGGTAACGAGGGTGAGCGGTTTTCATGTCTTCGAGCAGAATCACCGAGCCGGCGGCGATCGGCAGGATCACCACCGAGTCGTCGTCGTAGCGCAGGTAGACGCCGCTGCCGTCGGCGTACCGGTCGGACGGCTTCCACGCGTCGGTCAGTTCCTCGGCGACAGTGGTCGGTGACTTGGACGAGGTGTACGCGGTCGCTTCCCGGCCGATGTCCCGGCTGGCCGCTCGCGAGTACCTGTCCTGCACGTAGGCGCGCGGGGAGAAGGTGCCGTTGACGAGCGCGAAGGCCGCGACCAGCACGCCGACCACTGCCGTCGCCGCGCCCACCACGAACCAGCGTCGGTACGTCATCGCAGTGCCACCACCGTCTCGGTCAGGACCAGCTCATTGGTCTGCGGGTACGCGTGCCAGGTACGCCAGCCGACCGACAGGTGCGGCAGGTCGGTGCGCACGGCCAGCGCGGTGACCGCGTCCGGGTCACCGGGAAAGACTCCGACCAGGGCATACGGGTCGTCGGCCAGGTCGGCGCGGAGCCCGGCGATCCGGGTGTGCAACTCACCGTTGGCGGGGCGCAGCACGCTGGCGGTGAAGCGGTAGCCGCCCGCCTCGTCGTGCAGGGCGCCGGGCAGGTGCGGCGGCCGACCAGGCAGGCAGGCGACCGTCTCGGTGAGTCCGACCGCACTGCCGGGTTCGGCCAGCACGACCTGGTGGGACGCGCCGAGCAGGCGCAGCCGTAGCCGGACGTCCCCGGGCAGCGTGAGGTCGCGGACGTGCAGCGCGGGCCGCTCCGGGCCGCCGAGTGCCAGGCTCAAGTCGGCGGCGCAGGTGTCGACGTATGGGGTGTGGAGGCTCACCAACACGTCAGCTGGCCTCCGGCCCGGCCTGCGGGTACACCATCACGTCGGCGCGGTGCAGTTGCTCGCCCCGGGCGACCTCCCAGCCGGCCTGGCCGTACGCCTCGAAGGAAAGCCGTTCGCCGCCCTGGGCCCGGTAGTCGTGGTATCGAAGGGTGCCACCGGGGTCGAGGCCGGTGCTGCCGGTGGCCGTGAAGCGGGCCTGACCGGACTCTTCCAAGGCGTAGCGGCGGCCGGCAAAGTCGAGGGCGGACGCGCCCGGGGCGATCGTGGCGGCCGGCTCGGCGGTCCAGAGCACCAACTCCAGGTCCGGGTCCTCCTCCACGGAGAGCCAGCGCTTGTCGCCCTCGACGGTGTCGAGCAGGTGCTCGGCCCAGCTCCAGCCGCCCTCATTCAGATGCACCGAGCCCCGGACCGCGTACGACACCCGGCGGATCTCGACGATGTCGCCGGGCTTGAGCCTGCGCGGGTCACCGCGGAGCGCGTCGCTGTCGGTGTCCCGGAACGGGTCTGCGGGTGCAGCCGGCCGGGCGGCCTTGCGGCCCTTGCGAACCGCCACCACCGCCACCACGACCCCGGCGACTCCGATCAGACACCCCAGCGTCGCCACCAGGTACGCCACGGGACCGTTCATGCCGACCACCTCCCCAAGTGCGTCGGCGGGAACGGTAACAACCCCGCGCACCTGGAGAAACTCATCATTGCCTGGTGATACGGCAGCTACGGAGCGTCCCGGTGGGGCACCGTCGGGGGCGGAGAACGGGTCGGGCCGACCCCGCCTGCGAGGCGGGATCGGCCCGGGTGCGACGGATCAGGCGGCGGTGACGGACAGGGTGTTGGTTTCGGTGGCGCGGTCCACCTTCACGGTTTCGCCGTCGCGGATCTGGCCGGACAGGAGGGCCTTCGCCAGTTGGTCTCCGATTGCGGTCTGAACCAGGCGGCGGAGCGGTCGCGCACCGTAGATCGGGTCGTAACCGTGCTCGGCCAGCCAGTCCCGGGCGGCATCGGTGATCTCCAGACCCAGACGGCGATCGGCCAACCGACGCCGCATCCGGTTCAACTGGATGTCGACGATGGAGCGCAGGTCGTCCCCGCGCAGCGAGGCGAAGACCACGATGTCGTCCAGCCGGTTGAGGAACTCCGGCTTGAAGTGCGACCGGACCACGGCCAGCACGCCCTCCCGGCGCTGCTCATCGGCGAGCGTCAGATCGCTGATCACCGACGACCCGAGGTTGGACGTGAGGATCAGGATCGCGTTGCGGAAGTCCACAGTGCGGCCCTGGCCGTCGGTGAGCCGGCCGTCGTCGAGCACCTGGAGCAGCACGTCGAAGACGTCCGGGTGGGCCTTCTCCACCTCGTCCAGCAGCACCACCGAGTACGGCCGTCGGCGCACCGCCTCGGTGAGCTGACCACCCTCGGTGTAACCGACGTAGCCGGGCGGGGCACCGACCAGGCGAGCGACCGAGTGCTTCTCGCCGTACTCGCTCATGTCGATGCGGACCATGGCCCGCTCGTCGTCGAAGAGGAACTCGGCGAGGGCCTTGGCCAGCTCGGTCTTGCCGACGCCGGTCGGGCCGAGGAAGAGGAAGCTGCCGGTCGGGCGATCCGGGTCGGCGATACCGGCCCGGGCACGGCGTACCGCGTCGGAGACCGCGCCGACCGCCTCGGTCTGGCCGACCACCCGGCCGCCCAGCGACTCCTCCATCCGCAGCAGCTTGGCCGTCTCACCCTCCAGCAGGCGGCCGGCGGGGATGCCGGTCCAGGAGGCGACCACAGCGGCGATGTCGTCCGCGCCGACCTCCTCCTTGAGCATCGCGCCGTCGGACTGGAGCTGGGCCAGTTCCTCCGCGGCCTGCTTCAGCTCGACCTTCAGGGCGGGGATCCGGCCGTAGCGCAGCTCGGCGGCGCGTTCCAGCTCGCCGTCCCGCTCGGCCCGCTCGGCCTCACCGCCGAGGCGTTCCAACTCCTCCTTGGCGGTCGAGAGCTTGGTGATGTGGCTCTTCTCCGTCTGCCAGCGCTCGGAGAGCACTGTGAGCTGCTCGCGCTTGTCGGCCAACTCCTTGCGGAGCCGCTCCAACCGCTCGGCCGAGGCGGCGTCCGGCTCCTTGGCCAGGGCCATCTCCTCGATCTCCAGCCGGCGGACCGCCCGCTCGATCTCGTCCACCTCGACCGGACGCGAGTCGATCTCCATCCGGAGCCGGGACGCGGACTCGTCGACCAGGTCGATCGCCTTGTCCGGCAGGAACCGCTCGGTGATGTAACGGTCGGACAGCGTCGCGGCGGCCACCAGCGCGGCGTCGGTGATCCGTACGCCGTGGTGCACCTCGTAGCGCTCCTTGAGCCCGCGCAGGATGCCGATGGTGTCCTCGATGGTCGGCTCACCGACGAGCACCGGCTGGAAACGACGCTCCAGCGCCGGGTCCTTCTCGATGTGCTCGCGGTACTCGTCCAGCGTGGTGGCGCCCACCATCCGCAGCTCGCCACGGGCCAGCATCGGCTTGAGCATGTTGCCGGCGTCCATCGAGCCCTCGCCCTTGCCGGCGCCGACGACCGTGTGCAGTTCGTCGAGGAACGTGATGACCTGCCCGTTGGAGTTCTTGATCTCCTCCAGGACGGACTTCAGTCGCTCCTCGAACTGGCCGCGGTACTGCGCCCCGGCGACCATCGCACCGAGGTCCAGCGAGATCAGCTTCTTGTCGCGCAGGGACTCGGGCACGTCGCCGGTGACGATCCGCTGGGCCAGGCCCTCGACGATCGCGGTCTTGCCGACGCCGGGCTCGCCGATCAGCACCGGGTTGTTCTTGGTACGCCGGGAGAGCACCTGGATGACCCGACGGATCTCGGAGTCCCGGCCGATGACCGGGTCGATCTTGCCGTCCCGGGCGCTGGCGGTGAGGTCGACGCCGTACTTGGTGAGGGCCTGGTAGGTCTGCTCGGGGTCGGCGGTGGTGACCCGACGGTCCCCACCGCGAACGGTCGGGAAGGCGGCGACCAGGGCTTCCTCGGTGGCGCCGGCGGTCTTCAGCGCGCCGGACACCGCCCCGCCCACCCGGGCCAGGCCGGCGAGCAGGTGCTCGGTGGAGGTGTACTCGTCGCCCAGCGGTCGGGCGATCTGCTCGGCGGCGCCGATGGCGTTGACGAACTCCCGCGCCAACGTCGGCTCGGCGAGGCTGGAGCCGCGGGCGGCCGGCAAATTGTCGACAGCGCGCTGGGCGGCCTGGCGCAGCTCGGTCGGGTCGGCCCCGACGGCGCGCAGCAGGCCGGTGGCGGTCGAACCGTCGGTGTCCAGGAGTGACAGGAGCAGGTGCCAGGGCTCCACTGTGGCGTGACCACGCTGGTTGGCCAGCGCGACAGCGCCCGTGATGGTTTCGCGGCTCTTGGTGGTGAGTCTTTCGGTGTTCATGGGCTCCCCCGGATCGGCGTTGTCCACTGGGTTGGACACAACCAGAGTTGAGCGTATTCCGCTCAACCTTAGCGCGTGACGCCCATCACTCCCGGCGCCGCCACCGCCAGTCGAACTCGCCGGCCGCCGGAGGCGGGCCGGGCAGCGGGTCCGCGCCCGGCGCCGACGACAGGCCGGCCAGCAGGACCGCGAGCTGCCGGCGGCGCAGTTGGCGGGTCCGCTCCGGATCGGGTACGCGGACCGCGGCGCACGCCTCCAACAACAACCCCAGGTCGTGTACGACAGCGTCGGGGCGCAGCCGCCCGCTGGCGTGTGCCCGGTCGACCAGGGCGGTGGCCAACTCGCCGGCGCGCATCGCGTCCCGGCCCATCTCCTCGGTCGGGGTGAAGGTGCCGGCCAGGTGGACGGTGAGCGAGTGCACGTCGGCGTCGACCACCCGGGCCAGGAAGCCGGTGAACGCGGCCCAGTCGTCCGGCTCGTCGAGGGCGGTCTCGGCCTCCGCGACGTACCGGCGCAGCCCGTCGTGGCAGAGCTGGCGCAGCAGGTCCTCCTTGCCCGCGTACCGCCGGTAGAGGGCGCTGATCCCGACGCCCGCGCGCTCCGCGACGGCGGCGATCGGGGCCTTCGGGTCGTCGAGGAAGACGGCGCGGGCGGCTTCGAGGATGACCTCGTCGTTGCGGGCGGCCTGGGCGCGGCGACCGCCCAGCCTCTTGCCGGAAGTCGTTGACATGCCCCCAGCCTAACAGTGGAACGGATCATTCCGCTCTGCTATGGTGATTGCAGAACGAAACATTCCGTTCCGAAGGAGTTCCGCCATGAGCGACACCGCGATCCGCCCGTTCCGCGTCGAGATCCCGCAGACCGCCCTCGACGACCTGGCCGCCCGGCTGGACCGCACCCTCTGGCCCGCCGACCTGCGCGGCGCCGGCGACTCGTACGGGATGAGCATCGACCGGGTGCGCGACCTCGTCGACCGGTGGCGGGGCGAGTTCGACTGGCGTGCCGTCGAGGCCCACCTGAACGCTCACCCGCAGTTCGTCACCGAGATCGACGGCGAGCAGATCCACTTCCTGCACGTCCGGTCGTCCCGGCCGGACGCCACGGCACTGGTGCTCACCCACGGCTGGCCCGGCTCGGTGCTGGAGTACCTCGACGTGATCGCCCCGCTCACCGAGCCGACCGACCCGGACGCACCGGCCTTCCACGTGGTCGTCCCGTCACTGCCGGGCTTCGGCTTCTCCGGCCCGACCCGCAACGCCGGCTGGAACCGGTTCCGCATCGCCCGCGCCTGGGCCGAGCTGATGAACCGCCTGGGGTACGACAGCTACGGCGCGGTCGGCAACGACGCCGGCTCGATGATCGCGCCGGAGCTGGGCCGGATCGCCCCGGAGCGGGTGCTCGGCGTACACGTCACCCAACTCTTCTCGTTCCCCTCCGGCGACCCGGCCGAGTTCGCCGGGCTCTCCGAGACGGACCAGGCCGCGCTCGGGCACCTCCAGTGGTTCTACGAGAACAAGTTCTCCTTCAACCAGGTGCACAGTCAGCAACCGCAGACCCTGGCGTTCGCGCTGACCGACTCGCCGGTGGGGCTGCTCGCCTGGAACGCCCAGCTCTTCGACGAGAGTCTGGACGCCGACTTCATCCTGGCCAACGTGGCGCTCTACTGGTTCACCGGCACGGCCGCCTCGGCGATCCGGCTCTACTGGGAGGACGCGCACGCCGGCGAGCCGCCGACCGAGCCGACCACCGCTCCGACCGCGCTGGCCATGTTCCCCGGCGACTTCCAGTCCATCCGCCGCTTCGCCGAACGGGACCACGCGAACATCGTCCGGTGGACGGCGTACGAGACCGACGTCGACGGCCGGGGCGACGTCGGCGGCCACTACGCCGCCCACCAGGCCACCGAGCGGCTGGTCGCCGACATCCGCGAGTTCTTCAGCAGCCTCCGCTGACCTCGGCGTCCGGTGCGACCGATCGGTACCCGCCCCGCTCGACCGGGGCGGGCACCGACCGCTTGATCTGGTACGGCCCCTAAGGGCCGATTCGCCGGGGCAACCGGGCGGTGCACGGGGTTTCGTGGTCGGCGCGGAGCACGCAGCGACGGTCACCGTCCAGCCGCCGGTCGCAGAAGACCCAGTGCCGTACCCCCTGGTTGTCCTCGGTCGAGACGGTGATCCCGCCGAGGTCGATCCGAGCCAGGAAGGCCAGCGACCGACCGGCGGTCCGCCCCAGCATCTTCGCGCGGGCCAGATCGGGCGCGGATATCGGCAGGTGGATGACGTACCGCCCGGTCATCGCCGCCACCCTCGATCCACCATCAGCGCTGCCCTCTCCTCGGCGGTGTAATTCGTTGCGCGCGAAAGAACGGGGCCGGAACGAACCACGGGGAAGCTCGTCCCGGCCCGCTGAGCGCCCCAGTGCCATCCGGAAGCGTTCGTCTCGAACCTACAATCGGTAGCGGTTGTAGGTCAACGACCTACCTCCGATTGCTTGAGGTTGGAGGTGATCGCGTGATCGAATGGGCGTGCCATCCGGGGAGTGTGTATGCCCAAGCAGCAGTACCAGGTGCTCGCAGACGAGCTGCGGGAAAAGATCGAATCAGGCGAGTGGCCACCCGGCACGAAACTGCCGAGCCGGTCGCAGCTCTGCAACGAGTACGGCGTGTCGGACACCGTGGTCGGTAAGGCCATGATGATTCTCCGCGCGACCGGGCTGACCGAGACGCTGGGAGGTGTCGGTGTGTTCGTAGCGGAGAAGTCGTAAACATGGCCAATGGGCTGCGCCGGGCCGGCCCGAGGGATGCTGTCCCTCCAAGATCTGCGCTCTGTTCACAAAGCGGTAGCCTTGGAGGGTGCGAGTACGTGTCGAGCAGACCGCCTTACCCGGGATCGGGGTACGTCACGATCTGGTGACGGAGTCCGGACGCCGCCTGGGCGTCGTTTCTCACCGCAACGGCCGCCGTGATCTCGTTCTCTACGATCCCGACGACCCCGACGCCTGCCAGTCGGACATTCCGCTGACCGACGACGAGGCTGAGGCTCTGGCCGACATCCTCGGCGCGTCGCTGATGCTCGGCCAGCTCTCCGGGCTCCGGGAGCAGGCCGCCGGTCTGCTCACCGAGCAGATCGCCATCACGGCCGGCTCCCCGTACGTCAACCGGAAGCTCGGCGACACCAAGGCGCGTACCCGCACCAGCGCCTCCATCGTGGCTGTACTGCGTGAAGGCGAAGTGATCGTCTCGCCACTCCCCTCCTTCCGCTTCGCGGCCGGCGACGTGGTGGTCGTTGTCGGGACCCGTAGAGGTCTCGACGGCGTTTCCGCCATCCTCGCCGACAGTGACCCGGACGGCTGAGGCGGATGCACGATTCCACCACTCTGCTCGTCGAAGTCGGCGCGCTGCTGCTGCTCCTTGGCGTCCTCGGGCGGCTCAGCCGCCGGGTAGGGCTGTCACCCATCCCCCTCTACCTGCTCGCCGGGCTGGCGTTCGGGCACGGTGGGCTGCTCCCGCTCGCCGCCAGCGAGGAGTTCTTCGCGGTGGGCGCCGAGATCGGCGTCATCCTGCTGCTGGTGATGCTCGGCCTGGAATACTCGGCCAACGAACTGGTCGGCAACCTCCGGTCGGCGGCCCCCGCAGGGCTGATCGACGGCGTGTTCAACGCGCTGCCCGGCGCGGCCTTCGCCCTGCTGCTCGGCTGGGACTGGGTCGCCGCCCTGGTACTCGGCGGCATCACCTGGGTCTCGTCCTCGGGCGTGATCGCCAAGGTCCTCGCCGACCTGGGAAGACTCGGTAACCGGGAAACCCCGGTGATCCTCTCGGTCCTCGTGATCGAGGACCTGGCGATGGCGCTCTACCTGCCGCTGGTCACCGCCGTACTGGCCGGCACCGGCCTGCTCGGTGGCGGCATCGCACTCGCCGTCGCAGTGGGCACGGTGCTGCTCGTGCTGGTGGTCGCCATCCGGTACGGCCACCTCATCTCCTCCGCCCTGTCGGCGAAGGACCCGGAGGCGCTGCTGCTCGGCGTACTCGGTCTGACCCTGCTGATCGCCGGGCTCGCGGCGAAGCTCCAGGTGTCGGCGGCGGTCGGCGCGTTCCTGGTCGGCATCGCGCTCTCCGGCCCGGTGGCGCACCATGCGACCGAACTGCTCTCGCCGCTGCGAGACCTGTTCGCGGCGGTGTTCTTCGTCTTCTTCGGCCTGGTCACCGACCCACGGGACATCCCGCCGGTGCTGCTGCCGGCGCTCGCGTTGGCAGTGGTCACCATGGCGACGAAGACGCTCACCGGGTACCTCGCGGCCCGCCGGGTCGGCATCGCGGAACCCGGTCGATGGCGAGCCGGTCTGGCGCTCGTACCTCGTGGTGAGTTCTCCATCGTCATCGCCGGTCTCGCGGTGGCCGCCGGGAGCGTCGAGCCGCAGTTGGCGGCGCTGGCCGCGACGTACGTCCTGATCACCGTGGTGACCGGGCCGATCCTGGCTCGGCTGCCCGACTTCCCGTGGTTCAAGCGGTGGCTGCGCAGCCGTGCGGCGGCCCAACGGCGGGAGCCGGTCCCGGTGGTCGACTCAGTGCCCTGAGCTCCACCTGAACGCCGCGGCGGCGTGGGTCGCACCCTCGCGGAGGTAGAAGCGGTGCGCCTCGGTTCGGGCCAGGCCGGACTCCAGGAAGACGTAGTCGGCACCCTGTTCGTGCGCCCACGCCCTGGCCGCCGTGAGGAGGCTGGAGCCGACACCCCGGGAGCGCCACTCGGGGTGCACGGCGAGATCCTCGATCGACGCCCGACGGCCGAAGCGCACGGAGAGGATGTCCACGTAGACGCTGGCCACGCCGATCAACTGATCTTCGTCCGATCGTGCCGCGAAGAGTGCGACGTCCTCGTGGGCGAGCAATTGCGCGGTTCGCTCGACGGCGCGGTCGCGGTCCCAATCCCCGGGACGGCTACCGGGAGGGGCGAAAAGCCACTCCAGCCCGGCGACGAACTCGGCCTCGGCGCCCCGCTGGAACCGTCTAACGTGGATAGTCATTGGTGCATCATCGGCTGCGCTGTCGATGCAATGGACCCGCCCGTGCCAACGGTTGCGGAATTGCTCCCCGCGGGTACTACCGCAGCACCCGACGGCGGGTTACCGTTTCGCCCCAGCAGCCAGGGTCCGCAGGCAGCGTTGCCAAACGCGGGCGAGAGCGGAAGGTTGGCCGGTGAGCGTGCAGGAGTCGACGTTCCACGGCTTCGCCAACCCCGTCGATCCGACTCCGGCGGAGTTGCGAGCTTGGGCGTACAAGCCCGATTCGGTGCCGTTGGCCTCGATGCCACCCGACTGGGACCTGCTGGTCTCCGGCGACCGGCTGGTGTTGACGCTCTTCGAGTTGGCGATGGATCCAACCTGCCCGGCCCGGCGTTTCGCGCTGCACTGCCTCTACATCTACGCGGCCGACGGCATCCGGACGAACTTCCGCGCCCACCCCAAGCGCCGCTTCCGCAAGCTCGTCGAACAGGCCGAGCGTGACGGCGACGAGCTGATGAGGATCTGGGCGCACAACGGCCGGGTGCTGTTGGCCCGACCGGACCTCTTCGTCTACCGGGACTGGTGCGAGGGCGGCTTGGTCCGCGAGAACCGCCGCCTCGGCTGAGGCACGGCCCGCACTCAGTTACGGCGAACGGGCCGCGACCCCGGCGCGGCGAACGGGCCGGGACCCCCCGTGGGTCCCGGCCCGCACGTCGGTCACCGGTCAGTCCTGCTTGCGTTCCGTCTCGGCTCGGCCCCGTTCGCCGGCGTGGTCGCCGTCTTCGGCGAACCGGCCCGCGATGATCCGGTCCCGGTAGGTCCCCTCGGTCACCTTGTCGAACTTCTTGCGGACGGTCTCGGCCAGGTTCTCCAACCGGTCCTCGGTCTGCTGGGCCACCTTTTTCGCCGGTTCCGCCATCGCTCCCCCTCGCCATGCCGGTAGGTCCATATTAAGCCGATTGGACCCTTATCGACAGGCTAACTGAAGCGGCCCGGACCGCGCCGGGAATCCAGCGCGGTCCGGGCCGAGAAGACAGATCCGGGTGAGCGGCAGGTCAGCGATCGGGCGTCCGGCGGGGGCGCCACACCACCAGGGCGGTGGACGTGCGGTTGGTCGGCACCAGATCCCGGCCCGGGAAGCGGGCCAACGACTCCAGCTCCGCCACCCGGCGGTACGCGGCGTCCAGTTCCGCCTCCAGCCGGGCCACCCGCTGCTGCGCCTGCTCCAGCAGCCGCTCCAGCCCGATGATCCGCTTGACGCCGGCCAGGTTGATCCCGTCGTCCTGGCTGAGCCGCTGCACCTCGCGCAGCAGCACCACGTCGCGGACGCTGTAGCGACGCCCGCCACCAGCGGCCCGGCCGGGCTGCACCAGCCCCAGTCGGTCGTACTGGCGCAGGGTCTGCGGGTGCATCCCCGCCATCCGTGCCGCTACCGAGATCATCAGCACCTTGGCCTCGTAGGCAGGGTCGCCCGAACCGAGGAACTCGCCCGACATCCCGCTCACCTCCGCGTCCATTCCACCGGACTAACTGACTCGACGCACCCGTGCGTCGAGATGTTCCCGGGCCGCCGGCGGGGTCTGCTCGGCGAACGACTCCAGCGCCGTACGCGCCTCGTCCGACAACCGGGCCGGCACCACCACGTCCAGCGTGACCAGCAGGTCACCGGCCTGCCCGTCGCGACGGACCACACCCTTGCCCCGGGCCCGCAGCACCCGCCCGCTCGGCGTTCCCGGCGGCACCCGCAGGGTCATCGCACCGTCGAGCGTGGGCACCCGCAGGTCCGTGCCGAGCACGGCCTCCGCGAAGGTGACCGGCACGGTCAGCGTCAGGTCGTCCCCGGTACGCCCGAACAGCTCGTCCGGCCGAACCTTGACATGTACGAAGAGGTCGCCGGCCGGGCCGCCGCGCTCGCCCGGCTCGCCACGCCCGGCCAGCCGGATGCGTTGACCGTCGGCCACACCGGCCGGGAAGCGCACGTTCATGGTGCGGGTCTTGGTGACACCGCCGCTGCCGTGGCACTCCGGGCACTTCTCCTCGACCACTGTGCCGACGCCCTGGCAGTTGCGGCACGGCTCGGAGAAGCTGAACGACCCCTGGTTACGGGTGGTCACGCCGGCACCATGACAGACCGGGCAGGTACGCGGCTGGGTGCCGGGCTTGGCCCCGTTGCCGTGGCAGGTGTCGCAGACTCCCGGCGCGCGCAACGTCAGGGGCAGCGTCACTCCGCGCACCGCGTCGCCGAAGTCCAGCGCCACCTCGGTCTCCACGTCCCGACCACGGGCCGGACCGTGTGGTGCGGCCTGCCCACCGGCCTGACCGCCACTGAAGATCGAGCTGAAGAGGTCCTGGAAGCCGGCGCCACCGAAGCGACGATCGCCGCCTCCGCCGCCGCCGAACATGTCGGAGACGTCGAACGGCATGCCGCCCGGCTGACCCCCACCCCGGGCGTTGCGCCGGAACGCGCCCGAGCCGAACAGCGAACGCATCTCGTCGTACTCGCGACGGCGGCCGCTGTCCGACAGCACGTTGTACGCCTCGGACGCGGCCTTGAACCGCTCCTCGGCCTTCGGGTCGCCCGGGTTGTGGTCCGGGTGCGACTCCCGGGCCACCTTGCGGTACGCCTTCTTGATGTCATCCGCGGAGGCGGCCTTGTCCACGCCGAGCACGGCGTAGAAGTCCTTCTCGATCCAGTCCTTCGAACTCACCGGTCCACCTCCTTCCGACCCTGGTGGCCCGGCCGTCCCGCCCACCGCTGAACGGTGGGCGGGACGGCCCGGTCACTGTCTGGCACTATTCCGGATCCGCGACCGCGACCAGCGCGGGGCGCAGCAGCCGCTCACCGAGCTGGTAGCCGCGTCGCATGACCTGTACGCAGGTCGGCTCGCTGACGTCGGCCGAGGTCTGGTGCGCGACCGCCTCGTGCCGGGTCGGATCGAACGGGTCGCCCTGCTCGCCGAAGGCGTTCAGGCCGAACTTGCCCAGCGCGGTGGTGAGTTGTTCCGCCACCGTGCCGAACGGCCCGACCAGGTCGCCGTGTTCCCGGGCCCGGTCCAGGTCGTCCAGGATCGGCAGCAGCGCGGCCAGCACCGAGCCGGTCGCCTGCTCCTGGACGAGGCTGCGGTCGCGGTCGACCCGCTTGCGGTAGTTGGCGTACTCCGCCGACACCCGCTGCAGGTCCCTGGTCCGCTCGTCGAGCTCGGCCCGGAGCGCCTCCAGCTCAGCGCCGAGCGAGGTGCCCGTGCCGCCGCCGTCCACCGGCTGCGCCGGGGCGTCGACCACCGGCGGACCGGACGGCTCCGGCCCGTCGGTGGAGTTGACCTCGACCTCGATCTCGTCGACCACTACCTCGGCGTCCTCGACCAGACCCTCGGCCGGCACACCGGTCTCCGCGTCGGCGGCGGTCCCCTCCGGCTCGGCGGTGTCGACGAGCTTGCGGTTGTTGCGGATGACGACCCGCTCCCCGTCGCTGGTCGGCTCCGTGGTCGCGGAGCCACCCGGCGCCGACCCGGTGTCGCCCGGGTCGGCGGCTCGTGGCTTCTGCGTCATGCGGCTACCTCATCCCCTTCGCGGTGAGAACGTGTCGGAGGCCGACGGTCACTTCTTGCCGTCCTCGTCCACGATTTCCGCGTCGACCACGTCGTCGGCGCCGCCGGCCTGCGCGCCGGTCGCACCGGTCGCACCGGTCGCACCCGGGCCGGGCTCGCCACCCGGCTGCTGACCCTGCTCGGCCTGCTGCGAGTAGAGCAGCGAACCGGCCTGCTGGGAGACCTGAGCCAGCTTCTCGTGCGCCGACTTGATCTTCTCGATGTCCTGACCGCCGAGGGCGCCACGCAGCTCGCCGAGCGCCTCGTTGAGCTGCTCGCGGTTCTCACCGGGCAGCTTGTCGCCGCTCTCGGCGAGGAACTTCTCGGTCTGCCACTGGAGCGCCTCGGCCACGTTGCGGGTCTCGGCGTCGTCGCGGCGGCGCTTGTCCTCCTCCGCGTGCTCCTCGGCGTCCCGGCGCATCCGCTCGATGTCGTCCTTCGGCAGCGAGGAGCCGCCGGTGATCGTCATCTTCTGTTCCTTGCCGGTGCCCAGGTCCTTGGCGTGCACGTTGACGATGCCGTTGGCGTCGATGTCGAAGGCGACCTCGATCTGCGGCACGCCGCGCGGCGCCGGCGGGAGGCCGGTCAGCTCGAAGGTGCCGAGCTTCTTGTTGTACGCCGCGATCTCACGCTCACCCTGGAACACCTGGATCAGCACCGACGGCTGGTTGTCGTCCGCCGTGGTGAAGACCTCGGAACGCTTGGTCGGGATGGTGGTGTTGCGCTCGATCAGCTTGGTGAAGATGCCGCCCTTGGTCTCGATGCCCAGGCTCAGCGGGGTCACGTCGAGCAGCAGGACGTCCTTGACCTCACCCTTGAGCACACCGGCCTGGAGGGCGGCGCCGACGGCGACGACCTCGTCCGGGTTGACGCCCTTGTTGGGGTCGCGGCCGGTGAGCTGCTTGACCAGGTCCGTCACGGCGGGCATCCGGGTCGAACCGCCGACCAGGATGACGTGCTCGACGTCGGAGATCTTGATCCCGGCGTCCTTCACGGCCTGCTCGAACGGGCCCTTGCAACGGTCCAGCAGGTCCTGCGTCATCCGCTGGAACTCGGCGCGGCTGAGCGTCACGTCGAGGTGCAGCGGGCCGGCCGCGCCGGCGGTGATGTACGGCAGGTTGATGTTGGTGGTGGTGGCGGCGGACAGCTCGATCTTGGCCTTCTCGGCTGCCTCGCGGAGCCGCTGGAGGGCCATCTTGTCCTGAGCCAGGTCGATGCCGTGCTCGCCGCGGAACGTCTTGACCAGGTGGTCGATGATCCGCTGGTCCCAGTCGTCGCCACCGAGCTGGTTGTCACCGCTGGTCGACTTGACCTCGACGACGCCCTCGGCCAACTCCAGCAGCGACACGTCGAAGGTGCCGCCGCCGAGGTCGAAGACCAGGACGGTCTGCTCCTTGGAGCCCTTGTCCAGCCCGTACGCCAGGGCGGCCGCGGTCGGCTCGTTGACGATCCGCAGCACGTTGAAGCCGGCGATCTCACCGGCCTCCTTGGTGGCCTGGCGCTGGCTGTCGTTGAAGTAGGCCGGAACGGTGATCACCGCGTCGGTGATCTGCTCACCCAGGTACGCCTCGGCGTCCCGCTTGAGCTTCATCAGCGTCCGGGCCGAGATCTCCTGCGGGGTGTACTTCTTGCCGTCGATGTCGACGGACCAGTTCGTGCCGACCTCGCGCTTGACCGACCGGATCGTCCGGTCCGGGTTGGTCACCGCCTGGCGCTTGGCGACCTCACCGACGAGCACCTCGCCGTTACGGGCGAACGCGACGATCGAAGGAGTCGTCCGCGACCCCTCAGCGTTGGCGATGACGGTGGGCTCACCGCCCTCGAGAACGCTGACGCAGGAGTTCGTCGTGCCGAGGTCGATACCGACCGCACGTGCCATCTTCGCTTCCTCGCTTCGTAAGGTTGTGCAGGTGACGGGCATCGCCCGTGGGCTGCTGGCGAGCACCGCTCGCAGCGGGCCCCACCACAAGTTGAGTGAACTTGACTCAATAGTGCCACGCGTTGGCCAATCGTCAAGTTGACTTGAGTCAACCCGACGCAACCCAGCCGTTATTACCGTCCGGTTGTCTTCCCTTGCATCGGTCGGGCACGCTTTAGCGGTGACGACGCACGGCGATCCCGCCACCCGTTCCGGTGCGCCCGCCGTCGCAGCCCGCACCGACCCGCCGGACGCCGCGGAGGAGCCGCCCGCCACCACCGGGGACGACAGCCTCCCCGGCGCACTGTCGGGTCTCCGGGAGGCGATCGGCGCGACCCGGTATCCCCTCGCGCTGCCCTCCGCCAACTCTGCCCGGCACAGCGCCACCGCACTCACCGACCAACTCGACGACTACCTGCTGCCCCGGCTCGCCCGGTTGGACGCCCCACTGCTCGTGGTCGTCGGCGGCTCCACCGGCGCGGGTAAGTCGACCCTGGTCAACAGCCTGGTCAAGGCCCGGGTCAGCGCCGCCGGCGTGCTCCGGCCGACCACCCGCTCCCCGGTGCTGGTCTGCAACCCGTCCGACGCGGCCTGGTTTCGGCAGGGTGACCTCCTGCCCGGGCTGACCCGCACCACCGAGCCGAGCGACGATCCGCGCGCCCTGCACCTGGTCACCGCCCCGGCCCTGCCCGCCGGGCTGGCCTTCCTCGACGCGCCCGACATCGACTCGGTAGTCGACGCCAACCGGGCGCTCGCCACCCAACTGCTGGCCGCCGCCGATCTGTGGCTCTTCGTCACCACCGCCGCCCGGTACGCCGACGCGGTGCCCTGGGAGCTGCTGCGCAGTGCCCGGGCGCGCGGCGCGGTGATCGCCATGGTGCTGGACCGGGTGCCCGCCGAGGCCACCGACGAGATCGCCGCGCACCTGACCGAGATGCTCGCCGAGCAGGGCCTCGGCCGGGCGCCGCTGTTCGTGTTGCCCGAGACCTGGGTCGACGGCCAGGGGCTGCTGCCCGAGGGAGTCACCGCCCCACTGGCCGACTGGTTCGCCCGGTTGGCCGCCGACGTGGACGCGCGGGCGGCGGTGGTCCGCCAGACCCTCGACGGGGCGCTGGCCGCACTCCACCCCGCCGTGGAGGATCTGGCCGACGCCGCCGACGAGCAGCTCGCCGCCGCCGACGGGCTGGACGAACGGGTCCGGGCCGCGTACCGGGGTGCCGAGCGCACCGTCGAGCAGGGGCTCCAGGACGGCCGGCTGCTCCGGGGTGAGGTGCTCGCCCGCTGGCAGGAGTTCGTCGGCACCGGCGAGCTGTTCCGCACGCTGGAGGCACGGATCGGACGCCTCCGGGACCGGGTGGTGGCCGCCGTCACCGGTCGACCGGCGCCCGCCGTCGAGCTGCGCAACGCCATCGAGTCGCAACTGGTGACGCTGCTGCGCGGGGTGGCCTCGGAGGCCGCCGAGTCCGCGTACACCGGGTGGAAGGCACATCCGGCCGGCGCCGGGCTGCTCGACCCGGCGCTCGCCCACCCGAGCGACGACCTGCCCGAACGCGCCGAGCGCATGGTCCGGAACTGGCAGCGCGGAGTGCTGGAACTGGTCCGGGTCGAGGGCGGTGACAAGCGGTTCGTGGCCCGCACCGCCGCGTACGCGGTGAACGCCACCGGGCTGGCCGTGATGATCGCCGTCTTCGCCTCCACCGCGTTCATCCCGACCGGGCTGGAGCTTGCCACCGGGGCCGGCACCACTGTCGCCGCGCAGGCCGTCCTCCAGGCGATCTTCGGCGACCAGGCGGTGCGTACCCTCGCCGCCAAGGCCCGCGCCGACCTGCTGGACCGGGTGCGGACGCTGCTCGACGCGGAGGCGGACCGCTTCTTGAGCCGCACCGCCGACGCCCGCCCCGCCGAGGACGCCGGCGACGGGCTGCGCCGGGCCGCCGGCCGGGTCGAGCTGGCCCGGCACCGCAGCGGCCTGTCCGCCGCCGACGAGGAGGGTTCCCGGTGAGCAACATCGCCGGCCGGGTACGCGAGGTGTTCCGCGGGGATCAGCGGGTCGACGCCGACGCGCTGATCGCCCGCCTGGACGCGGTACGCCGGTTCCTGACCGCCGTGGACGGTCTGCTGCCGGACGCCGACCTGGTGCCCGCGCACACAGTGGTCGAACGGGCCGGCGCCCGGCTCGCGCTGTCCCGGGACCACACAGTGGTCGCCCTGGCCGGTGCCACGGGCAGCGGCAAGTCCAGCCTGTTCAACGCGTTGGCCCAACTGGAACTCTCGCCGGTCGGGGTCCGTCGGCCGACCACCGGCGTCACCCACGCCTGCGTGTGGGGGCCGCTGGAGGGCGCCAACCATCTGCTCGACTGGATCGGCGTACTGCCCCGACACCGCTTCGTCCGGGAGAGCGCCCTGGACGCGGACGACGAGACGGCCCTGCACGGGCTGATCCTGCTCGACCTGCCCGACTTCGACTCGGTGCAGCGATCGCACCGGCTCGAGGTGGACCGACTCCTGGGCCTTGTCGACCAGGTGGTCTGGGTGGTCGACCCACAGAAGTACGCCGACCGGGTCATCCACGACAGCTACCTGCGCGAGTTCCACAGGCACCGCGAGGTCACGCTGGTCGTGCTCAACCAGGCCGACCGGCTGCCCCCGGTCGAGGTACCCCGGGTCCTGGACGACCTGCGTCGGCTGCTCGACACGGACGGGTTGACCGGGGTGCCCCTGCTGGCCACCACCGCCATCGATCCGGCCGGGATGGTCGGGCTGCGCAGTGCGCTGGAGCGCACCGTCGCCGAGCGGCAGGCCGCGTTGCGCCGGCTCGCGGGTGACGTCGACACGGTCGTCGCCGGCCTGGACGAGCTGGTCGGTTCGGCCCGGCCTGCGGGCGGGCCGGACGACACCGCCGTCAACGGGCTGAACCGGGCGTTGGCCGGGGCGGCCGGGGTGCCAGCGGTGACCGAGGCCGTGGAACGGGCGTACCGGCACCGGGCCGGCGCGGCCACCGGCTGGCCCGTGGTCCGGGGCTGGCGGCGGTTGCGACCCGACCCGCTGCGTCGGCTGCACCTGCCCGGCCCGACCGGCGACCAGGCCGACCCGGCGGAGAGCCTGGTCGCGGCCACCTCGGTACCGGACCCGACGGCCGCCCAACGCTCGGCGCTCGGCCTCGCCATCCGCGCGGTGGCCGACCGGGCCGCCGCCGACCTGCCCGCCGCCTGGCCCGGCGCGGTGACCTCCGCCGCCCGGTCCCGCCTCGGCGACCTGCCGGACGCCCTGGATCGCACGATCGCCGGCACCGACCTCGGCCTCGACCGTCGCCCGCTGTGGTGGCGAATCGTCGGCGGTGTGCAGTGGTTGGTCACCCTCGCCGCCGTGGTCGGGCTGGGCTGGCTGGTGCTCGGCTACGCGCTGCGGGCGCTCGGCCTGCCCGCGCTGGACAACCCGATGGTCGGCCAGGTGCCGCTGCCGACAGTGCTGCTGCTCGGCGGCCTGCTGGCCGGGCTGCTCGTGGCGGCGCTGACCCGGCCGGTGGTGCGCTGGGCCGCCCGGCGCGCCCGGGCCCGCGCCGACCAGCGGCTGACGGCGCGGGTCGCCCAGGTGGGCGACGAGTACGTGCTGACACCGGTACGGATCGTGCTCGGCTCGTACGAGGAGGCACGCGACGCGCTGCGGGACGCCGCACGCCGCTGACGCTCCGCACGGCTCGCTACCGCTCTGCGTACGCCTCCGGCGGCGTAGGGTCGGAGCATGGCCACGCCTCAGACCCCCTACGACGCGGTGCTGCACGCCGCACGCGACGTGACCAAGCTGGAGTCCGCCCTCGACGCCGAGATGCTCGGCAGCGCCCTGCTGGGCAGTGTCTACGCGATCGCGGAGACCGACCGCGACGCCGCCGTACGGGAGTTCGTCACCGGCTTTCTCGCCGCCACCGCACGCCGCAGGATCGCGGCGGCGACCACCATCCGGCAGGTCTTCGCCACGCTTGTCCCGACCGCCGAGGGTGCCGATCGGGTGCGCCCGGGCAGCCAGGCGCCCACCTGGACGGCCCAGCTCGGCCGGGTGCACCTAACCGGCACCTGGGCGTACGGCGACGTGTACGGCGACCAGACCTCCTACCTCGCGACCTTCGCCTACGACGACGAGTCCGGCGGCTCGGAGCACGCGCTGGTGGCCCTGGTGGACCACAACATCGGGATCACCAAGGACATCTTCGTGGGCGGGCCGGCCGAACGGATCCTGGACCAGGTCCGGCAGATGTGCGCCGACGACGAGTTGACCTGGTTCCGGGCCGAAGATCCAGCCCGGTTCCGGGGCGAGGTGGCTCGCCATCTTGCGGTCACCGACGACCTGGGCGAGTTGCCCGGCGAGGGGTCACTCGCCACCGACCGAGCGTTGGTCGGGGCCCGGCTGGCGACGCTGCCCATCGCGGCCGTTCCGACCGGTCCGGCGGAGGTCGAGCCGCTCTCCGCGGCCGAACGCACCGACCTGGTCCGGCGGTTCCTCGCCGCGCCGGAGGCGGCCCGCTTCGGGCTGGACGCCGTCGACGGCCCGGAGTTGGCCTCCCTGCACTTCTGCCTGAGCCTGCTGCTGGACCACTCGGCGAGCTTCCCGGACGCCGATCCGATGCGCTGGAGTCCGGCGGTGTCCGGGCTCTTCCTGCTCGACTGGGTGCACCGCCGGGCCGTGCTGGACATGGACGACGCGGCGATGCTTCCCCGGGTGCTGCGGGCCTGGGCGCGGTACGCGTCGCGCCAGCGCGGGCTGCCCGAGGCGGCGGCGACGCGCACCGACGAGGCGATCGAGGAGATGGTGCCGGAGTTCGCCCGCCTCTACTCGACCGGTGAGCGGCGCAGCGCTGCCACCGCTGCGGTGGCGCAGCTGATGGCCGACGGGGTGGACCCGGACGACCCGGCCGCGCTGGACGCGTGGATCGAGGCGAACCGCCACCGCCTCGCCGACGACGGCGCCTGACGGCGTCCCAGGGTGGGCGGCCACGCGCCGCCCGCCCTCGGCCCGGCCGGCGTCGCCCGCCAGGGCTGAGCGGCACGCCGCCCGCCCTGGATCGGGCTAGCGCAGCGGTCCGAAGATCGCCGCGGCGATCAGGGCGCCGAGCGCACCTCCGGTCAGCACCTGCGCCAGCGTGTGGTCTTTCAGCCGTACCCGGGACCAGCCGACCACCGCCAGCAGCGGTGCGGCGGCGACCAGCAGGGTCCCGAAGGTCAGCATCAGGATGACCAGCGTGCCGGCGGCCACCGCCGAGTGGATCGACATCTTCCACCAGTGGCTGACCGACACGGCCACGACGAGGCCGACGAGGCCGGCCACCGCCAGTGCCAGCACCGGGCGGGGTGCGCCGAGCACGGCGAGCAGGGCGAGCCCCGCCGCTACCGAACCGAGGCCGACCAGCAGCGGCGCCCGGCGCTGCTCCCGGCGGCCGACGTGGTGGTCGGTGAGCCGGCCACGGCGTACGCCGCCGACGATGTAGGCGAACGGGATGCCGGTGACGAACAGAGTGGCGAGCAGACCCCAGACGAGGCCCTGACCGGGACGGCTGGCGCTGTGCCAGCTCACCGTGATGATCAGCAGTGACACGAGCACCGCCGGGGCGGTCACCTCGGTGACCAGCCGGGCGATCCGCAACCCCGGGCCGGGCCGGGTGGTGACCGGGCGGGGTTCCGCACCGCCGCCCACGCCACCCCCTCCGGTACGCGCCTACCGCCGAGCGCCGCCGTCGCCGGACAGGCCGCGCCTGATCGTCACCGTACCGTCGGCGACACCGCGGGGTACGTCGGTCCGGCCAGTGGCGCCGGGCTGACGCTGGGCGTCGAGGCGACGGCCGACGGCGACGGGATCGCCGGGCTGGGTCGGCGGGTCGGTACCGCGGGCGGCGTGGGTGTGGGAGCCGGCACGGACCGGGTGCTGGTCGGCACGGCGGTCGCTGTCGCGTCGTCGGTCGGTGTGGGTGTCGGCTCCAGGGTGGGCGTCGGGTCCACCGTCAGGGTCGGAGTCGGATCGGGGTCGGCCGAGCCGGTCGGGTCCGGACCCGGCGAGTCGGTCGGGTCCGGGTCCGGCGGATCGGTCGGGTCCGGATCCGGCGGATCGGTCGGGTCCGGATCCGGCGGATCGGTCGGGTCCGGATCCGGCGGATCGGTCGGGTCGGGGTCGGTCGGCGGTGGCGGAGCGACGGGCGGGGGCACCGGCGGCGAGGTGCTCCGCGGGGGTCTCGGTGCCACCGGCGGGGCGGTCGTCCACCGGGCGGGCCCGGGATCGGCAGCGGCGGGCCCTTCCCGTGGACGCGACGGGGCGGCCGGCAGCCAGCCGCTGGTCGGGCCGACGCTGGGTGTACCGAGCGGGGAAAGCGGTGGTTGGCTGGTCATCGGCATTGGGATCACCACCGGCCCGACGGACGGGGTCGGCATGAACGGGGTGCTGCTGTCCGGTAGTGCGGTGCTGCCCGGGGTGGCCGAGCCCGCGCTGATCGCGGCGAGGATGGGCATCGACGCCGTGCCGGCCAGCAACGCGACGGTGAGCAGGTAACCGCGGGAGGGGCCACCGGCGCCGGGGGCCCGGTGGACACCGACCATCCGGCGGTAGCCGCCGGTTGACCGGTGCCTACCAAGCGCTGGTGTGCCGGGACCGTCACCTGGCTCGTACACCGCACACCCCTAGTCGTCGGCCGTCGGAGGACATGAATGGGCGCCACCGGGGCAAGAAACCCGACAAATAACCCGATAGGCGCGATCCTGCGGGAATCAGCCTCGCGCAGTCACGGTGGGTCAGCCAACCTCCACCGCGTGTCGACACGCAGTGCTGCCCGAACGGTGACGAATCGTGCCGCAACGCATGGGAGACGCGGGCCGGCATGATGGCGACAAACGGCGTCAAAGCAGGGGCGGTCGGATTGCGGAGGCAGGCGTACTGTGGGCGCGCTCACCTGCTCTGCGAATATGGAGCACGACGGCAACGCAGCCGTGACCTCCGCGCACCCTCGCGGCAGGCGCGGTTGAGCGCCGGCGCTCCCGATCCGGGTTCGGCCAGAACCCGGATCACGCCGTGCGGCAACCCCCACCGGGGCTAGGCGCGGCCGCCAGGAACCGGTCCGGCAGCAGCCGGGCAGGCGCACGAGTTGCGCGGCCGGGTGACCCCCCGGTGCCGACGCAGACACGACAGGGAGAGACCGATGGCAAAGGGCGACCCCGGGGGCACCACCCGCAGCAGGCGGGCCGCACCCCGCTCCAAAAAGGGCGCGGCCGGCGACCCCGCGCTGGTGCAGCTCCTCACCCCCGAAGGCGAGCGGATCGACAGCGCCACCGGGCCGGACGGCACCGAGTACCGCGTCGACTTCACCGACGAGGAATACCGCGGTCTCTACCGCGACCTGGTGCTGGTCCGGAAGCTGGACGCCGAGGCGACCGCTCTCCAGCGCCAGGGCGAGCTGGGCCTGTGGGCCAGCCTGCTCGGCCAGGAAGCCGCCCAGGTCGGCTCCGGGCGGGCGCTGCGTACCCAGGACATGGCCTTCCCGACCTACCGGGAGCACGGCGTCCTCTACTGCCGGGGCATCGACCCGATCATGCCGCTCGGCCTGTTCCGCGGCGTCGACCAGGGCGGCTGGGACCCGAACGAGTTCAAGTTCAACATGTACACGATCGTCATCGGGGCGCAGACCCTGCACGCGACCGGCTACGCGATGGGGATCACCATCGACGGCAAGACCGGCACCGACGACGGCGAGGCGGCGATCGCCTACTTCGGCGACGGCGCCACCAGCCAGGGCGACGTGAACGAGGCGTTCGTCTGGGCCAGCGTGTTCAACGCGCCGCTGGTCTTCTTCTGCCAGAACAACCAGTACGCGATCTCCGAGCCGCTGGAGCGGCAGACCCGTGTCCCGCTCTACCAGCGGGCCGCCGGCTTCGGCTTCCCCGGCGTACGGGTGGACGGCAACGACGTGCTCGCCACGTACGCGGTCACCCGCACCGCGCTGGACAACGCCCGCCTCGGGCAGGGCCCGAGCCTGATCGAGGCGTACACCTACCGGATGGGCGCACACACCACCTCCGACGACCCGACCCGCTACCGCATCGCCAGCGAGGTCGAGGCGTGGCAGGCCAAGGACCCGATCGCCCGGGTCAAGGCATTCCTGGAGAAGCAGCAGATCGCCGACGCGGGCTTCTTCGCCGAGGTCGACGAGCAGGCCCGCCGCGAGTCGGTGCACCTGCGCGAGCGGGTCCTGGAGATGCCGGACCCGGAGCCGGTGACGATGTTCGACCACGTCTACCCCAACGGGTCTCCGCTGCTCGACGAGCAGCGCGCGAAGTTCAGCCGCTACATGGAGTCGTTCGAGGGGAGCGCCCACTGATGGCCACGGAGACGCTCACCATCGGAAAGGCCCTCAACACCGGTCTGCGCCGCGCCCTGGAGAACGACCCCAAGGTCATCATCATGGGCGAGGACGTCGGCAAGCTCGGCGGCGTCTTCCGGATCACCGACGGTCTCCAGAAGGACTTCGGCGACCAGCGGGTGATCGACACCCCGTTGGCCGAGTCCGGCATCATCGGCACCGCTGTCGGTCTGGCCATCCGCGGCTACCGGCCGGTCTGCGAGATCCAGTTCGACGGCTTCGTCTACCCCGCGTACGACCAGATCGTGTCGCAGGTGGCGAAGATGCACTACCGCTCGGGCGGCCGGCTCAGCATCCCCATGGTGATCCGGATCCCGTTCGGCGGCGGCATCGGCGCGGTCGAGCACCACTCCGAGTCGCCGGAGGCGTACTTCGCGCACACCGCCGGCCTGAAGGTGGTGACCTGCGCCAACCCGCAGGACGCGTACGTGATGATCCAGCAGGCCATCGCCTCGGACGACCCGATCGTCTTCCTGGAGCCCAAGCGGCGCTACTGGGAGAAGGGCCAGGTCGACCTGGACGCGCCGCTGTCCGACGCGTACCCCCTGCACTCGGCCCGGGTCGTGCGGCCCGGCACCGACGTCACCGTGTTGGCCTACGGCCCGATGGTGCGGACCTGCCTGGAGGCGGCGACCGCCGCCGCCGAGGACGGCCGGGAGTTGGAGGTCATCGACCTGCGCTCGCTCTCGCCGCTGGACCTGACGGCGGCGTACGAGTCGGTGAAGCGCACCGGCCGTGTGGTCGTGGTGCACGAGGCACCGTCCAACATCGGCCTCGGCGCCGAGTTGGCCGCCCGGATCACCGAGGAGTGCTTCTACTCCCTGGAGTCGCCGGTGCTGCGGGTGACCGGCTTCGACATCCCCTACCCGGCCGCCCGGGTGGAGGAGGAGTTCCTGCCCGACCTCGACCGGGTGCTCGACGCTGTCGACCGCACCTTCGGCTGGTGAGCGACATGTCCCGGATCAAGACGTTCAACCTGCCCGACCTGGGCGAGGGGCTGACCGAGGGCGAGATCCTGGCCTGGCTGGTCAAGGTCGGCGACACCATCGAGTTGAACCAGCCGATCGTCGAGGTGGAGACGGCGAAGGCGGCCGTGGAGATCCCGGCGAAGTGGGCCGGCCAGGTCCAGGCGATCCACCACCCGGAGGGCACCACTGTCGAGGTCGGTACGCCGATCATCGCTATCGACACCGACCCGGGCGCCGGGCCGCTGGACGCGCCGTCGACCACTGCCACGCCCAGCGGTGACCTGCCCACCCCGTCTGCGGCCTCGCTGGCGGCGGTGCAGGTGGCACCGGCCGAGGGCATGGTCGAGCCCGGCCTGATCGGTGGGGCGGCCCCGGGCGGGCGGACGGCGGTGCTGGTCGGCTACGGCCCGCGTACCACCGCCGCGAAGCGCCGCCCCCGCAAGGGCGCGGTCCCGGCGCAGGCCGTGGCGGCTCCCGCACCGGCGGCGCCGACTCCGCCACCGGTGGTCGCGCCGGCCCAGAACGGGCGGGCCGCGACGGCGACCGGCGGGGTGCTGGCCAAGCCGCCGGTGCGCAAGCTCGCCAAGGATCTCGGGGTAGACCTCGGCACGTTGACCGGGTCGGGGCCGCTCGGCTCGATCACCCGGGAGGACGTGCAGCAGGCGGCGAGTGGTGCGAGCGTTGTGGTTGCCGAGCCGATCGCGGCGACGACAGCGCCCAGCTTCGGCGCGGACCGGGAGCAGCGCATCCCGGTCAAGGGCGTCCGCAAGCTGACCGCCGAGAACATGTCCCGCTCGGCGTTCACCGCCCCGCACGTGACGGAGTTCCTGACCGTCGACGTGACCCGGGCGATGAAGGCCCTGGACCGGCTGCGCGGCCGGCGGGAGTGGCGCGACGTACGGGTCTCGCCGCTGCTGCTGGTGGCGAAGGCGGTGCTGCTGGCGGTGCAACGGCACCCGATGGTCAATTCGACCTGGGCGGGCGACGAGATCGTGGTCAAGGAGTACGTCAACCTCGGCATCGCGGCGGCCACCGAGCGCGGTCTGATCGTGCCGAACGTCAAGGACGCCGGCCGACTCTCGCTGCGGGAGTTGGCGGACGCGCTGACCGACCTGGTGCAGACGGCGAAGTCCGGCCGCACCTCGCCGGCGGCCATGTCCGGCGGCACCCTGACCATCACCAACGTCGGCGTGTTCGGGGTGGACACCGGCACGCCGATCCTGCCGCCGGGCGAGTCCGCGATCCTGGCCTTCGGCGCGGTGCGGGAGATGCCCTGGGTGCACAAGGGCAAGGTCAAGGTTCGCCAGGTCACCACGCTGGGGCTGAGCTTCGACCACCGGATCATCGATGGTGAGCTGGGCTCGAAGTTCCTGCGGGACGTCGGCGACTTCCTCACGGATCCGGAGGCGGCGCTGCTCGCCTGGACCTGATCGTCTCGAACGCCAGCCACGGCCGGTGTGCCACGGGTTAACGCCCGGCACACCGGCCGTGTCCGTTGGGCAACGGAACCGTCGGCCAGATGGCTTGTTGACCTTTGATTGTTAGGCAGGTGTCTCAGCTCACCTAATAATCGATGGAATTTCGCCGGCTTCTGCTGTTGAATAGACGTATCAGGGGCTGACAACCGAATAGCTAGGGGGACCCACCAATGAGCATGATCGAGCGAATCCGCAACCACCGCGACGCGACCCGCCGCGCCCGTGCCATCGAGCACGCGCTGCGCTCCGCGAACTCGCCGGCGGTCCGCGAGGAAATCCTCGTCATCGCCCAGCGTCACATGAGCTGACGCTCCACGACATTCCTCACCTCCTCCAGATCGATGGCCCACCCGGCCCACCGGGTGGGCCATCGGCGTTTCCCAACCACCACCACCGGGATTCCGCCCTGCCGCAGCGCCCGGTACGGTGGGCTTCGGTCGCCGCCCGCCGACCCGGCAGAGGCCGAGCCGACAAAACTGCTCGACATCAACCGGCCACGGTGAGTGACGACCAGTGCTCCTTGGACGTGCCGTGCCAACACCCGATACCGTGCGGGGAGCCGGCACAGCGGTACGCCGGTGACGCCGGCAGCCACGCCGAGGAGACCGATCGGCACCGGCGAGCCGACATGTGATGGAGGAGGCGCACCCATGACGTCCGAGGGCCCGCACCGACCCGGCCAGGAGCCGGACGAGGTGTCACCGGGCGCCGGCGGACCGGCGCCGTACGGCGACCGCCCGGCGCAGCCGGACAACGGCCAGAACGCCGCTGGCCCCGACCTGGGCTGGGCACCCCCGCCCCCGACGCGGCCCAACCCGTCGGCGCCGGCATGGGCGGCCCAGTCCGAGCAGCCGCCGGCCCCCGCCTGGGGTGCCACCGCGGCTGCCCAGCCCAACGACCCGGCGCAGCCCGCCTGGGCCGCCGGTGGTGGCGCGAGCGAGCCGCCGCAGCAGCAGCCCGGCGCGTGGTCCGGCAACGACGGCGCGCCGGCTCCGGCACAGCCCGACCCCTGGGCCGCGCAGCAGCAGGGGTGGACGCCCGCCGAGCAGAGCGCACCCGCACCGACCTGGACCCCGAACGCCCCCGCCGAGCAGCCGGACTGGGCGCAGGCCCAGCCAGCCGCACGGGGCGCCGCGCAGGTTCCCCCGGCCACCGCCGCCTGGCCCGCCCAGGAGGACCCGGCCAGCGGCTGGGGCGGCGCGGCGCAGGCCAACCCGCCAGCGGCTGACTGGCGGGCGACCGAATCTCCGCAATCCGACGCGCCGCAGGCCGCCGGCTGGTCCGGCGGGGCCCAGCAGGACCAGGCCACCGGCAACGGTGGCTGGCCCGCCGCCGGCGCCGCCCGCGACGACCAGCCGGTGTGGACGCCGGCGGAGCAGTCGCCACCGACCTGGAGCCAGCCCGCCGAAGCGACCGAGCAGCCCGCCCCCGGCTGGGGTCAGGCTGCCCAGCCGAGCCCGGCCCGTGGCGCCGCCCAGGTCCCGGCCCCGCCGACGAACTGGCCCGCGCAGGACGATCCGGCCAACTCCGGCGGGTGGGCCGCGCAGCAGCAGCAGGCGCAGGCGCAGCCCGCAGTGTGGAACGACGGCAACGAAGCGCGGCAGGACCAGCCCGCGCAGCCGGCCGCCTGGGGCGAGGCCGAGGGCCGTCCGCAGCAGCCCGACTGGGTGCTCTCCCAACCGGAGCAGCCGACCGAGCGGCCGGAGCAGGCAGGGTGGACCCAGGCGGAGCCGAGCAACCTCCCCGCCCGGGCCAGCGCCAGCGTGCCCACCAGCGCCAGCGTGCCCACCAGCGGCGGCGCGCCCAACTGGGCCGCCGGCCCGGACAACGCCGCCCAGGGCAACTCCGGCGGCGTGTCGGAGGTCGAGCCGTGGGCCCCCGGTGAGGTGTGGGGTCGCGCGGAGGCCGAGGCTTCCGCCCAGTCCCGTGGAGGCTGGGAGGCGGACCGGGGCGACGAGGCACCGGCCTACCAGCCCGGGCCCGCGCCGGGCATCTCGCCGGCGAACGCGGTGCCGCTGCCCCCGCAGGAGCAGCGCGTCCCGGGTGCCAGCCTGGCTGCCGCCCCGCCGGCCGATTACGCGCCCCAGGCACAGTTCGCTCCGATCCCCGAGCAGCCCGCCTACGCCGAGCGGGAAACCCCGGACGCCGCCGCGCAGTACGGTGGCCGCCCCGAGGACGTCTCCGCGAGCGGCGCGGTGGTGCCCGCCCCGCGTACCTCTCCGGAGTCCGGAGCGGGCCGCGCGGTCGTACCGGTGTCGGACGCCGAGTCGGCAGCCGGCGCAGCGGCCAGGGCCACGGCGAGCGCTTCGGTGCCGCTGGCCAGCCGGGTGATGCCGCCGACCGACCAGGCCATCCGACCGACCGGCACGGCCAACCCGCAACCCCGGGTGTACGGCCGTCCGGCGCGACCGGAGCCGGAGGCCGAGCCGGAGCCGGAGGCGTTCCAGGGCGACTCGGGCGCGGACCGCCAGGGTGCTCCGGAGTGGCAGAACGACGCGCCACGGCAGGCCACGCCCGACTGGCAGCACGAGGGGCAGCGACAGATCGCTCCCGACTGGCAGAACGACGCGCAGCGGCAGCAGTCCCCACCCGATTGGCAGCACGACGCGCAGCGGCAGGCTGGGCCTGGCTGGGGCGGCGAGTCCCCGGCCGATCCGCGCTTCGACGACCGGCAGCCCGCACCGAACGCGTTCAACGAGGCGCCGGCTGCGCCGCCGGCGTTCCCGCCGGGTGTGCCGTCCTTCGTCGACGCCCCGGGCAACAACAGGCCGGTGAACGGCACCCGCCCGCACTCCGGTGCCGAGCCGCCGGCGGACCAGTTCGGCGGCCCCGGGTCGCCTGCCGCCGGTGCTGCCACTGTGAACGGGGCGGCGACCTTCGGTGCGCCGAACTTCGGTGGCCCGGGCACCGGCGCGCCGGGCTTCGGTGGGCCGGCGACCGAACCGGCGCCGGGCGGCGGCTTCCCGTCGTTCCCGCCACCGCCGCAGCCCGCGCCGTCCTGGGGCCAGGAGGCCGGCCAGGCGGACCAGGGCCGGTTCGACTCGTTCAAGCCGGACGCCGACGAGCCGAAGGTGGAGCCACCGACGCCGAAGGTGCGCAACGGCCGGGTGCTGGCCGCGGTGCTGATCGCCGCGATGCTCATCCTGGCGGTGCCGCTCGGCCTGCTGCTGCTGCTCGGCAAGGTCGGCGGGAACGACACGCCGTCCTTCGACCCGGCAGTCGGCACCTGCGTCAAGCAGTCCGGGCAGGGCGGCGCCTCGGCGGCGGACTGCGGCGAGGCGGGCGCGTTCACGATCGTCTCGAAGGTGGACGCCAAGGAGAAGTGCACCGACACGACACAGCCCCACGTGGTGCTGCCGGGTGAGGGCACCAACCGGGTGCTCTGCCTGAAGCCGGCCACGAAGTAGCTGCACCGACGGCGGGGTCACGGGTAACCATGACCCCGCCGTCGTCGTACCCGGAGCCTCTTGCTTCAGGCACAATTCGGTCGTGCAACGCGAGCTGGCGGCGGCGCCGGAGCCGATCTTGTCCAATCTTGGGAAGCCTGGCGGGGTGCAGCCCGATCTTCGCGACGAGCCGTGGCGAGAGGACCCACAGACCGCCAGTGCCTTCCTCTACGCCCCAGACGGATCCGGCCAGGGGATCTCGATCGATCTCGGCCTACCCACCGTGACACAGGTGGTCGCGCTCGCCGACCAGGTTCAGGAGTGGGCGGTGGAGGCACTGTGGTCACTGGGCTGCCCCACCAACTGGCCGCCCTGTCCCCAGCATCCCGATAGCCACCCCCTGGCAGCGGTGGTACGCGCCGGGCGAGCAGTCTGGGTCTGTCCCACTCTTGAGACCGAGGTCGGCGAGATTGGGAAGCTAGGCCACTGAGCAAGCTACTCGCAGCTCGGCCCGTCGATCTTGCAGCTTCGGTCGTTCTTTTGCACCAAATGCACCCTAGGTCGGGACAGAAAGTGCAAGATCGCGCAGGTCATCGCAGCCGGGCCGCCGGGACGGGTACGGAGCGCAGGCCAGGACGCTTGTCATACGGGTCACGGCGGCTGGGCCCAAGGGCGTGGCAGGCTGGCAGGCATGGGAACTACAGCGCGTGTACGTGCCCCTGAGCTGCGGGGCCGGCAGTGGCTCAACACCGGCGGCCGGAATCTGACCTTGCAGGACCTGCGCGGCAAGATCGTAATCGCGGATTTTTGGACGTTCTGCTGCATCAACTGCCTGCACGTCCTCGACGAGCTGCGCCCGCTGGAGGAGAAGTACGGCGACGTGCTCGTCGTGATCGGCGTGCACTCGCCGAAGTTCGAGCACGAGAAGGACGCCGACGCGCTCGCCGCCGCCGTGGAGCGGTACGGGGTGCACCACCCCGTACTCGACGACCCTGAGCTGGACATGTGGCAGCAGTACGCGGCCCGGGCCTGGCCGACCCTGTCGGTGATCGACCCCGAGGGTTACGTGGTGGCCACCATGGCCGGCGAGGGGCATGCCGAGGGGCTGGCCCGACTGATCGACGAGTTGATCGCCACCCACGAGGCCAAGGGCACCCTGCACCGGGGGACCGGCCCGTACGTCCCGCCGCCGGCACCGGAGACCGCGCTGCGCTTCCCGGGTAAGGCGGTGCTGCTGCCCAACGGCAACCTGCTGGTCTCGGACTCGGCCCGGCACTCCCTGGTCGAGATCGACCCGGACGGCGAGACGCCGGTGCGTCGGATCGGCTCGGGCGAGCGCGGCCGGGCGGACGGGCCGGCCGCCGCGGCGACGTTCTCCGAGCCGCAGGGGGTGTGTCTGCTGCCCACGCACGTCGCCGAGGTGGCCGGCTACGACCTGGTGGTGGCCGACACGGTCAACCACCTGCTGCGCGGCGTACGGCTGGAGTCCGGCGAGGTGGTCACAGTGGCCGGCAGTGGGAGGCAGTGGCGCGCCGAGGTCGACGACCACGCCCACGACGCGTTCGCCGTCGACCTCTCCTCCCCGTGGGACCTGGCCTGGTACGACGACAAGCTGATCATCGCGATGGCCGGCATCCACCAGCTCTGGTGGTTCGACCCGATCAAGCGGACCGCCGGCATGTACGCCGGCACCACTGTGGAGGCGTTGCGCGACGGCCCGCTGGCCGAGGCGTGGATGGCCCAGCCGTCGGGGCTCTCCACCTCCGCCGACGGCACCCGACTCTGGGTGGCCGACAGCGAGTCCAGCGCCGTCCGGTACGTCGAGAACGGTGTGCTGGGCACCGCCGTCGGGCAGGGTCTGTTCGACTTCGGGCACGTGGACGGTCCGGCGGAGACTGCGCTGCTGCAGCACCCGCTGGGCGTGTGCGCCCTGCCGGACGGCTCGGTGCTGATCGCGGACACGTACAACGGTGCGGTGCGCCGCTTCGACCCGGCCAGCAACCAGGTCTCCACCGTCGCGGACGGGTTGGCGGAGCCGAGCGACCTGGTGCTCACCCCGTCCGGTGAGGTGCTGGTGGTGGAGTCCGCCGCGCACCGGTTGACCCGGCTCGCCCCCGGCGCCCTGTCGGCGGCGGGTGCCAGCACCGTGGACGGGCCTCGGCACCGCACCGAGCGCAAGCCGACCGACGTCGCGGCCGGCGAGGTCACCCTGGACATCGTCTTCACCCCGGCGCCGGGGCAGAAGCTGGACGAGACGTACGGGCCGTCGACCCGGCTGGTGGTCTCCGCGTCCCCGCCGGAGCTGCTGGTGGACGGTGCCGGCACGGGCACCGAACTGTCCCGCCGGCTGGTGCTCAACGGCGAGGTCACCGCAGGGGTGCTTCAGGTGACCGCGCAGGCGGCGACCTGTGACGCGGACGTCGAGCACGCGGCGTGCCACCTGACCCGGCAGGACTGGGGCGTACCGGTCCGGGTGGTCGACGGTGCCGTGACCCGGCTGCCGCTGGTGCTTCGCGGCCTGGACGCCTGACGCGATCGGAGGGGCCCGCCGGCCCCTCCGATCACGCGAACGGGGCCAGTGTGATGTCGGCGTCGATCAGGGTGGCGCGGACGAGTTCGGCGGCGGACACCGCGCCGGGGGTGTCGCCGTGCACGCAGATCGAGTCGACCGAGCACGGGATGACTGTGCCGTCGACCGCCACCACGCTGCGTTCGGTGGCCATCCGCGCCGCCCGTTCGGCTACCTGCTCGGGGTCGGTGATCACCGCGCCGGGGGTGCCGCGCGGCACCAGCGCCCCGTTGGGCAGGTAGGCGCGGTCGGCGAACGCCTCGGCAACCACCGGCAGGCCCGCGCCCACGGCGAGTTGGGCGAGCGTCGAGCCGGGAAGGCAGAGTACGGGCAGCTCGGGGTCGTAACCGCTGACGGCGGCGACCACCGCCGCCGCCTGGGACTCGTCGGTGCTGGCCGCGTGGTAGAGCGCGCCGTGCGGCTTGAGGTAGCGGACCCGGGTGCGGAACAACCGGCAGAACGCGTCCAGCGCCCCCAACTGGTAGGTCACCTCGTCGCGTAGCTCGGCGAAGTCGTACGCGATGTGCCGCCGGCCGAAGCCGGCCAGGTCCCGGTAGCCGACCTGCGCGCCCACCGCGACCCCGCGGCGCGCGGCACCCTCGCAGACCCGCCGCATGGTGGACGGGTCGCCGCCGTGGAAGCCGCAGGCGACGTTGGCGGAGGTGACGAGGCTCAGCAGCGCCTCGTCGTCGCCGAGTCGCCAGATGCCGAATCCCTCGCCCAGGTCAGCGTTGAGGTCCATGGAATCTGACGGTAGTACCTGGCCGGGCCTGCGCGAGCGGGGTCACGTCGGTGACCACCCCGATGACGGGGTATCCACC
The DNA here is from genome assembly GCF_040643355.1 of Micromonospora sp. NPDC047187. Taxonomy (NCBI): domain Bacteria; kingdom Bacillati; phylum Actinomycetota; class Actinomycetes; order Micromonosporales; family Micromonosporaceae; genus Micromonospora; species Micromonospora sp. NPDC047187. The sequence continues at coordinate 64,148 of NZ_JBEYUF010000004.1, forward strand.
GGTGGTCGGATGGTCCGCGAGGAAGATCAGGGGTTGTCCGTCCGCCGGTACCTGCACCGCGCCGAGCACGATGCCCTCGCTGGGCAGTTCGCCGGCCACCGCGCGGGGCAGCGCCGCGCCGGCGAGCCGCGCGCCGACCCGGTTGCTCACCGGGCTGATGGTGTACGCGCTGCCGAAGAGCCGGTCGAACGCTGTCGGCGTGAACCAGTCCTCGCGAGGACCGGCGCCCAGCGTCAGGTGCAGCTCCTCAGGCGGCGTGGAGCACACGGTCAGGTCCACCGGTGCGGGGGTGCCGACCGGATCACCGAGCGGCAGCAGGTCACCGTCCCGTAGCGGGGGCGGGCCGAGCCCGGAGAGGGTGTCGGTGGCCCGGCTACCGAGCACCGGTGACACGTCGATGCCGCCCGCCACCGCCAACCAACTCCGTACGCCCCGCCGGGCGGGACCGATCCGCAGCACCGTCCCCGCCGGCACGGTGAGCGGGCGTCCCGTGTCACCGGGTCGGGCACCCGCCTGGACGGGGACCTCGGCGCCGGTGACCGCCACCGTCGCCGCCCGGGTCAGCCGCAGGGTGCAGCCGGTCAGGGTGATCTCCAGGCCGGCCGCGTGCTCCGGATTGCCGACCAGTCGGTTGGCCAACCGCAAGGCGGCCGGGTCGAGAGCACCGGACCGGGGTACGCCCAGGTGCGCCCAACCCGGCCGGCCCAGGTCCTGCACTGTGGTGAGCGCGCCGGCGCGGAGCACCTCGATGGTGGCCGGGTGGGTCACGCCGCCACCATCCGGACCGTGGTGCCCGGACCGAGTCGGGCCGGCGGGTCGGCGGCCACGTCGAACAGCACCAGGTCCGTCCGACCGACCAGCTGCCAGCCGCCCGGGGAAGCGCCCGGGTAGATGCCGGCGTACGGGCCGGCCAACGCGACCGAGCCGGCCGGCACCCGGGGACGGGGCGTGGCCAGCCGGGGCAGCGCCAGCTCGGCGGGCAGCCCGGTCAGGTAGGGGAATCCGGGGGCGAAGCCGCAGAAGGCGACCCGGAACCGGGTGCTGGTCAACCGGTGCCGCACTGCCGACACGTCCACGCCCCAGTGTTCCGCCACCGCCGGCAGGTCCGGCCCGTCGAAGGTGACCGGTACGACCACGTCCGCCGCGCCGTCGGCTGCGTCTCCGGCTGTGGCGTTGTGGTCCTGGGCGTCGGCGTGGCCTTTGGCGTGGGCGTGGGCCTGGTTGGGGCGGGTGATCGCGGCGGTGACGGCGGACGCCCATCGGGTCAGCTGATCGGCCGTGGTGGTCGGGTCGGGCAGGCCGTCGAGCAGCACGGTCCGGGCCGCCGGCACGATCTCCACGGCGATCAGGTCGCCCCGCTCCCGACGCCGCCACAGCTCGGCCCGCCACGCTTCGACAAACGCGGCCTCGGGGATGTCGGCCACGTGTTCGGGGGTGTCGGCGGGGGCGCTGCAGTCGAGTAGCAGGGCGTGCGCCCCGACCTGTCGGATCCGCATTCGCTCATCCTCGCCGATGTCGTGCCGATCCGGTGTTCACGTTGACGGTGCCGGGTGTCACCAACGCCACTACTTACAAGTAACCTACGGTGCCGTAACCTGATTGGGTGACCACCTCCGCCCCGCTTCGCCTGAAGCCGGTCGACATCGGTAAGCCCCGGATGCGCGGCTGGCTACACACGTACGCCTTCTTCGTCGCCGTGGTCTGCGGCATCGTGCTCTGCTCGATCGCCGCCACCCGGCCGGGGTGGGCACCCCTGGTGAGCTGCCTCATCTACAGCCTGACGGTCTGCGGGCTCTTCGGCACGAGCGCGCTGTACCACCGTCGTGTGTGGTCAGAGCGCGGCTACCAGGTGATGCGCCGGATGGACCACTCGATGATCTTCGTGTTCATCGCCGGCACGTACACACCGCTCTGCGCGATGCTGCTCGCGCCCCGGCCGGCCACAGTGATGCTGGCCCTGGTCTGGGGCGGCGCGCTGGCCGGCGTGGCGGTCAAGGTGGTCTGGCCGCACGCGCCGCGCTGGGTGTCCGCGCCGCTCTACCTGGCGCTGGGCTGGGTGGCGGTGGCCATGCTGCCGGAGATCCTGCACGGGGGCGGCGTCGCCGCGCTGGTGCTGCTGATCGTCGGCGGCGCGATCTACAGCATCGGCGCGGTCTTCTACGCGTTGCGCCGACCCAATCCGTGGCCGACCGTCTTCGGCCACCACGAGTTCTTCCACGCCTGCACACTGCTGGCGGCGCTCTGTCACCACATCGCGATCTACTTCGCGCTGTTCGCCTGACCCGACCGGCTTCGGGACCGGGCCCGCACCGCAAGGGTAGTGGGGCCGGCGGTCCCGGCGCAGACACACTCCGGGGCCCCGCGACGCTGCGGGACCCCGGAGTGTGTGGGCGAGGATCAGACCGGTCGGCCCGGCCGACGCACCTCGCGGTACTCCTGCATGACCTGGTTGTCCTGGACCGGCACGACCCGGTCGGCCACCACGCGCTCCTCGCGAACCGGCGCCGCCACCACCGGGCGACGGCGGCTGTTCCAGAAGTAGAGGGTGGCGAGCAGGCCGGCGACGCCGGCGAGCATCAGTACCCAGCCGACCACGGCCAGGTCCAGCCAGCCCAGGTCGGCCTCCACTGCGAACGCGAAGATCGCGCCTAATGCGATCAAGAAGATGCTGCCACCAATGCCCATGTCTCGCTCCTCGGCTCTAACCTGGCGTACGTCGCGCCGCGGCCGTCGGTAGGGGTGCGGCATCCATCGACTTACCCAGGCGCAGAGATCGCCAATCGGGCAAGCTGGGGGCATGACGGACGCCGACCCCGACACACGGACTCTGGTGTTGCTGCGGCACGCGAAGGCCGAGCAGGGCAGCGACGCGGCGGACGACGCGGAGCGGCCGCTGAGCGCACGTGGAACCGCCGACGCGGCTGCGGCTGGGGCCTGGTTGGCGCACCAGGGGCTGCTGCCCGACGTGGTGATCTGCTCGACGGCCCGACGCACCCGGCAGACCTGGCACGGGGTGGCGATGGGGATGACCGGTTCACCACCGGAGGGTGGCCCGACCGGTCCTCGCCCGACCGTCCGTTATGAGCCGGGTGCGTACGACGCGCACCCCGAGGAGTTGTTGTCGCTGGTCCGCACTGTGGATCCGGCGGCCCGCACAGCGCTGCTCATTGCCCACAATCCGGGCATCTCGCTGCTCTCCGCGCTCCTCGACCCCGAGGGAGTGGACGACGAGGGTTTGCGCACGGCCGAGCTTGCGGTGCACCGCTGCCCGCTCGGCTGGTCGGAGTTGAGCAGGGCGGGAGCGCCGCTCACGGCTCGGCACACCGCACGCGACTGAGCCACCCGCCGATCCGACGGGTGGCTCAGGGGTACGTGTTGTGCGGGGATCAGGACGGCGGTGCGGTTGGTGGCGGCGGGTCCGGCGGTGGCGGCATCATCGCCGTCGGATGAGACAGCCGGTTCTCCTCCACGATGAGGGTTCGAGCCCTCTTGCGCCGGTCCTGCCAGAACCAGACAGTGGTCAGCAGTACGGCCAGCCCGGCCAGGATGAACACCCAGCCGACCGCGCGTACGTCGATCCACCAGACGTTGGCTCTCAGCGCGAAGGTCAGGATCGCGCCGATCGCGATGAGAAAAATGCCGCTTCCTACACCCATGTGCGCTGCACTCCCCCGTGCGGTGGCTCTGGGCGTTCCCTTTCGAGGTCACGCGACGGTTACCCGCCACGCCAGCGGCATACCCGACCGGGCTCGGCCAATACGTGCCGCCGTCGGGCGGAGACGGCGACGGCCGGCGGGGCGGAAGCCCCACCGGCCGTGGCAAGTGCCGGGTGGTGCGACCCAGCACAGGACCTAGAAGGCCTCCTCCGGGAGGTCCATGATGTCGAGGTCGGCGCCCTCGATGATCCGCCGGTCGGCGCCGATGCGGGGAAGCACCTCACGGGCGAAGAAGCGGGCGGCAGCCACCTTGCCGGTGTAGAACGCCTTGTCGCTGGCGGAGACCTCGCCGGCCAGCGCCTTCAGCGCCACGTCGGCCTGCCGCTGGAGCAGCCAGCCGACCACCAGGTCGCCGATCGCCAGCAGGAACCGTCGGCTGCTCAGCCCGACCTTGTAGAGCGCGCGGGTGTCGCCGCCCTGCGCCTCGCCCAGCCAGCCGGTCAGCACGCCGAGGATGTTCTGGATCTCGGCCAGCGCCTTGCCGAGCGCCTGCCGCTCCTCCTTGAGCTGGCCGTTGCCCGCCTCGGAGGAGATGAACTCCTGGATCTCGCCGGAGACCGCGAGCAGGGCCTTGCCGTTGTCCCGAACGATCTTGCGGAAGATCAGGTCGAGGCTCTGGATGGCGGTGGTGCCCTCGTACAGGGTGTCGATCTTGGCGTCGCGGACGTACTGCTCCAGCGGGTAGTCCTGGAGGAACCCGGAGCCGCCGAAGGTCTGCAGGGCCTCGTGCCCGAGCATCTCGTACGCCCGCTCCGAACCGACGCCCTTGACCAGCGGCAGCAGCAGGTCGTTGACCCGCTTGGCCAGCTTGGTGGCCTTCTCGTCGCCGGCAGCCTCGGCCAGCGCGACCTTGTCCTGCCAGGTGGCGGTGTAGAGGACCAGAGCGCGAAGACCCTCGGCGTACGACTTCTGCAGCAGCAGCGAGCGGCGCACGTCCGGGTGGTGGGTGATCGTGACCCGGGGGGCGGTCTTGTCCGCCTGCTGGATCAGGTCGGCGCCCTGCACCCGGTTCTTCGCGTACTCGAGGGCGTTGAGGTAACCGGTGGAGAGGGTGGCGATGGCCTTGGTGCCGACCATCATCCGGGCGTACTCGATGATCATGAACATCTGCCGGATGCCGTCGTGCTTGTCGCCCAGCAGCCAGCCCTTGGCCGGTACGCCGTGCTCGCCGAAGGTCACCTCGCAGGTGTTGGAGACCTTCAGGCCCATCTTGTGCTCGACGTTTGTGGCGTAGACGCCGTTGCGCTCGCCCAACTCGCCGGTGGTCTCGTCGAAGTGGAACTTCGGCACCACGAAGAGCGACAGGCCCTTGGTGCCGGGGCCACCGACACCCTCCACGCCGACCGGGCGCGCCAGCACGTAGTGCACGATGTTGTCGCTCAGGTCGTGCTCACCCGAGGTGATGAAGCGCTTCACACCCTCGATGTGCCAGGTGCCGTCGGGCTGCTGGATCGCCCGGGTGCGTCCCGCGCCAACGTCCGAGCCGGCATCCGGCTCGGTGAGCACCATCGTGGAGCCCCACTGCTTGTCGATGAAGAGCCTGGCCCACTTCTTCTGCCGCTCGTTGCCCTCGACGTGCAGCACGTGCGCGAAGGACGGGCCGGAGGCGTACATCCAGACCGGCGCGTTCGCGCCGAGCACCAGCTCGGCGAGCGCCCACCAGAGAGCGCGCGGCGCGTTGGTGCCGCCCAGCGCCGGCGGCAGGTCCAGGCGCCAGAACTCGGATTCCATGAATGCCTGGTAGGACTTCTTGAACGACTCCGGCAGCGGCGCGGTGTGCGTCGCCGGGTCGAAGACCGGCGGATTGCGGTCACTGTCCGTGTAGCTGGCGGCCAGATCCTCGCGGGCGAGGCGGTCGACCTCAGCGAGGAAGCTGCGGGCGGTGTCGGTGTCGAGATCCGAGTACGGCTCCTGGCCGAACGCCCGGTCCGCCCCGAAGACCTCGAACAGGTTGAACTCGAGATCCCGGAGGTTGCTCTTGTAGTGGGTCATGCTCGCTGGCCCCGCTTCCGGACAGGTGTTACCGATCAGTAACCCCGACTGTATTACTCGCGGGTAGGCAGCGACAAGCGGATCAGCCAAGTGACGGCGATTACACACCTGCGGACGCGGTCGGCCGCTCAGCTCTCGGCGGCGCCGACCTCCCAGCTCGGGACGGCGACGGCCGCGCCGGTACGGGCGCCCACGTACTCCATCAGGACCAGCGCGATGTCGTCGTCGAGTCGACCGTGCACCCACTCGACCAGGGCGGTCTCCAGCGATGCCAGCCCGTCGGCGACAGTGCCATGGCCGAGCAGTCGCCAGGCCCGGTCGGCGGTCGGGAAGAACTCGCCGTCCCGCCGCGCCTCGCCGAGACCGTCGGTGAACAGCAGCAGCCGGTCCCCGGGCTCCAGCCGTTCGACCCGGGGGCGGACCACCGGCATGAACCCGAGCGGAGGCGCCGGGGCCGGCGGTTCCAGCGGGATCACCGCACCCCGGCGTAGCAGCAGCGGTGGCGGATGCCCGCAGTTGACGATCGTGAGGGTGCCGCCACGCTCCTCGACCAGTGCCGCCGTGACGAAGTCCTCGTCGCCGACGTTGCGGGCCACCGCGCGGTCCAGGTCGGCGACGACGGCCCGCAGGTCGGCCCGCTCGTACGCCACGTGCCGGTAGGAACCGAGGACGATGCTGGCCAGCCGGACGGCATCCAGACCCTTGCCCCGCACGTCACCGATGATCATGCGGACGCCGTACGGCGTGTCGATCGCCTCGTACAGGTCGCCGCCGATCTCGGCCGTCGCGGTGGAGGAGATGTAGCGCCCCGCTACCGAGAGCGTGCCGACCTGCGGCCCGAGCGGGCGCAACACCGCCTGTTGGGCCACTGCGGCGAGCTTGGTCAGCTCGACGATCCGCTCGGCCTGCCGCTGGCGAACCCACGCCACCGCCACGGCCATCCCGGTGGCGAGCGCGACCGCGACAACGTTGACCGAGGTGACCAACGAGACCTTCGGCGCGACCAGCGCGAAGCCGGCGCCGATCACCGTCGCCGCGACGCCCACCCCCAGGACCACCACCCAGGACGCCAGGGCGGCGGCGAGGACCGGCGCGGCCGCCAGGAGCGCGACGTAGTGCACCTTGCGGCCGTCCGCCGCCTCCACCGCCGACACGATCGCGAGCAGAGCGAGGGCCGCGCCGAGGCCGGCGCGGGATCCGGGGCTCAGCGGGCGACGGCCCGACTGGAGGAGTCGCGTGGGTACGAGGGACAGTTTGCCTGATCCACGTGAACCGGTGAATGAACCTGACCCCTCGTCCGAGGAGGTTCTGTCCGGCCGGCCCAGTCGGCCGGCCGAATCGGCGTCGCCGGTCCCGCTCAGCCGAGGACCTCGTAGCGGACGGTGAGCGCGCCCACGTCGACCGAGGCGATGCTGGCGAAGGCGGCCCGGGAGAGGTCCAGGCAGCGGCCGTCGATGAACGGGCCGCGGTCGTTGATCCGTACCGTCACCGACTTGCCGTTGGCTGGGTTGGTCACCCGGACCTTGGTGTTGAACGGCAGTGTCTTGTGCGCGGCGGTCAGCGCGTCGGGGTTGAACGACTCGCCGTTGGCGGTGAGCTGCCCGTCGGAGTAGAACGAGGCACCGCACGAACCGCTGTCCAGCACCTTCGCCGCGGCCGTGGTCTTCTTGACGGTCGGCTTCGGCTTCGGCGACGCGGTGCGCTCCTTGCCTCGGGAGGCGGCCTGCTGCGAGCGGGTCGCCGACGGGCTGGCGGTCACGCTGGGCGAGGCGCTGACGCTCGGGGTGGCGGCCGGAGCGCTGGGGGTGAGGCTGCTCGCGGCGGTGGTCGGGGTGAGGTCGAGAGCTACCGGCCCCGACTGGTCGGGGCCGGAGACCAACTGCACGGCACCTACAGTGCCTCCGACGGCGAGGGCGACGCCGACCGCCGCGGTGGCCACGATGCCCGCCGGCGAGGAGAAGATGCGGGTACGAGAGTGCTTGCCTGCCACCGGCCCGGTCCTTTCGTCGTCTGAACAAACCGGGTCGGACCGTAACGAGAGAAGCACTTCCGAAGTCAACGTGATCATGATGTTATGCCCGCATTTGCACAGGTACGTGTAGCCGATCATCCGACCCCGGGTGGGCCGGGTGGCCCGGGTGCCACCACGCCCGCCGCCCGTGCCGCAGGATGAGCGGATGCCCGCCGATCTGACCGAACGCCTGGCCGCCCTGTTCCACTGGATCGACCCCGGCCCGGACACCAGTCACCTGGTCAGCGACATCTCCGGCTGGTGGCGTGACCCGGCGGTGCTGGCCGAGCTGGGGCCGGCCCTGGTGGCGCCGTACCGGGCCGCCCGGCCCACCGTGGTGCTCGCGCCGGCCGTCACCGGGCTCCTCCTCGGGCCGTTGGCCGCCACCGCCCTCGGAGTCGGCTTCGTGGCCGCCCACAAGCCCGGTGACGGGCGACTTCCGGCCGGGCCACTCACCTGGGCACAGAGCCCACCGGACTACCGGGGCCGACGGGTAGACCTCGCCGTGCGCGACCGACACCTCGGCCCCGACGACCGGGTGCTGGTGGTCGACGACTGGGTGCGCACCGGCGCGCAGCTACGCGCGCTCTACGACATCTGCGCCGCGCGGGGCGCCGAGGTGCTGGGCACCGCTGTGGTGGCCGTGGACTGCCCGCCCGAGGTCGCGGCCGACCTACGGATCACCGGCCTGATCGACGCCGCGGATCTGCCCGCTTGACCTGAAGCGAGGTTCAACATCGACGATCGGCGGATGAGCGACGGAGTTCTCGACGAGGCGTACGAGCGGCTGCACCACACCGGCCCCGAATATCAGGGCTGGCTGTCCAACCACGGACCGATGGCCGTCGAGGCGTTGGTCCGACACGGGCACCCGCACCGGGTGCACCGTTGGCTCGACGACTACCTCGGCCGCCTCGACGAGTTGCCCCGAGGGCTGCACCCGATCGACGACTGGCGGTCAGCGCTGGGCGATCCGAAGCGCGCCGGTGACTGGCTGGCCTACTTCGACAGGCAACTGCGCGAACACCCGTGGCGTGCGGTACTCGGCACCTGGTGGCCCCGGCTGCTGCCGGGCATCGCCGCCGGCGCCACGCACGGTGTGATCCGGGTCGGGCACGCCGTACGCGCGCTCGACCCGGACGACGCGAACCGACAGCGGCTCACCGAGTTGGGCCAGGCCCTCGGCTACTGGGCGGCCCGATGGCAGCCGATCCCCGGCACCGACCGGCTGCTCACCGGCGAGACGGACCAGCCGGGCACCGACGACAACGACGTGGCGGCCGCGCTGGCCGGGCTGCCCCGGATCGACGACCAGACCGGCGGCGTCCGGGATCGGCTGGACCAGCTGCCGGGCGTACCCCGATGGGAGCCGGCACTCGCGACGCTGCGCCCCGTGCGCAGCCCGGCCGAGGCGGAGCGCGGGCTCACCACGCTGGTGCACCGGGCCGGCCTGGACTACCTGCGCTTCGGGCACGCGGCGCCGGTCATGTTGGTGCACGCGGTCACCGCGCCGACCGCAGTGCTGCGTACCCTGCCGGCACTCGACAGGGGTCTGTGGGCGCCGAGCTTCGCCGCGGCCTGGGCCGCGACGGCGGCCATGACCTCCGTGTACGCCCCGGCCAACGGCATCGCGGCACCGACAGTGACCCCCGCGACGCCGGCGGAGGTCTTCGCCCGCGCGGCCCGCCACGGCGACGAGCACGTGGTCAAGCTCGCCGACGCGATCCTCGACGCGTACGCGACCAGTGCTGACGAGCGGCTCCTCACCGCACCCGGCTACGCCGGCCAACTGATCTGAGCGGGGCGACGGGTATTGCGGCGGCGACCCGGCCCGCGCTGGCCTAGCCTCGGCAGGATGTGGCCTCGGATCGGTGAACTGCGCGCCCTCGCCCTCGGCACCCCCGGCGAGTTGCGGTCAACCCTCAACACCCTGGTGCTGGCCGGTGTGAAGACCGCGACGGCCGGCCGGCTCGCCGAGTACGCGGAAGAAGGCGAGGAGTTGGAGCACGTCGGCGAACGCCTGGCCCTTGTCGACGACGACAACGCACTGGCCGGCGTCGTGGAGATCACCGGAGTCGAGGTGGTCCGCTTCGCCGACGTGCCCTGGGACTTCGCCCACGCCGAGGGCGAGGGCGACCGCTCGATCGAGGAGTGGCGGGCCGGGCACTCGACCTACTGGGCGCGGCTCGGCACCCCGGTCGACGGCGACACCCCGATCGTCTGCCTGCGTTTCCGCCTGGTTTCCGGCGGCGAGGGCGGTGTGGCCAGCGGCGACCTCGGCACCTGACCGGCCGTCTCAGCCGGGGCTTGGTGTGGCGGCCTCAGCCGCGTAGTTGTGGCAGCAACCGGGTCGCCACGTCCACCAGGATGGCCTCGTCACCGGCGTACCAACTGCTGGCGCGCGGCCAGTGCGTCACCACGTCGGTGAAGCCCAACTCGGCGGCCCGGCCGACCTGATCGGCGAAGAACTGTGCGCTGCTGAGCGAGAAGACCGGCGCCGCGTCCAGCGAGAGGTAGCGGTCCAGGCTGGCCGGGTCGCGGCCGGCCTCGTCAAGGGTCCGGTCCATCCGCGCGGACAGCGCCGACACACTGGCCCACCAACCCGCCAGGTCGTTGTCGTCACCGGTGCCGGTTGTCACCCACCCCTGCCCGAAGCGGGCCACCAACCGCATCGACCGTGGCCCGTTGGCGGCCACCACGAACGGCACCCGGGGCTGCTGCACACAGCCCGGGTTGTTGCGGGCATCCACAGCGGCGAACCAGTCGCCACGCCAGGTGGTGCCGTCCTCCCGCAGGATCAGGTCCAACAACTCGGCGAACTCGGCGAACCGGTCGACCCGCTGACGCGGCGGCAGCGTCTCACCACCCAGCACCGCCGAGTCGAAGCCGATGCCGCCCGCGCCCAGGCCGAGCAGCAGGCGGCCGGCGGAGACGTCGTCCACAGTGGTGATCTGCCTGGCGAACGCGGCCGGGTGCCGGAAGTTCGGCGACGCCACGAGGGTGCCCAGTCGAATCCGCGAGGTCACCGTGGCGGCCGCGGTCAGCGTGGCCATCGAGTCGAACCACGGGCCGTCGACCAGGTCACGCCAACCCAGGTGGTCGTACGTCCAGGCGTGGTCGAAGCCCCACTCGTCGACCTGCCGCCAGCGACGCTGCGACTCCGCCCACCGCTGGTCCGGCAGGATCACGATGCCAATCCGCATGATCGCCACCCTAGTCGGGCCGGTCCTCCGCCCCCAGCATCACGCTGAGCAGAGGACCGGGCCAGCGTTCGGAGCACCATCGCCGTCCGGCAGTCCTGGAGCTACCGCTGCGGCCAGCCCGTACCCTCCGGGGGTGCCCGCCGAAGCAACCGCCCCCCGCGTAGCCCCGGATCGGACCCGCCGGCTCCGCCTGATCCGCACGGTGGCGTTACTGGTCGGGGTGGTGGTTCCGTCGCTCATCCTCCGCGAGCTGATCGAGTCTCGGTTCGGCCGCGGGCCGGTGGCCGACCTCAGCGCGGTCGCGGTGCCGATGGCGGCAACCGCGTGGCTCGCGCCGTACGCCTCCTATCGGCGACGCGACGCGCTGCTCTGGCTGGTCGGCCCGGGCCTCTACTTCTTCGCGGTGATCGCCTGGCGGGTGGCCCTCGCGCCCTACCGGGACTGGAGCCCTCGCCCGGAGGAGAGGGCCCGGATGCGCTGGTCACGCGACCCGGAACACGCCGGGACCTGGCTCCTGACCGAGCCCGCAGGTGACACGGGTCACACTTCATCCCGGTAGGGCCATCGTGTTCGGCTCCGACCCCTCCGGGAGCGGCACCCACCGGGAGGGGGCCGAGCTGACGCCGACCCGTAAACCTGAGAGGAGATGCCATGCCACAACTACTGCGGGTGCAGTGCTTCAACGTCTCGCGCGACGGGTTCGGGACCGGAGAGGGGCAGAGCCTGGAACGACCCTTCGGTCACGCGGACCCCACCCCAATGTTCTCCTGGCGTGCCGCCACCGCCAGCTTCGTCTATCGCACCGAGCCGGGCGGCACCCGTGGCCTGGACGACTACCTGACCCGCGACGCCGAGTGCAACATCGGCGCGGAGATCATGGGTCGCAACAAGTTCGGCCCCCAGCGTGGCCCCTGGAAGGACCACGAGTGGCAGGGCTGGTGGGGGGACAACCCGCCATTCCACACGCCGGTCTTCGTGCTCACCCACCACGTGCGCCCGTCGTTCAGCCTGTCCGACACGACGTTCCACTTCCGCGACGTCAGCCCGGCCGAGGCACTGGCCGAGGCGAAGCAGGCAGCCGCCGGTCGGGACGTACGCCTCGGTGGTGGGGTGGCGATCATCCGCGAGTTCCTCGAGGCCGACCTGGTCGACACGATGCACATCGCCGTCGCGCCCGTCGACCTTCACCGGGGCGAGCGGCTGTGGGACAGCCCCGACGAGCTGCTCGACCGCTTCCACCTCGAGTCGGTGCCCAGCCCCAGCGGAATCACCCATCTCCTGTTCTGGAGGCGATGACCGACCTCCTTCCCGGCACGGTCGCCTAGAGCCGGGCCAGCACCAGCAACCGGTTGCCGTCGGGGTCGGTGACCCGCGCGGACCGCTCACCCCAGGGCTGGTCGACCGGCTCCTCGATGACTGTCGCCCCGCCCGTACGCAACGCGCCCACTGCTGCGTCGCAGTCGTCGGCATAGACGCACAACTCCCAGCGGTGCGAGTCGGCCGGCCCGCCAGCCTCCGGGTTGGCGGCCAGGCCGAGCTCGCTGCTGCCCAGCCGCAGAGCGACGAACTCCGGGGCGCCCTCGTCCGGGAACCGGTAGGTCAGCTCGAAGCCGACCACGTCCCGGTAGAACGCGATCAGTCGTGGCAGGTCAGGTGTCGTCACGATCGGAAAGGCTTCGGTGAACACGGACCACCTCCACGCCGGACCCTAGCCGGTGCCGAGGCCCGGCAGGAACTACCACTGTCGTTGCCGTTAATCGATGCGTTCAGACCCGTGTCAGTGGCCGTGTCAGGGCCATGTCAGGGGGGTGACAGCCCAGCCGCCGATGGTAGTTGCATGACGAGTTCAGCGATTGCAGTCTCCGGGCTGCGAAAGGCCTACAAGGACAAGGTCGTGCTCGATGGCATCGATCTGGATGTCCGTGCGGGCACGATCTTCTCCCTGCTCGGTCCGAACGGGGCGGGTAAGACGACGACGGTGAACGTGCTGACCACGTTGGTGAAGGCCGACGGTGGGACCGTACGCATCGCGGGGCACGACGCCGCCACCCAGGCCAAGGCGGTGCGCGCCGCAATCGGTGTCACCGGTCAGTTCGCGGCGGTGGACGAGCTACTGACCGGCCAAGAGAACCTGCAGCTGATGGTGGATCTCAGTCAGGTTCCCGGCAAGGACGGCAGGCGGGTCGTCACGGAGCTGCTGGAGCGGTTCGATCTGGTGGAGTCAGCACAGAAGCCGGTGTCGACTTATTCCGGCGGTATGCGCCGCAAGCTGGATCTGGCGATGACGCTCGTCGGCGACCCGCGAATCATCTTCCTCGACGAGCCGACCACGGGCCTGGATCCACGTAGCCGTCGCACGATGTGGTCGATCATCCGTGACCTGGTGGCCGACGGCGTGACGATCTTCCTCACCACTCAGTATCTCGAGGAAGCCGATCAGCTCGCCGACCGGATCGCCGTACTCGACCAGGGGCGCCTGGTCGCCCAGGGCACGCCCGACGAGCTCAAACGCCAGATCCCGGGCACTCACGTCCGGCTCCGGTTCGCCACCGTCGCCGAACTCGACGCGGCCGCCCGGGTGCTCACCGACTCCACGCGGGACGACGACGCACTGGCCCTGCGGGTTCCCAGCGATGGCGGCACGGCCTCGCTGCGGGCCCTGCTGGACCGGCTCGACGAGTACGCGATCAGCGCCGAAGGGTTCTCCGTGCAGACGCCGGACCTCGACGACGTTTTCCTCGCCCTGACGGGCAGCCGCACCCAGGAGGTCTCCGCGAAATGAGCACCAAGTCCCACTCGATCGTCATGCTGCGTCGCAACTTCAAGCACATCGCCCGAAACCCGACCTCGGTGTTCAACGCGGTCCTGATGCCCATCGTGATCATGTTGATGTTCGTCTACATGTTCGGTGACGCCTTCAACGTCGGGGTCGACTACATCGACTACGCGACTCCCGGACTGATGCTGTTGGCGGTCTGTTACGGGCTGGGGGCCACCGCGACCGCGGTGAACTCCGACATGACGAAGGGCATCATCAACCGGTTCAAAGTCATGCACGTCTCCCGCGGTGCGGTGCTGACCGGTCACGTCGTCGCCAGCGTGCTGACCAACCTGGTCGCCATCGCGGCCCTTGTCGGGGTGGCCTTCCTGCTCGGATTCAGCCCGTCGGCGAGCCTCCTCGGCTGGCTCGGCGCGCTCGGCATCATCGTGCTGCTCGGCTTCGCCGCCGGCTGGCTCACGGTCGCCCTGGGTCTTTCGGCGAAGTCTCCGGAAACGGCGGGTCTGGCCTCCGTACCGCTGGTCATGCTGCCGTTCTTCAGCAGCGCGATCGTGCCGGCGGACAAGATGGGGCCCGGGCTGCGTGAGTTCGCGGAATACCAGCCCTTCACGCCGATCATCGAAACTCTGCGCGGGTTCCTCAACGGGACACCGTCCAGCGGTAACGTGATCCCCGCCCTCGCCTGGTGCGTCGGCATTGCTCTCGTCGGCTACCTGTGGGCGCGTTCCACGTTCACGAAGCGAGCGTGACAGCGACCAACCGGTTCCAGTCCGTCCGACTGCCTTCTCGCGCCGCCTCTGCGAAGCTCACTTCGCCGAGGCGGCGCCGTACTTCCTGCTCGATCCGGGCCACATCCGGCTGGGAATGATCCTGCCGTCCGCGCACACCGCTGCTGGCCGCGAGCAACCGGGCGGCGTGCTCGTACTGGTCAAGGCGCAGCGCCAGGTCCGCGACGCCGACGATAACCCGCGCTATCGAGGGTGCGTGCCCTGTCTCGGCGGCCGCCACGCAGGCCGAGGAGTGGTGTCTGCGCGCCTCACCGAGATCGTCCGCGACATAACCGAGCAGGTCGTGCGTCATCACGCGGATGTACGCCTGCTTCGCCTCATCGCGCAACAGGGTCGTCGCGACACCGACCTGCCGGCCCACCTCTTCGGCATCGCCACTCCAGCGAGCGAGTTCCGCCTGTGACAGAGCCAGCACGGCCAACGCACCCGGCCACGTGACCCGCTCCGCGCATCGCCGCGCCTCGGCCATGGCAGCCGCGCTGGACTTCTCATCGCCAAGCAACCAGTACAGCTGAGCCTGCCGGGACCGCATCCGGATGATGTCCTCGACGGTGCCGACCTCGGTGACGACCGCGGTCGCCTCCTCGTAGAGCTCGCACGCACCGACGAACTCACCGCGTACGGCAATCAGCTCCGCCAGCTCGGTCAGGGCGAATGAGATCCCGAACCGTTCGCCGAGTGCCCGGAACTCGGCGAGCGCCGCCACGAGATACTCGTCCACCTCCGGACCGTCCTGGCCGAAAATGATCCGCATCTTGCCGAGTTGCAATCGGGCCAGTGCGCGTACCCAGGGATCCTCGTCGTTCAGCAGCGGTTCCCATGCGGGCAGGATCGCGTCCGGCGCTCGCAACATCCGTTCCAGCGGGACGACGAGTGCCGTCCCCGGGTGGCCCCCGTTACTGCGCTGGCTGAACTCGTACGCCTTGTGGATCCACTCCGCCGCCTGGTGCTCGTCGCCAGGCCCCGAGTTGATGAAGAGCACGACGAGCGCGTACACAGTGGCCCGGATTTCGTCGCTGACCTCACCAGGCGTCTCGGTGGCCGCCGTGATCAACTCCATGCCTTCGGTCCGGTGGCCACCGAGCCACCAGTACCAGCCGGCACCCGCGGCCAACCGCATGGCCGCGTGGGCTTCGCCGGCAGCGAGGGCACCGCGCATGGCGGCACCGATGTTGTCGTGCTCGACTTCGAGAGTGGTGAGCCATCTCACCTGGTCCGCGCGGCGAAGCTGCGGCTCTGCGGTCTCGGTCAGTTCGGTGAAGTACGCCAGATGCGCGTGGCGAGCCAGGTCCGATTCCCCCGCCTCGGCGAGGCGGTGCACGGCGTACTCCTTGATCGTGCCGAGCATCCGGTAGCGCGGGGCTTCGCCGCCCTCGGCGACCAACAGCGACTTCTCGGCCAGCGCGGTGACCAACTCGAGCACGTCATCCTGCTCGACCTCGTCGCCGGCGCAGACCCGTTCGGCCGCTTCCAGGCTCACCCCGCCCGAGAACACCGACAGCCGGCGCAGCACCGTCCGTTCGGCGTCGGTCAGCAGCTCCCAACTCCAGTCGACCACCGCGCGCAGCGTCCGGTGCCGGGGCAACGCAGTACGGCTGCCGCCGGTCAGCAGGCGGAACCGATCGTCGAGCCGCCTGGCAAGCTGGTCGATGGACATGGTGCGCAACCTGGCGGCGGCCAGTTCGATCGCCAGCGGCATCCCGTCCAGCGCCCGACAGATCCGCGCCATCGTCGACAGCGTGGAGGCGTCGACCGCCAGATCCCGCCGCACCGCGACCGCTCGGTCCCGTAGCAGTCGGACAGCCGGAGAGGTTTCGATCTCGCTGGCGTCGGCGTCGGCGTCCGGCAGGGCCAGTGGCGCGACCGGCCAGAGCGCCTCACCGGTGATGCCGAGCGGCTCCCTGCTCGTCGCGAGGATCCGCAGTCGCCGACACTCCCCGAGCAGCCGGTCAGCGAGCACCGCCGCCGACTCGATCACGTGCTCGCAGTTGTCCAGGATCAGCAACGCCTCCCGCTCGCGGATCGCGGCGACGAGCCGGTCGACCAACTCCATGCTCGGTGGCTCGCCGAGCAGAGCGTCCCGGAGTCCGAGCCCCGCAAGCGTCGCCTGCACCACGTCGCCGTCCGCGCCGATCGCAGCGAAATCGACCAGCCAGGCGCCGTCCGGCAGGTCGTCGAGCATCCTGCGCGCGGTTTCCGTGGCCAGCCGGGTCTTCCCGGAGCCACCCGGCCCGATCAGGGTCGTGAGCCGATGTTCGGCGACGAGCGCGCCGACCGCGGCAACGGCCTCGTCCTTGCCGATGAAGCTGCTCAACTCGGCACGAAGGTTCGTCTTCCGGCCCTCCGCGCGCCGCCGCACCTCGCCCCGCAGGAGCGCGACGTGCAACGCCGAGAGTTCCGGCGAGGGGTCGACGCCCAGCGCGTCGGCCAGGGCCTCACTCGTGCGCTGGTACACGAGCAGCGCCTCGTTGTCGCGGCCACTCGCGGCGAGGGCTTGCATCAACCCGAGAACCAGCCGTTCCCGCACCGGGTGCGCGGCCACCAGGTCGGTCAGCTCCGCGACCAGCTCCGGACCGTGGCCGAGACTGATCTCAACGTCGAAGCGATCCTCCAGGGCCGTCAGACGCAGCCTGTCGAGTCGGGTGACCGCCGCGTCGAGCGCCGTACTGTCGACCAGACCGACGTCCTGCATCGCCGCACCGCGCCACAGGTCGAGGGCCTCGCGCAACCGTCGTACCCGCTGCGGGCCCTCATCATCGCGAGCCAGGCCGACGAGGCGTTCGAACCGTACGGCATCGACGACGTCAGGTTCGACCATCAACCGGTAGCCGTCCGTCTGTCCCTCGATCGACCCCTCCGGCAGCGCCTTCCGAAGCCGGGAAACCAGGCGGTGCAGGGCGTTCACCGCGTCATTGGGCGGATGTTCGCCCCAGATCCAGTCGACGAGGGTCCCCTTCGGGACCACGTGACCCGGGCTGAGCGCGAGGGCGGTCAGCAGCCCGCGCAGCCGCGCGCCCGGCACGTCGATGACGGTGCCGACGTCCGTGCGAACCTCGAATGGACCAAGCATCCCGACCTGCACCTGGCAGATCCTGCCATGAACACGAAAGGCATCCGTGTCGCCGATGCCCGCTCCGCCGACGGCGGTCGACCACGCCTTCCCGGCCCACTGGCACGCCGGGAGATCCCCGTGGTTCTCCTGGAACGCGTCTCGAAATGAGATGCGCACCGGCTGGCGCACCTGTTGGATCTCGACATGAAGCATGAGCTTGTTCGCCCTCGGAAGGCACGCCCGGGGGACCACCTCGCGGTGCTCTCACCGTCCTTCGCCGCGGCCGGTGCCTATCCCGGGATCCACGAGCAGGCCATGCGACGGCTCGCCGACCTGACCGGCCTCGTTCCGGTCGAATACCCCACCACCCGCCAGGTGGGCGCGAGCGCGGCAGCGCGGGCGGCGGACATCAACGCCGCCTTCGCGGACCCCCAGGTACGCGGCATTCTCGCCGTCGTCGGCGGCGACGACCAGATCACCGTCATCCCCCACCTGGACGCCGACCTGGCCCGCGCCGACCCGAAGCCGTTCCTCGGCACCAGCGACAACACCAACCTGCACCACTGGCTCTGGGGCCTCGGCATCGCCAGCTTCTACGGCGGGTCCTCCCAAGTACACCTCGGCCCCGGGCCTGCCGTCGACGACATCCACGTCCGGTCGCTGCGAGCGGCGTTACTCACCGGGGAACGGCTGGAGATCACCGACCCGGGTGAGTCCGAGGACATCGGCATCGACTGGGCAGATCCGCAGGCGTTGACGTCGTTCGGCGAGCGCGAACCGACGGAGCCGTGGAGCTGGTACGGGCCGCCGCGCGCAGTCACCGGCCCCACCTGGGGTGGCTGCCTGGAAGTCATCCAGTGGATCCTGACGGCGGGACGCTTCCCGTTTCCCCCGGAGGTCCTGCACGGCGGGGTGCTGATCATCGAGACGTCGGAGGAGCTTCTCCCCGCCCGCGAGGTCGGCTGGATCGTCCGATCACTGGGTGAACGCGGTCTTCTCAGCGCCGTCGACGCGGTCCTGGTCGCCCGTCCGCCGGTCTCCGACCACACCCGTCGGCCCCCGGCCGCGGATCGGGCACGGCTCCGCGAGCAGCAGCGCGACACTGTCGTCGACATGGTGGCCCGCTACAACCCCGAGGCGGTCGTCTGCGTCGGGGTCCCATTCGGTCACACCAGACCACAGTGGATCCTTCCCCACGGCGGCCCGGTCACCGTCGACGGCGTGGAACGTCGAATCTTCGCCGACTACCGATAGGGCCTGGCGGCGTGGAGGATCTTCGTCGTGTCCCCTTTGCCGCAACCCGACGACCTCGCATCGCTCGTGCTCCGGACCGACTTCACCGACGACGGCGCCTGGGAGGCCGTCAAAGAAGAGTTTCGCCGGTGGGACTGCTACTACAGCGCGACCTTCGTCGACGACCCCGCCTACAGCGAGGCGACCGTCAAGCAGTTGATCGACGCGAACGCCCCCATCAGTGATGAAAACTGGCTCACCTACCTGTTCGTGGCCGACGCGGCCACGATGACCGACGTCGAACGCCCGCTGCTCGCTGTCGACCTGAGCCGCGAGCCCGGTCGCACCTTCCGCGTGCCGCCCCGCTGGTACGCGGACGTCTCAGCCAACCTCACCATCGCCAACATGGACTTCGCCGAGTTCGCCGACGCCGCCGACGAGTCCGGAACGTACCGGGGCTTCGAGGCAACCTGACGACCTGGCGAAGCAGCGGCTAGTGGCACGGCACGTGATGGTTTGACCGTGAACGTCGAAGGCCCCGGCCGGGACTCACGTCCTGGCCAGGGCCTTCGGTGTGGAGCGGGTGACGGGAATCGAACCCGCACTGTCAGCTTGGGAACCGTACAAGGGGCACTGGTGATCACTCTGTCGAGCCGCTCAGAGAGAGATCGAGTGGCCTGGAGTTACCTGCCACGGCCTGCTCTAATGGCCCGCCAATGGCCCGCGCAGACTGGCCTGGGGCGTCAAGCCTCGACTCCTGCCCCTCACCCTGTAGCACGCGGACCAACTATGGTTGGCCCGAGACAAGGCGCTTCATACTCTCGCCGAGTCTCGATCTTGCCGGAAGGTCTCATCGGAGGTTCCGTTGGCTATCACCATTCGTAGGATTCTTGAGCAGGTGCAGAATGGGACTATCAGGATCCCCGCATTTCAGCGAGGATTTGTATGGGATTCCGAGCGAGTGGCCTATCTGATGGATTCCATCTACAAAGGCTATCCATTCGGCTCGCTGATCTTATGGCGCACCAAAGAGAAGTTAAGCTACGAGAAAAGGCTCGGCCCATTCGAGCTCCAAGACGTAGAACCAGAATACCCGATCGACTATGTTCTTGACGGTCAGCAACGCCTGACGTCGATATTCGGGGTGTTCCAGACGGACCTTAGTCCAACCGAGGATTCGTCTTGGACTCGAATCTATTTCGACATGGGCGCACATTCGGATCTCCAGGAAAGCCAATTCGTCTGCCTGCCTGAGAATGAAGTAAAGCCGGACCGCCACTTCCCCGTGGGAACCTTTTTCGACGTAACGGCTTACAGGCAGGCAACCAGCTCCCTTTCACCTGAGCAGGCGAATCTGATCGACCAGGTTCAGTCTGTATTCAAGGAAGCCACCGTGCCTACGCAAGAGGTAGCGACCGAGGACCGCGCCAAGGTCGCTATCGTCTTCGAGCGTGTCAATCGGATGGGCGTCGAGCTGGACACTTTCCAGTTGCTTTCGGCTTGGACTTGGAGCGAAGACTTCGATCTCCAAGAACGAATTCGCAGCTTGGCAGATGAAGTCTCCCCTCACGGGTTCGGAGATATCTCAGAAGACACGAACCTCATCCTCCGCTGTTGTGCGGCGGTTGTAGCCCAGGACGCGTCGCCTGCTGCACTGATGGACCTCAAAGGGTCAGAGGTCCGAGGGAGGTTTGATGAAATCGAAAACGGAGTAAGAGGAGCGATCGACTTCCTTCGGTCGAATCTAGAAGTTAAAACTCTCGCGAACCTCCCATACAGCGCACTTCTTGTTCCGCTTTCAGTCTTCTTCTCGACTTCGGGAAGCGCTGGACGCAAGCTCACAGATGAGCAGAGGTCGGCCCTAAAAAGGTGGTTTTGGAAGTCCTGTTTCTCACGACGCTTTAGTGCGGGCGTTCTTCGCAACCTCAAACGCGATATCGGCGAAATGCGAAAGCTTCAAAAGTGGGGCAAGTCGGCTATCGACACCTTCGCAGCAGTGGTGGACGCGGACTACTTCATGGAGCAGTCCTTCACGATTGGAACTGTGCACACCAAGACGTTTATTTTGCTTTTGGCGAACCGTCGTCCTCTATCATTTGTCTCCGGCTCGCCGATCGATCTTGGGCCAGTTCTTCAAGCCTATAATCGTGAAGAATTTCATCATTTGATGCCCCGCAGTTTCCTGAAGGGGCAAGGTAAAAGCACTGGCGAAATAAACAAGCTGACGAACTTCGCGATTATATCCGCGGACGACAATAAAACGCTGGGTGGTGTAGCGCCAAGCGTTTACAAGTCCAGGATGCCAGGCGCTTCGCTTGACACGATCCTGGAATCTGCCGCTTGCCCGCATTCACTCTTCGATGACGATTATGCGATTTTCATGGCCGCCAGATCTCGGGCCCTCGCCGAATACGGAACCGGCCTAATGACCGCATCCTAAATCAGCGCTATTGGACCAGCGGGCGGCCAGTGTCCCTTCGTCAAGGCGGCCCGGCGCAAGCCGAGCATGCGCAAGGTCAAACGGGCCGACGCGGCAACGGACCGGCCGCCGAGGCGAGCTATTGACCATCCCTATTTCCCAAAGTCTAGAACCACGGAAGCCCTGGCGGGACCTGAGTCCTGACCAGGCGGCGGATGCCCTCCGCGCCCTTTTCCGGAGTTTTCCGAATCCAAGCAACGAGTGACGGTGCTTCCGCCCGCGACCGACCTGCCGGGGGACAGCTACCCACTAGCTGCCCCCCGTTGTTTCCGCAGTTCAGCACCTCTCGGGGACAGCGGGGACACGGGGGACAGCGGGGACACCAGGAGGTCAGGGCTGCGCATCCGCCCTTTCCGCGAGCGACTTCAGCTCTGGTGATGCCGCACGTCCGGCGACCAGGATCAGTTCGCGGATCGCGTTCCGGGCGGCAACATGAGTGTGGATGAGTTCCGGTGCCAACTTCTCGGCTTCGAGCAAGTGCGCCAACGCCTCGCCGCCCTGCCGGCGCTGCGCATAAGCACGGCCGAGATCCATCGCTAGTCGCGCACGGCGTTCCGTCGACAACCGTTCGGCGTTGATCCGTTCTCCGATGTCGATGGCCTCCCCTGCATCGCCAAGTTCGACCGCGATTGAGACAGCCTGGATGTCAACATTGGTTCGCCCGAATTCGAGGTTCAAGTCATTCCGGTCGACACCAAGCTTTTCAGCTACCTGCCGGGCATGCTCGATCTCCCGCCGGGCGTCTGCCCGGTTCCCTGCCCGTGCGTGAACCAGTGCCAACGCTAGGTGTAGCGAGCCTAGAACCGACAACGCCTCTGGATGTGCGGTAGTTCCGCTTAGGTGCCGACGTAGAGCAACTACTGCCGTTGCTGCCGCATGCTCAGCCTGATCCAAGTGCTTGAGCCGCACGAACGCCTGCGCGAGCCGGTAAACACCAGCGAAGACGTGCAATACCTCGCCCGACCGTTCGGCCGCAGTGATCGATCGGTCTGCCGCTAGCCAGGCTGCATCGGGTTCGTCCTGTCGCACGAACGCGGCAGAGAGCGCCTGGTACGTACGGCTGAGTAGGAGCCATAGCGTCGGCTGATCCGTTGACGGAGCGGTGCGTGCTGCGCGCTCCAATCGGGGAATGAGCGGGCCGATCGCCGAACTTAGCTCTGCGAATCGGCTTCCATGGGTTAGCTCCCAAACCGCATCCACCGCGGCCCGCAATTCGTCAACATCGACGGCTGCGTCGGCGGCGTTCGCCATGAGGAGAACGTCCGGCACCGGGTACCCGGATATGGTCAGACGTGCTTGATCCAAGTCGTTCGGCGCGTCGGCGGGTTCGGCCGGAGCCGATACCGGCGTCGGCGTATCCGGTCGCAGCGTCTGGAGCGGCACACCTAGTCCGTCGGCGAGTAGCCGGAGGACGTCTAGCCGATTGACCGGCTGAATGCCCCGTTCCACCTGCGAAAGCCAACTCGCGGTGCGACCGAGCGTCGCCGCCAACTCCTCCTGTTTCATGCCGCGTTGCCTGCGCAATTCGGCCACTCTCAACCCGAACGCTCGGCTATCCCCCTCACTCATGCGCGCATCAGCCCCTTCCCGGATTCGGCTTGCATGAACGTCACATCAACGCCGCTCAGGTACTGCTCGCGTTCGGCAAGGAACCGCTTGATGTGTGGTTGCTCCTCGTGAAAGTCGAAGGCCGCGCGATCGGCGTAGAGCTCGTAGAACACGCGAACGAGCGGCTCGGTCGGGACGGTGTGGATCACGTACGCCAGCGTGTCCGGCTCCAGCCGTTCGATCTCCGGCCGTGCCTGGGCCACGAGCCTGTCGAACTCTGCGGCGGCGGTCTCGTCGCGCAGCTCGAAACGTACAACTAGGCCAAATCCCCTGCTCACAGCGCCTCCCATGTAGTTGCACTCCAGCTTGACAGACCCGCAGAGACACTGCCAATCGCAGTTTCTCTTGACTCGCAGTTTTACTGCGGGTTATGGTCGCACTGCTACTGCGAGTCGCGGCAACGCCGCAGCTCAGTGGCGCTGTTCGTCACGCCTGCAACCTGTTGGAGGTTCCGTTGAGACCGCATCGAACCGAGCCGACGCCGAAGGCTCTGGCCGCGATTGAGACCGAGTGGCCGCTGATCGAGGCCGAGCTGTCCGTTCTGGACGCCGAGATCATCCTGATGTACGCCGCCGACCACGGTGGCCCGTCGCCGCTGGATTGGCGGCGGCTGCGCCGGGCCGAGGCCCGCGTGACCCGCGTCGCTGCCGAGCTGGCCGCGCGTCCCGCCTCCCGGAAGGCGGTCGCGTGATGGCCCAGGACCTCAAGCGCCTCAAGCGCATCGGGTGGGGTGTTCGTTCGGTGTTCGCTCTCGGCATCGCGGCGTCGCTGGCGGGCAACGTGCTGCACGCCAGCGACAACGTGATCAGTCAGGCAATCTCCGCGTGGTCGCCCGTGGCGCTACTGCTGGCGGTCGAGCTGATCTCTCGGATCCCGGCGCGGCGCGGTGCGCTGTCGGCCGTCCGGCTGGGAGCTACGGCCGTCATTGCGGGCATCGCGGCGTGGGTTTCGTACTGGCACATGGTGGGAGTGGCCACCCGGTACGGCGAGGCCGACTCCTCGGCCTACCTGCTGCCGTTCAGCGTGGACGGTTTGATCGTGGTCGCGTCGATCAGCCTGGTTGAGATCGGCGGCCGGATCCGCACCCTCACCGAGGCCGCATCGGTCAGCGAGCCCGCTCCGTCCCCCGCCGACGTGGTCGAGTCGAAGTCGGTCTACACCAACGAGGACATCTGGGGACCGGAGACGTCTGCCACGCCGGTGCCCACGGTCCAAGTCGCTCCGGCTCCGGCAGTCAAGAAGACGCCGGTCAAGCGGGTCACACCGCGCCCGGTGTCGGCCGAGAAGGTCGCCAAGGCCGCCGCCAAGATGCCCGACGCGCCGGTCTCGCAGATCGCCGCCAAGGCCGGTGTCTCGGTCTCGACCGCGCGACGACACCTCGCCGCCCTGCGTGTCACCGATGCGTCACCATCTGCCCCGCTTCCTGCGGAAACGCCCGCTCTCGCCGCTGCCTAGCTTCGCCCGGTGACGCGGCCACCCGCCGCCAAGCAAGCGCCGCGTCACCGGCTCCCCATCAGCCAACAGACCTCAAGAGAGGCATCCATCATGACCGCCGCGTTTGCCGCTGTCTTCGTCGCCCTGTTCGTCGCCCACCAGGTCGCCGACCACTGGATCCAGACCCAGCACCAGGCCGACTGCAAGGGCCGCCCCGGCTGGCCCGGCCGCATCGCCTGCGCCGCGCACGTCGCCACCTACACGCTGACCGCGCTGGTCGCCCTCGCAGCCCTCGCGCTGTCGACCGATCTGGACGTCAGCCCCGGCAGGGCCGCCGCCGGACTCACGATCTCCGCCGTCACGCACTACATCGCCGACCGGCGCACCCCGCTCAAGCGCCTCGCCGAGCTGACCGGCTCCGCGAAGTTCTACGCCCTCGGCTGCCCTCGTCCCGGCCGCGATGACAACCCGTCGCTCGGCACCGGCTCGTACGCCCTCGATCAGTCCTTCCACTACCTGTTCCTGTTCGTCGCCGCCCTCGTGATCGCCGCCTGAGACCGGAGGACAACGCCGTGAACACGCCCAACCCGAACCCCGAGAACTTCAACTGGAACGCCGCCGAGGCCGACGTCGCCGAGGTCGTCAACCTGGACGCCGAGCGCTCCCGCCGGGCCGCCGCCGAGTCCGGCACGCACTTCGAGGTGAACCTGGACGAGATCCCGCAGCGCGGTGGGATGCCCGTCGAGCTGCCGCCGGTTGACGCGTCCGGCAAGCGGCCAATCGTGCCGGCCAACTGGTCGACGTGGCCGAACATCCGACACAGCCTCGCGCAGGCCGCCGCCCTGACCGGCTACCGCGCCGGGTTCCACGCCGTCCGCGCACCCTGGTACGCCACCCTCGCCACATTCTGGGCTGGGGTAGGCACGTTCCGGCTCATCGGCCGACAGCTCAAGTGGTGGTGGGTGTCGGAGCAGTACGGGCTGCGGCAGGCCGCCGCCGACGCCAACGACCCGGCCATGTGGCTCAAGCTGCACCGCGAGGTCAAGGCCACCCGCATGTGGCGCGGCATCGTGCTCGCCGCCGAGGCCGTCGCGGTGTGCGTCGGCGGCCCGGTGCTCTACGCCGTCGCCCCGGTGTGGGCGCTGGTGCTTACCGCCTGCCTGCTGGTCGCATTCCTGGCGCACATCGGCCGGCCCGAGGACCGGCGCATCATCACCCCGGCCACCGTCTCGGGTCGCTTCCGCCGGGTGAACCCGGACATCATCCTGCGGGCCTACTACGCCGCTGGCCTCGGGCACCCGGACAAGGCGCACCAACAGATCGGGTTCGGCTCGACCATGGCCCGTGACGCCTCGGGCACCGGTTCTCAGGTGTCGATCGACCTGCCGTACGGGAAGACGTTCGACGACGCGGTCAAGGCACGCGGCGCGATCGCCTCGGGCCTGGACGTCGCGGTTTCGCAGGTGTTCATCACCCGCGATCCCAGCTCGCACCGACGGCACACGCTGTGGGTCGCCGACCGCGACCCGCTCGCCCAGGGTGCGGGCCGGACGCCACTGCTGCGCTGCAAGCCGACCGATATTTGGCAGCCTGCCCCGTTCGGGCTGGACGAGCGCGGCAACAAGGTGAGCGTCGACCTGATGTGGAACAGCATCCTGATCGGCGCGCAGCCTCGGCAGGGCAAGACGTTCGCCGCTCGCTCGCTGGCCCTGTACGCCGCGCTGGACCCGTACGTGAAGCTGACGGTCCTGGACGGTGGCGGTAAGCCGGACTGGCGCAAGTTCGCGCTGGTCGCCGACCGGTACGCGTTCGGTCTGGCGATGACCCGCGACGGCGACCCCGCCGAGATCGCGCTCGAAGCGCTGCGGGAGATCAAGGCCGACGTGCAGGACCGGTACGAGCGGCTGTCCAAGCTGCCGGTCGACATCTGCCCCGAGGGCAAGCTGACCCGCGAGATCGCCCGTGACCCGAAGTACCGGATGCCGGTACGGCTGGTGGTCCTGGATGAGTTTCAGGAGTACTTCGACCTCGGCGACATCAGCAAGGAGATCGCGTCTCTGCTGGTCTACCTGGTCAAGGTCGCCCCGGCGGCCGGTGTCGGGTTCGTCGACGCCACCCAGCGGCCCAGTGGGGTCGGCGGTGGGCAGGTCGCTACCCAGTTCATCAGCTTCCGCGACAACCACCAGGTGCGGTTCTCCCTGCGTACCGGGTCGTGGAACGTCTCCGACCTGGTGTTGGGAGCGGGGGCGAACTCCGAGGGCTACGACTCGTCGACGCTGCTGCCCAGCTACAAGGGCGTCGGCATCCTGCGCGGCGCGTCCGACGCCACCCCGACGGTTCGCACGTACCTCGCCGACGCGGACGACGCGGAGAAGATCCTGATCGCCGCCCGGAAGCTGCGCGAGGCGGCCGGCACGCTGTCCGGCATGGCGGCCGGGGAGGACGTTGCCCGTGAGATCCGCGACGTGCTCGCCGACGTCCGCAGCGTGATCGAGCGCGGCGAGACCGGCGCGCAGTGGGAAGAGATCGCGGCCCGCCTCGCCGCCCGGCTCCCCGAGGCGTACGCGGACGTGACCGCCGAATCGATTTCCGCTCAGGTCCGGTCGTTCGGTGTACGCAGCGTAGACGTCAAGCGCTCCGGCAAGGCCCTCAAGGGAGCCAAGGCCGACGACATCGACGCCGCGATCACCCGCCGCAAGGCCGCGTAGCCGGTCGCGGCCCGCCCGCGACCGGTCGCGTCACCGCGACTCAACCCGCGACCGGCCTGGTCAGCGCAGACATTGACCGGTCGCGGGTTGCGTCGCCAGCCCTTCACGCCCAAAAACGCCCTCTGGAGGCTCACTATGTCTGCCCTCGCCGCGACCGCGACCCCCGGAACCACCATGATCGGCGTACTGATCCTCGCCGCCGCGATCGCCACGCTCTGTTACGCCCTCGGCTGCTGGCTCTGGCCGTTCGGAGCCTGCCGCAAGTGCTCCGGCACCGGCACGCGCCGTTCCCCGTTCGGCCGCGCGTTCGGCCTCTGCCGCCGCTGCCACGGCGACGGACGCCGCCTGCGCATCGGCCGCCGGATCATCAACAGCCTGCGCGAGATGCACGGCAAGGGCACCCGCTGATGGCCCGGACCATGGCCCGGTTCAGCCGGACCGAGACGCCGCACACCACCTGGTGCACCCGCGATCACCGCTGCGGGGTGACCCTGCACCAGGCCCCGGACATCATCGCCGACGGTCCGCTCGGCGGCCGGGCCGTCATCACCCGCGTCCGCGCCGCCGACGTCGACTACGCCGAGATCCGCATCCGCGTCGCGCTCAGCCGGACCGAGGACACCGCCCGGCGACAGCTCGGCCTCGTGCTGCACCTGTGCCGCGAGTTGCTGGCCGCCGTCGCCGCGATCCGGCCCGCCGCTCTGCGCTGGCGGGCCGCCGACCGGCCGGCGCTCGGCAGGAGGGTCGGCTGATGTCGCGGATCCGGGCCGCCTACTGGGATCCCGACGCCGAGCGGTACGACGTCCCGACGTTCTGGTGGCAGGGCGCGCCGGACGGCTACGCCACCCGCAGGCAGCTTCGGGCGCGCGGCCTGCGGCCGGGCGGTCAGCCGATCGCCGCGCAGATCCTCTGGCGGGGCGTCGGCGGCACCCGGACCGCGTACCTGTACCGGCTCGACCTCGCCCGGCCCAAGCGCACCGCCAGCCCGGCACAACGGCGTGCGATCTCGGCCGCGCTGCGTGCGCGCCGCATCTGCCCGACCTGCGGCGAGCTGCGCGACTACTACATCCCGCGCTCGCTCGGCGAGTGCCTGGACTGCCACGACGGGCGGCCGGGCCGATGACCGGCGGGCACTGGATCGGCGCGAGCAAGGCCCTCGGCCGCCTCGTGCCAGCCGACCTGCCCTACCCGCACATCTGCGACCGCGCCGTCGCGGCCGAAGACACCGTTTCTGGTCAGCCGTTGCAGGTCGCTCGATGGGAGAAGGCCCGCTACTGCGCCGCGTGCGCGCACGACAAGCACCTCACGACCCAGCCGTCCACGCCCGACACCCGGAGGCCGAACACCATGCCCGACACCGAAAACCTGCGCGACGTGGCCCTCGCCGCCGCCGCGCACGGCTGGCACGTCTTCCCCCTGCGGCCCGACGACAAGAGGCCCGCGTTCCCCGACCACGTCGCCGACGCCTGCACCGGCACGGATCCGCGCTGCCGCAACGGACACACTGGCTGGGAGACACGCGCCACCGTCGACCACGACCGGATCCGACGCGGCTGGTCCACCGTGCCGTACGGGGTCGGCATCGCCTGCGGCCCGTCCGGGCTAGTCGTCGTCGATCTGGACGTCCGCAAGGCCGACCAGGCTCCGCCGACCGGGTGCGCTCACTCGGCGGCCCGCCACGGTGCCGAGGTGTTCGCCGCGCTGTGCGAGGTCGCCGGACGGCCGGTGCCTGCCGACACGTACACCGTGACCACGGGCCGAGGCGGCACGCACCTGTATTTCCGGCACCCGGTCGCTGGTCCGGCCCTGCGCAACACGGCCGGGGAGCGCGGCAACGGCCTCGGCTGGCTGGTCGACACTCGCGCCCACGGCGGCTACGTCGTCGCGGCCGGAAGCACCGTCGCCGGACGCCCGTACACGGTCACCCGCGATCTGCCGGTCGCCGACCTGCCCGACTGGCTCGCCGAACGCCTCGCCCCCGCGCCGCTGCCGCCGCAACGCCCGGTCGCTGTCGACCTGCCGTCTGGCAGGGCCGGCGCCTACCTGGATGCCGCGATCGGCCGCCAGCTCGACCACCTGCGACACGCGGCCGAGGGCGAGCGCAACCACACGCTCTACGTGTCCGCGGTCGCCCTCGGCCAGCTTGCGGCCGGGGGAGCGCTGTCCGTCGACCAGGCCGCCGCGCTGCTGGAGCAGACCGCCCTGTCGATCGGCCTCAGCCGGTTCGAGACGCTACGCACGATCCGCTCTGGCCTCGCCGCCGGTGCCCGTCGCCCCCGGACGGTGGCCGCATGAGCGCCATGCCCGCCGACCGCCCGCACCTGCACGTCGCCGGACCGGACGACGCCGCCGAGGTGCTGTCGCCCGAGGCGAAGCGGCCCGCCCGGATCCGCACGTCTTGGACCGCCGCCGACATCATGGCAATGGAGTTCGCCCCGCCGAAGTGGGCTGTGCCCGGTGTGCTGTCCGAGGGCGTGAACCTGCTCTGCGGCCCGCCCAAGGTCGGTAAGTCGTGGATGTCGCTCGGCCTCGGCCTGGACGTCGCCCTTGGCGGCAAGGCGTTCGGCGCGATTCCGGTCGAGTCCGGCCCCGTGCTGTACCTCGCCCTGGAAGACACCGCCCGCCGCCTGCAAAACCGGCTCGGGAAGGTTCTCGGCCAGCGCAAGGCCCCGGCCGGTCTCACCCTGGCCACCGAGTGCCCGCCGCTGCCGCAAGGCGGCGACCAGGCCATCGCCGCGTGGCTCGACCGCAACCCGAACGCCCGAATGGTCATCATCGACGTGTTCGCCAAGCTGCGCGGCCACTCCGCCCCCGGCGCATCCGCCTACGACGCCGACTACGCCGCCGTCGGCCGGGCGAAGAAGGTCGCCGACGACTACGGCGTTGCGTTCGTCCTGGTCCACCACGTACGCAAGGCCGGATCCGACGACTTCCTCACCGAGGTCTCGGGGACCAACGGACTCGCCGGTGCCGCCGACGCCACCCTCGTACTCAAGCGGGCACGTAACCAGGGTGACGGCGTGCTGCACGTGACCGGCCGGGACGTCGACGAGAACGAGTACGCCCTCACATTCGACCCCGCCGCCGGTGCCTGGCAAATGCTCGACGGACCGGCCGAGGATCACCAGGTCGGCGAGACCCGCGCGACGATCCTGCGCTTCCTGCGCGCCACACCCGGCAGCACCCCCAAGGTCATCGCCGAGGGGGTCGGACTCGCCTACGACAACGTCAAGCGCACCTGTCAGCGGATGCTCGCCGACGGGCAACTCGCCGCCGACACCGGCGGCCGGTACCGAGTCCCTGGTGTCCCCGCTGTCCCCGAAGTCCCCCAACCCGCCCTGAGCAGCGAAAACGAGGGGGACACCTCGGGGACAGCCGGACTCTGGCCGTGACCCTGCCGAACATGTTGAAACAGGGGGTTATGAGGCCGTTTCAGCACAGACCCATACGAAGACACCGGAACGCCCGAGATCTTGGCTCAGCGTGGCTCTCAGCGGGCCGCCGTATAGCTCTCTGTCGACGCGGCCCGCCACCCCTCGCCGAACCGCTCTCGCCGCTGGAGAAGCCGCTACTGACCCCCTCAACGCCTTACCGCACCGCCCCTGATAGGCCGCACTGCCCGGAAAGGACACCCGATGGCTAAGCGGATCACCCAGAACGCGCCGGTCCTGGAACTGCCCGCCGAGTTGCTGACCATCGAAGAAGCCGCAAGCCGCATCGGCATGAGCGTTCGCTACGTACGCCGCGCCGTTGCCGAGCGACAGATCGCGTTCCACCGCCTCGGCCGGTCGATCCGAATCGACCCCGCCGACCTGGCCGCATTCGTCCACGCCGGACGAGTCGAGCCCATGACCGCAGAGACCGTCTGGCGCGGATTGAGGAGTGTCGCCTGATCATGGCCAACCAAGAGGGACACCGCCGATTCGGCAACATCCGTAAGCGCGAGTCCGGCCGCTACCAGGCTCGCTACCCCGGCCCGGACGGACGGATGCGCTCCGCCCCGCAGACGTTCGCCCGCAAGCCCGAGGCCGAAAAGTACCTGTCGCTGATCGAGGCCCAGATGATGCGGGGCGAGTGGATCGACCCTGAACGCGGCAAGATCCGGCTACGCGACTACGCCGAACGGTGGATCACCGAACGGCCGAACCTGCGGCCCCGGACCGTGCACCTGTACCGCTGGACCCTCGGCAGGCACATCACGCCGCACCTCGGCGACATGCCGCTCAACCGGATCGACACGCCTATGGTCCGCGAGTGGCGGGCGCGACTGCTGGCCGAGGGCGTATCGGTAACCATGGCCGCCAAGGCGTACCGGCTGCTGCGCGCGGTCCTGATGACCGCAGTCAAGGAGGACGAACTGATCAGGATCAACCCGTGCCGCGTCGTCGGTGCCGACCAGGAGAAGTCCGCAGAGCGGCCGGTCCTCACCGTTCCGCAGATCTTCGCGCTGGCTGAGCGGATACCGGAGCGCTTCCGAGCGCTGATCCTGGTCACCACGTTCGGGTGCCTGCGGTGGGGCGAGGCGGTCGCCCTGCAACGCTGCGACATCGACCTAGCGGCCGGCACGGTGCGGGTGCGACAGGCGTTCGTCGAGCACCGGGGTACCGGCCTGATCCTCGGCCCGCCGAAGTCGCGGGCGGGCGTGCGGACCGTCGCCCTACCCAAGGCGGCCCTGCCTGTGCTGAAACAGCACATGAGCAGCCACGTCGGCGAGGCACCCGAAGCG
This sequence comes from Micromonospora sp. NPDC047187, assembly GCF_040643355.1. Classification (NCBI taxonomy): domain Bacteria; kingdom Bacillati; phylum Actinomycetota; class Actinomycetes; order Micromonosporales; family Micromonosporaceae; genus Micromonospora; species Micromonospora sp. NPDC047187. The sequence goes on from NZ_JBEYUF010000004.1 coordinate 95,877, forward strand.
TTCCTGTTCACCGGCGAGAGCGGCCGGAACCTCTGGCGCGGCAACTTCAACAAGCTGGTCAAGTGGCCCGAGGCGGTCGCCGCCGTGGGTGTGCCCGGCCTGCACTTTCACGACCTGCGGCATACCGGCAACACGCTCGCGTCGCGGGCACCAGGGGCGAGCCTGCGCGACATCATGGCGCGGATGGGGCACGACAGCCCGCGTGCCGCGCTGATCTACCAGCACGCCAACCGGGAGGCCGACCAGGGCATCGCCAACGCGATCGACAAGGCGGTTAAGGCTGCCCGGCGCAAGCCGAGTAAGCGCAAGGTCAAGCGGGTTGCCGAGGGCGACGGACCGGCCGCCGAGGCGAGCTAATGGCCCACTAATGGCCCATCCCTGTTTCAGCATGACCTAGAACCACGGAAGCCCTGGCGGGACATGTGTCCTGGCCAGGGCTTCCGTGTGTGGAGCGGGTGACGGGAATCGAACCCGCACTGTCAGCTTGGGAAGCTGATGTTCTGCCATTGAACTACACCCGCAAGCGGCACCACTGTACCCGAGTCGTCGAGCCCGTGCACCCAGGTACCCCCGGAGGCCGTAGCTGTCCGCACCCCGCTCCGCCCGGGTCGACCCCGGGTTGATCTCGGCGGCGGCGGGCCGGTGCGTACGGCGGTGCCGGCTCCGTTGGTACGGAGCCGGCACTGATGATCTTTGAGCTGTGGTCAGGCGGCCGTGCACTGAACGTCACGGCTGAGGCGGGTCGGGCGCGCCTGCGGGACGGCGAGGGGCGCGGCCACCGCCGACGGGGCGTTTGGGTCGAGCCAGACCCGAACGGCCGGCCGACTCGGCGCGAGGCCCGGAATGCCGGCGATGTGCTGCTCGCGGCGGGTGAGCATGGCCACGTCGACGGTGAACTCGAAGAGCCGCCAGTCGACCTGCGGCTCGGCCCGGGCGCTCTGCGCCAACTGCGCCACCCGGATCGGATCGGTCACCGGACGGGCGCGCCCTGCCACGTACGCCTCGTCGTCACTCTCCTCCGCCGGGAACGAGTGCAGCGCGTAACGGCCGTCACGTTCGAGGTCGCGGCGCTTCGGCGAGTCGATGATGAAGCAGAACAGCCCCTCGGCGGTGATGACCGGGGAGACCGGATGGACGCGGGGCCCGCCGTCGGCGCGGACCGTGGCCAGATAGCCGAAGCCCGGCCCGTACTGCTGGAGGAGAACGCGGATCCCGTCGGCGAGTCGGGGCTCGTCGGCGGCGAATTCGGACCAGGAAGCCATGTGGGCATTCTATCGAACAAATGTACGAGCAGCGACCTCGACGCGCTGGTCACCGGCACCGAATCCGGCCACTTTTGGCAGCGCGGCTATGGTGGTCCGATGCTGCTCTCCGACCGCGACCTGGTCTCCGAGATCAAGGCCGGCACGCTGGGCTTGGAGCCGTTCGAGCCCACCCTGGTCCAACCGTCCAGCATCGACGTCCGACTCGACCGGCTGTTCCGGGTCTTCAACAACCACCTCTACACCCACATCGATCCCGCGATGCAGCAGGACGACCTGACCTCGGCGGTCGAGGTCCCCGACGGTGAGCCGTTCGTGCTGCACCCGGGGGAGTTCGTGCTCGCCTCGACGCTGGAGGTCATCTCGCTGGGTGACCAGCTCGCCGGCCGACTGGAGGGCAAGAGCTCCCTGGGCCGGCTCGGGCTGCTCACGCACTCCACTGCCGGCTTCATCGACCCGGGCTTCTCCGGTCACGTGACGCTGGAACTCTCGAACGTGGCGAACCTGCCGATCACCCTCTGGCCGGGCATGAAGATCGGGCAGCTCTGCATCTTCCGGCTCTCCTCGCCGGCCGAGCACCCGTACGGCTCGGTGGTCTACGGCTCGCGCTACCAGGGCCAGCGGGGGCCGACACCCAGCCGCGCCTGGCAGCACTGGCGGACCTGGCCCACCCGCTGAGGTTCAGCAGCTGGCCCCGAGACGACGAGGGCCCGCCGCGACGGATCGCGACGGGCCCTTCGATCACTCGGGGTCAGCCTGGACGGCCGTAGCTGTGGATCGGGCCGTCGTCGACCTTCTTCATCTTGACCGGTTGACCGGCCTGCGAGGCGTGCACCACCCAGCCGCCGCCGACGTACATGCCGACGTGGTGGATGTCGCTGTAGTAGAAGACCAGGTCGCCGGGGCGCAGGTCGCCCTTGCTGACGTTCTTGGTTACCCGGCTCTGCGCGGCGGCGTTGTGCGGCAGCGACACGCCGGCCTTCGCCCAGGCGGCCAGCATCAGCCCGGAGCAGTCGTACGAGTTCGGGCCCTCGGCACCCCAGACGTAGGGCTTGCCGATCTGCGCGCAGGCGAACTTGACAGCGGTGCCCGCGGCGCCGCCGGGGTAGCTGCCCGGGCAGGGTGCCGGGCGCAGCGGACCGCCGCCGCCACTGCCGTACACCTTGAGGCGCAGCTTCTGCAGGCGGTCGATCTCGTCGTTGATCTGCTTCTTCTTCGCCGCCAGCTGAGCTTCCGTGCGGGTCAGCTGGGCCACCATCTCGTCCAGTGGCGCCTTCTGCGCGGCCAGCTGGTCGCGCAGGTCGGCCACCTGGCGTACGTCCTTCTGCTGGTTGTGCGCGAAGCGGTCGAGCATTTCGAGCTGGCCGACCACCTCGCTGGGCGACCGGCTGCCCAGCACCGCGTTGACTGTCGAGACGTTCTCACCCTTGTAGGCGCGCACGGCCAGGGCGCTGACCTTGTTCATCGCGGCGTCGACCTGGCGCTCGAGCGGAGTGATCCGGGCGGCCAGCGCGTCTGTCTGCTTGCGCTTCGCGGCGAGGTCGGTGCGGGTGGCGTTGTGCCGTTCGATGATCGGTTCGAGCTTGTTCCAGTCGGCGTCGATCTGGCGCTCGATCTCGGCGACGGACGGGTCGGCGTGGGCCGCCGTGGCACTGCCGGTCAGAACGACGGCGATGCCGGCCAGCGCGGCGAGTGCGGTGGTGAAGCGGGACCAGCGTGGGCGCGGCACGATCGACGCCGGGCCGGCTGATGCCGACCGCTCGGACGACGGCCGCGGGGCATGGAGTGCCACCGGGTTCCGTACTCCTTCTTCCTGACCGCCTACCGGGTTAGCTGACGGGTTCGGGCGGGAAGTCGGCGCCCTACCGCAGTGGCTGCGGATTCACCCCGAGGGACCTGGGTCCCCGGTTCGCTCGGAAACGACTCGGCGGTGTCGGTCCGTTACCGCCCGGGCTGGGCGGAGCTGCTGTCGGGCCAACAAATGACCAGAGTAGAGACGTCTGTTACCGATCCGCAACCCGTGCGGCAGTGACACTCCGTACGGATTGAACGAGGTAACCGACCGTGTGTGAAGAATTCTTTCCATCCACTTCGATAGATAGAAAGGTATTGACGCGACCTCCCGGACGGCGCGATGGTGACCTGACCTCACTCCGCGAGAATCTAGGGGGTTCGATGCACCATCCAACCCTGTCGACCGGCTGGCGCGGGCTGCTCGCCGCCACAGTGGTCGCCGCCGCGACCACTGTGCCACTCTCCGTCGGCCCGGCCGCCGCAGCGCCCACCACCGACCGCCAGCAGCAGTACGCCGCAGCGGCCACCGAGTACGGCGTGCCGGCCGTCGTGCTGCTCGGCGTCTCCTACCTGGAGTCCCGTTGGGACACCAACGCCGGTACACCGAGCACCAGTGGCGGCTACGGTCCGATGCACCTGACCGACGCGCGGCACGTGGCCGCCCTACCCGGACGCGGCCACCACGACGCCGGCGCCGAGGACCCACGCGGCGACGACTCCCGCACCGCCCGCGTACCCGCGCCCCGGCCGGTCGAGGCACCCGCGCCATCCACCGCCGCGTTGCAGACCGTCGACGCCGCCGCCACGCTGACCGGCGCCACCCCCGAGGCACTGCGCACCGACGCGGGCCTCAACATCCGGGGTGGGGCCGCGCTGCTGAGCGCGTACCAGAGGGATCTGGGCGCGCCGGTCGGCGCGGACACCGACCCGGCGGCCTGGTACGGCGCGGTGGCACGCTACTCGGGCGCGGACAGCGCCGACGCCGCGGCGGCCTTCGCCGACGAGGTCTTCACCACCATCGGCGCGGGCGAAGCCCGGGTGACCGACGACGGCCAGCGGATCACCCTGCCGGCCCGCGCGGTGCGGCCCGAGCGTTCCTGGCTGGACCGGCTGGGCCTGCGCCGGCTGGCCCGCCCGGACGGGGTGGAGTGCCCCCGCACCATCTCCTGCGAGTGGATCCCGGCGCCCTACGAGGCGTTCGGCGACGGGGACTACGGCAACCACGACCTCTCCGACCGGCCCGCGCGGCAGAAGATCGAGTACATCGTCATCCACGACACCGAGGCGAGTTGGGCCACGACCCTGCAACTGGTCCAGGATCCGACCTACGTGAGCTGGCACTACTCGCTGCGCTCCGTCGACGGGCACATCGCCCAGCACGTGAAGACCAAGGACGTCGGCTGGCACGCCGGCAACTGGTACGTCAACGCGAAGTCGATCGGGTTGGAACACGAGGGCTTCGCGGCGCAGGGCACCTGGTACACCGAGGCGATGTACCGGACCTCGGCGAAGCTGGTCCGGCACCTGGCGATGCGACTGGGCATCCCACTGGACCGCCAGCACATCATCGGCCACGACAACGTGCCCGGCACCATCCCCTCGACTGTGCGGGGAATGCACTGGGATCCGGGCCCGTACTGGGACTGGACGCACTACTTCGACCTGCTGCACGCACCTCGACTGGACACCGGCACCCCGGCCACCGGAATGGTCCGGATCGACCCGGACCACACCACCAACCAGCCGGCGTTCACCGGCTGCGTCACCCCGGGCGTGCCCTGCGCGCCACGCGGCTCCTCGGCGGTGGTGCTGCGCAGCGCACCGTCCGCGGACGCGCCGCTGGTCAACGACGTCGCGCTCCGCCCGGACGGCAGCCCGAACACGATGGCGGTGTCGGACCACGGAGCCCGGGCGTCCGCCGGGCAGACGTACGCGCTGGCCGGACGGCAGGGCGACTGGACGGCGATCTGGTACCTCGGGCAGCGGGCCTGGTTCCACAACCCGTCGTCCGCGCCGACCGCCAGCTGGACCGTCGGCGTCGTGGCCACGCCGAAGCCCGGACGGACCACCGTTCCGGTCTACGGAAGGGCGTACCCGGAGCAGTCCGCGTACCCGGAAGGGGTGCCCTACCAGGCGATCTCGCCGCTCCAGTACACCCTGGCCGCCGGGCAGCGGTACGCCGTCGGCGCGGTGCTGGCCGGCGAGTACTACCGGGCCAGCACGTTCGACGGCTCCTCGCCCGGCGACTGGACGGTGATTCGCGGCAAGAACCGGTACGCGCAGATCCAGTTCGGCCACCGGATCATGTACGTCGACCTCGCCGACGTGCAGCTCTTGCCGTCCCCGGTCGGCGCCCCCCGCTGAGAACCACGACGGCCCCCGGTCGGTGACCGGGGGCCGTCGTGTCGCGCGAGGTGGATCAGCCAGGTCTGCGGAACCCGGCGACGGGCATGGTGTTGATGCTGGACACCTGCACCGGCTTACCGGCACGTGGCGCGTGCACCATGGTGTTGTTGCCCAGATACAGCCCGACGTGACTCAGGCCGGAGAAGAAGAAGACAAGGTCACCGGGACGAGCGTCGGCTCGCGAGACGGCCTTGCCCTCGTTCCACTGGTCACCGGTGTGGTGCGTGAGGTAGATCCCGGCCGCCTTGTAGGCGTACTGGGTCAGCCCCGAGCAGTCGAACGAGTTCGGGCCGGTGGCGCCCCAGACGTACGGCTTGCCGACCTTGCCGCAGGCGGTCTTGATCGCGGTGCGGGCCGCCTCGTTGACCACACCGTTGATGGTCGGGCAGGCCGCGGTCTTGACCGTGGTCTTGGGCATCGATGCTTCGAGCTGCTTGATCTCGCCGTCGATCTGCTTCTTCTTGGCCGCCAGCTCGTTCTGCTGCTTGGTCTGGGTGACGATCAGCGCGTCCAGCTTCTGCTTCTCGCCGTCGTACTTGGCCCGCACGGCCAGCACACCCTCGACCTCCTTGCGCTCCTGCGAAGCGAGCCGGTCGAGGATGGTGAGCTGCTCGGTGAGCGTGTCCGGCTTGGCGCTGACCAGCAGCGCGCCGATGTCGTGCGACGGGCCCGAGATGTAGTAGCGGGAGGCGAGATCGCCGACCCGGTTGAGCGCCAGCTCGCTCTGCAGCGCCAGCGGCTCGATCTTCTTCTGCAGGTTCGCCGACTTCTGCCGGTTGACCTTCAGCTGCGCCCGGACCTTGTTGTACTGCTCGATGGTGGGCTCCAACTGCTCCCACTTCTTGTCGATCTGCGCCTCGATCTCGTCGACCGTGGGCGCGGCATGTGCCGGCGCGGTCAGCAGACCGGCGCCGACCGCCGCGGCGGCGACCAGGACGAGCACCCGGTGCGCAACGCGGCGCAGGCCACCAGAGCGAGCAGACGCAAACAGGTCGTGACGATGAGGGGGCATGGTTGCCACCGGCACCGACTCCTTTGCAACCGACCGCCGGGCGCCTCGCGTGAGGGAAGGGCCGAGGCAGACGACCCACAGCGGTCGGTGCCCCACATTAGGGAAGCTCGGGGCGGTAATCAAGGCGAGGGCGGCAACCATCACTGTCGTGCAACCGCTTGCACACCAAGGGTATTGGTCCATCACCCAACGATTGCAGTCAATACATCGTCAAGAGTCACCACACCGAGTGGCTTTCGCCCGTCGCTGACCAGCACCATGTGCCGCCGTTCGCGACGCATCGCCAGCAGCAGGTCGGCCAGCGTACGGTCCGGCGGCACCACCGCCAGCGGCCGGTAGACGTCGGCCGGCACCGGGGACCGGCGGCCCTGCCCGGCGTACCCGAGCACGTCCTTGACGTGCACAAAGCCCAACACCCGACGGGTCGACCGCTGCACCACCGGGAACCGGGACCGGCCGGTCCGGGTCGCCAGCACCTCCAGCGACGCCGGCGACACGTCCTCGGCCACCGTCACCACCGTCGACCACGGTTGCAGCGCGTCCGCCGCCGTCCGGGCGTGCAGGGCCAGCGCGCCGGTGATCCGCGCGTGCTGCTCCGCGTCGAGCAGCCCCTCGGTCCGCGCCTGGGAGACCAACCCGGCCAACTCCTCGGCGGTGAACACCGTCTTCACCGCCTCGGACGCCTCGATCCGCCAGAACGCGAGCACCCGCCGGGCCGCCCATTTCATCGCGAGCAACAACGGCTTGGTGGCCACACAGAATGCCAGCATCGCCGGGCCGAGCCAGAGCGCGGAGACCTCCGGACCGGCCAGCGTGATGTTCTTCGGCACCATTTCACCGACGACCGTGTGCAGAAAGACCACCATGCCCAGTGCCAGCACGAACGCCACCGGATGCACCACGCGCTCCGGCAGGCCGGCCGCGTGGAACGGCGGCTCCAGCAGGTGAGCCAGCGCCGGTTCGGCGATCGCGCCGAGACCCAACGAGCAGACCGTGATGCCGAGCTGCGCGCCGGCGATCATCAGGGGGATCTGGTTCATCGCCGACAACGCCCAGCGGGCGCGTTTCGACCCGGCCGCCAGCGGCTCGATCACCGTCCGACGGGACGCGATGAGCGCGAACTCGCTGCCCACGAAGAACCCGTTGCCGAGCAGCAACAGCACTGTCACCAGCAGTTCAGTCATCGTCGTCCGGATCCGCCGGACGCAACACCCGGACCTGCTCGATCCGGTGCCGCTCCACCTCGACCACTGTGAACTCCCAGCCGTCCGTCTCGACCGTCTCGCCGGCGAGCGGGATGTGCCCGAGCTGGGCCATCAGGAACCCGGCCAACGTCTCGTACGGCCCCTCAGGCAGCCGGAAACCGGTCTGCTCGGCCAACTCGTCGGAGCGGAGCACACCGTCGACCAGCACTGTGCGCTCACCGCCCGGAACTGTCAGCTCGGCCGACCCGTCGTCGTCCACGCTCGCCGGGTCGAACTCGTCGGCGATCTCTCCGACCAACTCCTCGACGAGGTCCTCGACGGTCACCACGCCGTCCGTGCCGCCGTACTCGTCGACCACGATGGCCAGGTCGGCCCCGGCCGCCTTCAGCGCGGCCAGCACACCGTCCAGGTTCAGGCTCTCCGGCACGTACACCGGCTCGCGGGCCACCGACCCGACCCGGGTCGACGCGCGGTCGGCCAGCGGCACGCCCAGCGCGTCGGGCACGCCGGCCACACCGGTCACCAGGTCCAGGGTCTCCTCGTACACGGGGAACCGGGTCCGCCCGGTCCGCCGCGACTGCTCCAGCAGCTGCGCCACGGTGGCGGTGGCGCGCAGCGCGACCACGTCCACCCTGGGGGTCATCGCCTCCGCGGCCCGCTTGTCACCGAAGCGGATGGTGCGACGCAACAGCATCGCGGTGTCGGTGGGCAGTGCGCCGGCCCGCGCCGAGATACCCGCCAGCAGGCCCAACTCCTCCGGCGAGCGGGCACTTGCCAACTCCTCCTGCGGCTCCACGCCGAGCGCCCGGACCAGTCGGTTCGCCGAGCCGTTCAACCCCCGGATCACCCAACCGAACGTCCGGGAGAAGGTGTGCATCGGGCCGGCCGTGGCCAGCGCCGCCGGCATGGGCCGGGCCAGCGCCGCGTTCTTCGGCACCAACTCGCCGAAGAGCATGGAGATCAGCGTGGCCAGGGCCAACGCGATGAACGGGGTGAGCCGCTCGGTGCTGTCTCCGGCCAGCGGGCGCAGCAGCGGGGTGAAGAGCCGGGCCAGGGCCGGCTCGGCCAGGTAGCCGGTGAGCAGCGCGGTGATGGTGATGCCGAGCTGCGCCCCGGAGAGCTGGAAGGAAAGTTCGCGCAACGCTGTGCGTACCGTCAGGGCGGCCTGGTCGCCCGCGGCGGCCCGCCGGTCGATCTCCGCCCGATCGACAGTGACCAGGGCGAACTCGGCCGCGACGAAGAACGCGTTGCCCGCGGTCAGGGCTACGAAGCCGACCAGGGGCAACAGCGTCGTCAAGAGTAGGCCGTCGATGTCGCCTCACCTCGGCGAGATTCTTGCACGACGGCGGCGGCCCTCAGGGGCCGCCGCCGTCGATGAACAAATCCCAGGGGTACGCGTCTCAGCCGCCGATCGGCGCGGTCTCCTTGCCGCCCTGCGGCTGCTCGGGCTTGACCGAGCGGAGCAGCACGCTGGCCACGTCGATCACCTCGACCTGTTCGCCGGCGCCCTTGCCGTTGACCCCGTCGCTGAGCATGGTCGAGCAGAACGGGCAGCCGACCGCTACCGTCTTCGCCCCGGTGGCCATGGCCTCCTCGACGCGGTCCACGTTGATCCGCTTGCCGATCTTCTCCTCCATCCACATCCGGGCGCCGCCAGCACCGCAGCAGAAGGAGCGTTCGCTGTTCCGCGGCATCTCGGTCAGGTCGCCCGCGATGGCGTCGCCGAGGACCTCCCGGGGGGCCGCGAAGACGCGGTTGTGCCGACCCAGGTAGCAGGGGTCGTGGTAGGTGACGCCGCCGTCGACCGGCTGCACCGGCGTGAGCTTGCCGGTGGCGACCAGGTGCGCGAGCAGTTGGGTGTGGTGGACCACCTCGAACTCGCCGCCGAGCTGCCCGTACTCGTTGCCCAGCGTGTTGAAGCAGTGCGGGCAGGTCGCGACGATCTTGCGCTTGGCCTTGTCCCGGCCCTCGAACGCCTCGTTCAGCGTCTCCACGTTCTGCTGGGCGAGCATCTGGAAGACGAACTCGTTGCCGATCCGTCGTGCCGGGTCGCCGGAGCAGGTCTCGCCCTCGCCCAGGATCGCGAACTTCACGCCCGCCTCGTTGAGCAGCGTGGCCACCGCGCGGGTGGTCTTCTTGGCCCGGTCCTCGAACGCGCCGGCGCAGCCGACCCAGAACAGGTACTCGAAGTCGTCCACCTCGCCGACCCGGGGCACCTCGAAGTCCAGGCCCTTGGTCCAGTCCTCGCGGGTGTTCTGCGGGGCACCCCACGGGTTGCCCTTGTTCTCCAGGTTGCGCAGCATCACGCCGGCCTCGGAGGGGAAGCTCGACTCGATCAGCACCTGGTAGCGGCGCATGTCGACGATGTGGTCGACGTGTTCGATGTCCACCGGGCACTGCTCGACGCAGGCGCCGCAGGTGGTGCAGGACCAGAGCACGTCCGGGTCGATGACACCGCCCTCCTCGGCGGTGCCGATCAACGGCTTGTCGGCCTCGGCGAGGGCCAGCACGTCCAGGTGGGCCAGCTGCGCCTGGGTGGCCTTCTCCTCGCCGGTCAGGTCCTTGCCGCCGCCGGCCAGCAGGTAGGGCGCCTTCGCGTACGCGTGGTCGCGCAGGCTCAGGATGAGCAGCTTGGGCGACAGGGGCTTGCCGGTGTTCCAGGCAGGGCACTGCGACTGGCAGCGACCGCACTCGGTGCAGGTGCTGAAGTCGAGGAGGCCCTTCCAGCTGAACTGCTCGACGTGGGCGACGCCGAACTGGTCCTTCTCCGGGTCCGCCTCCTCGAAGTCGAGCGGCTTGCCCTGGCTCGTCATCGGGCGCAGCGCGCCGAGACCGGAGCCGGCCGGCTTGGCCGGCTCCCGCTTGAAGAAGATGTTGGGGAACGCCAGGAAACGGTGCCAGGCGACGCCCATCGTGACGTTCAGGGAGATCACGATCAGCCACGTCATCGAAATAATGATCTTGATGGCCGCGGCGACGCTGACGCCGTCCGCCCAGTCGGGCAGCACCGCACCGACCGCGTGGCTGACCGGGGTGGCCCAGAACGGGAACTCGAAGTGGTCGGTGGCGACCTTGAAGCCCCGGATCACGAAGCCGAAGATCAGGACCAGCAGCACGATCCACTCGACGAAGTAGCCCTGCCACATGGTCGAGCCGGTGAACCGGGACCGCCCGCCCGGGCGGGTCGGCCGGTTGCGCAGCCGGATCGCCATCAGCACCAGGATGCCGACCAGACTCAGCACCCCGATGATCTCGGTGACCAGACCGAAGATCGTCCAGTGCCCGATGATCGGCAGACCGCCGTCGGTGGTGCCCACCTCGAAGTACGCCTCGAGCACCAGCAGCGACAGCACGACGAAGCCGACCATCACGAACCAGTGCGCGGCGCCCACCACGCCCCACTTGAGCATCCGGGTGTGGCCGGCCGTCTCCACCAGCATCGTCCTGGCGCGGGCGACCTTGTCGGAGAACCGCTCCGGCGCGGGTTGCCCGAGCCGGATGACTGCCACCATCTTCAGGACCGCACGCACCGCAAGCCACACCGCCACGGCGGTGATGGCGACCGCGAGGATCGTGGTGACGATCTGGACGCTGCCCATCGAGTTGGCCTCCCCGGTCTGCTGCCTGATGACCTCGCTCTGCTCGGTCATGCAGTGCAGCCTACGCGAAGGTTACCCAGCGGTAACGTGAGTCATCTCGCAGTAGGCCGCGCTGCCTGCGCACACCATAGGGGGCCCCACCCGATCCTGCTGGGCAGGGGCTCGACGGGGTGACGTGGGACCGCCGACGCGACGGTCTGCTCGGATCAGCGCCAGCGAGAGAGCAACGCCAGCGAGGCGACCATCGCACCGAAGCCGACGGCGAGGTTCCAGTAACCCCACGCCATGACCGGGTACTCCTGCTCGGACAGGTAGTAGAGCACCAGCCAGCCGATCCCGACGACGATCAAGGCGACCGCGGTGATCGGCAACCACACCGGGCTAGGCTTGCGCGACGACGACGACGCCGTCGTCGGACGGACGTCCGTCGGCGGGGTGTACACCTTCTTCTTACGGACCTGAGACTTGGGCACGGCGCTCTCCAGAGGGGTGACGACCTCGTCCGGCCTGACAACCGGGCGCGGGGGCGACGGTCCATGGCCAATAATGTTCGAGAGCTAGCGTAGTCCCGATTGGCCGCCTGGACCACGAATGGGGTCAGGCCGGTGCACGGAGTGACCGAAAGAGGCGGGACTGTTCGCATCACCGGCCCAGCCGGCACGGACCGATCCCCGACACGCGGAAGGAACGCTCGGTGGAGTACACATCCGGCGCAACCTCCTGGCAGAAGGTCCTCCGACGGGCTGCCGCCGGGCTGCTGCCCCGGCGACCGCGCCAACGCCGTCCGGGCTGGTCGATCGGGGTGCCCCTGATCGCCGCGGCGGCCGGGTTGCTCTTCACCACCACCGCGACCACCGCGGGCGGCACCGCTCTCCGGGAGGACCGGCGCCCCCAGCTCAACCAGCTCATCGAGGACCGCCGCGAACAGGTCGCCGCCAGCGAGCGCCGCGCCGCCACGCTGCGCGGCGAGGTCGAGCAACGGACCAACACACTCGCCGGGTCGGACGCCCCGATCAAGGCTCAGCAGAATCGCGCCCAGGGCAGCGTCCAGGACGCCGGGTTCACCGCCCTCAGCGGGCCCGGGGTCACAGTCGAGCTGAACGATGCGCCCCAGCTCGACCAGACGCAGTCGGACGCCAGCAACGACGACCTGGTGGTGCATCAGGGAGACGTACAGGCGGTGGTCAACGCGCTCTGGGCCGGCGGAGCCGAGGCCATGTCAATCATGAATGTCCGCGTGCTCACCACCAGCGCGGTACGCTGCGTCGGTAACACCCTGCTACTGCACGGCCGGGTGTACTCCCCACCGTTCAAGATCGTAGCGATCGGCGATCCCGCTGCCCTCCAGCAGGCCCTCGCCAGCTCTCAGGGAGTCCGGTTGTTCAAGGACGCGGTCGACGACTACCAGCTTGGCTACAACGAGACGGTCTCCACGGTGCGAGTTCCCGCATTCGAGGATTCCACCGCCCTACGCTCGGCTACGGTGCCCAAGTGAGCGGGCCGGACGAGCGACGCGACGGGCGACACCGGGACCAGACCGACGAGCCGACCGCCTTCCTGCCCAAGTTCGACCGGCCCGAGTCGGCACCGGACCGACCGACCCCGGCCATCAACTGGCCCGAGCCGGTGCTGCAGCCGCCACGAGCCGGGCAGCCGCCACGAGCCGGGCAGCCGCCACGAACCCAGCAGCCGCCGAGCGCCGAGCAGCCGCCGCCGAGCGCCACTCGACCCGAGCCGACCGGGACCCCGGGCCGCCCGGGTGCCGAAGCGCCGCCGCCCTGGCCAGGCAGCGCGGCTGCCGGGCCGAGCTCGCACGGCGGCGCCGGAGTTCCCCCCGCGAGCACCGCCGGCCGACCGACCGCCAGCAACCAGGGCCCGGTTCGGCCCGCTGCCCCCGGCAACGCCCCGACCCGGCCCCCCGCCCCCAGCGCCGCGTCCACCCGACCGACAGCGCCCGGCGCCGGACCGACCCGCCCGCCGTCCACCGGCAACCCACCAGGTGTCGCACCGACGCGCCCGGCCACGCCCGGCGGGATGCCGATGCCGACCCGACCGGCGGCCTCCGGCACGCCGAGCCGGCCTGTCTCCTCCGGGCCCTCGACGCCGCCGCTGGCCGACTCGCCGACCGCGTACATTCCGCAGGTCACCGCCCGTCCCGGCCGACCCACCGGCTCTCCGGCCACCCCGGTCTCCCCGGCCGCCCCCGAGCGCGTCGCAGCGGCCGGGCCGGAAGGCTTCCCGCCGACCGGGCCGGGCCGGGTCCCGCCGAGCGCTGGCGGGGATCGCGGCGCCGACCCGGCCGCCACCGCGTTGATTCCGGCAGTGCCCACCACTCCTGCCACCAGGCCGCCGACAATGGACTCGACCGCGTTGATGGGTGCCGTCCCTCGCACCGCCGTCCCGGACGAGCCGACCGGCGCCAACCCCGCCGACCCTCCCCAACCCCGACGCGGCGAGCGGGTGGTGCAACTCCGGCCGCACCAGACCGGCGACGGCTACAAGAGCGTCTACTCCGAGCTGACCCGCCCGTCGTTCGGCTCGCGACTGCGCACCGGCGTCCGCGTCTCCGGCGAAATCCTGATCACCTTCGGTCTGGTGGTCCTGCTATTCGCCGGCTACGAGGTCTGGGGCAAGTCGGCCATCGTCGACGCCCACCAGAACGACCTCAACAACCAGTTGGCCCAGGAGTGGGGCCCGACCGACGACCCGACGGTGGCCCCGTCGGTCGGCCCGAGCGTCAAGCCGTCCCCGCCGGTACGCGGAAAGCCGCTCGCGGGCCTCTACATCCCCAAGCTCGACAAGAACTGGGTCGTCGTCGAGGGCGTCACTCAGCAGGACATCCGCTTCGCCCCCGGCCACTACCCGACCAGTGCGCTCCCCGGCCAGGTGGGCAACTTCTCCGTCGCCGGCCACCGCAACCGGGCCACCTTCTGGCGGCTGGACGAGCTGAATGAGGGCGACCCGATAGTGGTCGAGAGCAAGACCGACTGGTACGTCTACCGGGTGTCGCAGTCCCGGATCGTCCGGCCGACCCAGGTCGAGGTGGTGGCGCCGGTGCCCGGTGAACCGGACAAGAAGGCGACCAAGCGGATGCTCACCCTCACCACCTGCAACCCGAAGTTCGACAACTACCAGCGCCTGATCATCCACGCCGAGCTGGACCGCACCCAACCCAAGTCAGCGGGCCGCCCGGCGGAGCTGGGAGGCTGACCCGATGTACGCGTTCATCTGGCGCAAGCTGCCGTTCGGCGTGGTCGGAAAGTTGACCGGCTCGGTGCTCCTGGTGGCTGCCACTGTGGCCCTGTTGTGGTACGTCGCCTTCCCGTGGGCCGAACCCCTGCTGCCCTTCGACGACGTGCAGGTCGAGTCCGGCGTACCCGCCGAGACGGGCGGCGGCGACCCGGTGACCGGGGAGACGCCGGCCGGCGACGAGCACGAGCTGCCGTACGACACCGATCAGAACAACCCCGCGCCCCCCTCCCCGAGCAGGTGACCATGCGCGTCCTGGTGATCGACAACTACGACTCGTTCGTCTTCAACCTGGTGCAGTACCTGGGCCAGCTCGGCGTGGACTGCGAGGTCCGCCGCAACGACGAAATCGACGTCGCCGAGGTGGGCACTGTTGGCGCCGACGGCATCCTGCTGTCACCAGGGCCGGGCAGCCCGGACCGGGCCGGCATCTGCCTCGACGTCATCCGGGAGTACGCGGGCCAACTACCGATCTTCGGTGTCTGCCTCGGCCATCAGGCGATCGGCGAAGCCTTCGGGGCGACAGTGACACGCGCCCCCGAGCTGCTGCACGGCAAGACCTCCGAGGTACGACACCACTCGGTCGGCGTACTCGCCGGTCTGCCCGACCCGTTCACCGCCACCCGGTACCACTCGCTCGCCGTGCTGCCCGAGACACTCCCGGACGAGCTGGAGGTCACCGGCTGGACCGGATCCGGCGTGGTGATGGCGATGCGGCACCGGACGCTGCCCATCGAGGGTGTCCAGTTCCACCCGGAGTCGGTGCTCACCGAGGGCGGTCACCTGATGCTGGCCAACTGGCTGGCCAGTTGCGGTCACCCCGAGGCGCTGGAGCGCGCGCCCGCGCTGGCCGCCGAGGTGGACGCCCGCCGTCGGGCGGCCTTCGCCACCGCCTGAGGGCCGGACGTCAGAGCACGGTCACCGGATCATCGGGACCCCGCACCGGCCGGGTCAGCCCCGCAGCGCGTCCTCGACCGCGGGACTCACGGGCGAACGCACCGCTGGCGGTCGGTCGCGTACCGCGTCCCAGGCCGCCTTGCCACTGGCGAAGTAGTCCCGAACCGACTTCTCGGCGAGCAGGGCGGCGCCGCAGCCGTCGCAGCGGGCGGTCACCCCGTCGACATCGACGCCGAGCTGCCGGCACAGCGTCACCGCCCGGGACAGGTGGTACGACTGGGTGACGATCAGGGCCCGCTCGACGCCGTACACCTCGCGCGCTCTCGCGCAGCTGTCGTAGGTGTCCAGGCCGAACGGGTCGGCCACCACCCGACGCCTCTCAACGCCGCGCTCGGCGAGGTACGTCGTCATCACCGCCGGCTCGTCGCCGGACGCGCCACCGCCGTCGCCCGACACCAGGACTACCTTGGCCCGCCCGCTGTTCACCAGCTCGGCGGCGGTGTCCAGGCGGCCGGCGAGACGGTCACCCGGCCGCTGCCGATCGGCCGCCACCTCGGTGCCGAGCACGATCACCACGTCGGCGGCCGGCGCGTCGGCAGCGGTGTACAGGTGGCCGTGTGCGGCGAGCGTCGTCCACAGCCACGGGGAACTGGCGAGCACCAGCACGACGAGGCCCGAGACGGCCACGCGGCGAAGGCGGCGAGGCCACCGCCGTATCGGCCCGGCCCGGGACGCTTCCGTCTCCGTCATGCCGATGCCCGCGGGTGGCCTAGTCCTGGGGCCGGCCCGGCGCGGGTGGGAACGGCAGACCGATGCCGCCCCCGCTGCCGGGAGGGGTCGGCGTGCCCGTCGGCGTGGTCGTCGGCGTGACCGTCGGCGTCGGGTCGGTCTCCGGCTCGGGAATACCAATCTCGATGGTGACCGTCTTGTTCCTGGCCAGTTCGGTGCCCCCCACCGGGTTCTGCTTCTGGACCCGACCGGCCTGATCGGCCGGCACCTCTTCACCATCGCGGAACTGGACCTTGTAACCCGCCTCGCGGAGTTCCTCGGCGGCCTCGTCCCGGGTGGAGTTGATCACGTTGGGCACCTTGTTGACGTTGCCCCGGGAGATCTCGACGACGACCTTGCTGTCCTGCGCCACGGTCGTCCCCGACGGCGGAGTCACCTTGGTGACAATCCCCTCCTGAGCGGGGTTGTCGACCTTCTTCTCCTCGACCGTCAACCCCAGACCCTCAAGTTGGGTCTTCACGTTCTCGATCTGGGAGTTGACCAGGCCGGGGGGGATCTTCACATCCGGCTTGCCGTCGCAAATCTGGATGGTCACCGTGTCCGCCTGCTTCAGCCGGGTGCCCGGCGCAGGACTCTGCTTGGCGATGGTGTTTTTGGTGCAGTCATTTGCCAGGACGGGGTCGCCTACCTGCGGCTTGAAACCGAGATTGTTGATCTCGGTGATCGCCGCCTCCCGGGTCTTACCGGTGAGGGTGGGCACCGACTTCAGGTCCTCGTCCTGCTGCATGTTCCAGAGCAGGGCGGCGACCAGGGCGATCACTGCCAGCACGCCGACCGCGCTGAACGTAGCGATCAGCCAGGAGGACGCCTTGCGCTGACGCGGGTCGCCCACCCGGGCCGGGATCTGCCCGGTCTGCGGCCCACGGCCGGAAGGCGGATAGCCGCCCCCACCGCCGGCCGGGGCCATCGCCACCGTCTCCGCCTCGCGCAGCACCGGGGTGGCCAGCACGGGCCGGCCGGCGGCGGCGCGGAGCAGGTCGGCCCGCATCTCGCCAGCGCTCTGGTAGCGGTTCAGCGGGTTCTTCGACAGCGCCTTGAGCACGATCGCGTCGACGGCCGGGGTGACGTCCGGGTTGATGTCGCTCGGCGTCGGCGGCGTCTCCCGTACGTGCTGGTACGCGACGCTGACCGGGCTGTCCCCGACGAACGGCGGGTGCCCGCAGACCAGCTCGAAGAGCACGCAGCCGCCCGCGTACACGTCGGAGCGGGCGTCGACGGCCTCGCCGCGTGCCTGCTCCGGGGAAAGATACTGGGCAGTGCCGATGACCGCGCTGGTCTGGGTCATGGTGGTCGCACCGCTGGCCAGCGCCCGGGCGATGCCGAAGTCCATCACCTTGACCTGGCCGGTCTGGGTGAGCATCACGTTGCCGGGCTTGATGTCCCGGTGGATGATCCCGTGCCGGTGGCTGAACTCCAGTGCCGCGCACATGTCGGCGCAGATCTCCAGCGCACGGCGCGGTTGCAGTCGGCCCTCGGCGCCGAGGACCTCCTTCAAGGTCCGCCCGTTGACGAACTCCATGACGATGAACGGCAGCGTCTCACCGGTCGGCGCGGTCTCCTCGCCGGTGTCGTAGACCGCCACGATGGCGGGGTGGTTGAGCGAGGCGGCGTTCTGCGCCTCCCGGCGGAACCGCATCTGGAACGTCGCGTCCCGGGCGAGGTCGGTGCGGAGCATCTTGATCGCGACGTCCCGACCGAGCCGGAGATCGCGACCACGGTGCACCTCGGCCATGCCGCCATAGCCGAGCAGCTCGCCGACCTGGTACCTGCCACCGAGCAGGCGGGCCTGCGCTGTCATCGCGTCTGTCGTCCTTCGCTCGTCGTCGTCCCGCCGTTGCCCGGCTGGAGTCGTACCTCTCGACGGTACGACGTCCGGGTCGGATCGTCGCGCCCGTCGAGTCGTAGCGCGCCGGACGCCACGGTGCGCGGCGCCAGCCCGGCCGATGCACCGGCCTGCGACTGCTTCCGTAGGTTGTAGGAAATCACGCCAGAGCAGAGCAGGACCAGCACGGCCAGCAGGATGGCGAGAAGCACCATTCCCGGCCGGGACCGCTGGGGCTGGGGTGCCGGCGTCGCCGGGCCGGCCTGCCGGACGTACGCCGGCTGGTGTTCCTGCCGGGGCGGCCCGGACGGCACTGCTGCCGCGCCGCGCGGGTAGCCGTTGGGTGCGCCCTGCGGCCGGACGGGCTGGACGGCCGGCGCGACGGCGGTGGGGCGTGGCTGTTGGGCGGGTGCGATAGCTGTCGGCCTC
Organism: Micromonospora sp. NPDC047187; assembly: GCF_040643355.1. Classification (NCBI taxonomy): domain Bacteria; kingdom Bacillati; phylum Actinomycetota; class Actinomycetes; order Micromonosporales; family Micromonosporaceae; genus Micromonospora; species Micromonospora sp. NPDC047187. Next base: position 114,341 of record NZ_JBEYUF010000004.1, read on the forward strand.
GCTCCGGCCACCTGCGGGCGGGCAGTCGGCGGACGCATCTGGTGCGCCTGCGGCACCTGGGCCCGACCGGGCGCGGCGGGTGAGGCGGGCGCTGCGGAGACCGGCCCGGAGTTGGCCCCGGCCCGGGCCTGCTGGGAGAGCGCTGCCTTGAGCTGACGGGCGACCCCGGCGAGTGCGGCGGCGCTGGGCCAGCGGGCGGCCGGGTCCTTGGCCAACGCCCGTTCGACGAGGGCGCGCACCTGCGGAGGGATGTCGGCCGGCAGTGGCCGGGGCGTCTCCCGGACGTGCCGCATCGCGATGTCGAGGGGGTTGTCGCCCTCGAACGGCCGCCGACCGGCCAGGCACTGGTAGGCGACCACGCCGAGGGCGTACACGTCGGACGCCGGGGTGGCCACGCCGCCGGTGGCCTGCTCCGGCGAGATGTACGAGGCGGTGCCGAGCACCGAGCCGGCGGCGGTGAGCTGGCCGACCATGTCGGAGCGGGCGATGCCGAAGTCGGTGAGCACCAGCGTGCCGTTCGGCCGGACCAGCAGGTTGCCCGGCTTCACGTCGCGGTGCACGATGCCCTTCTCGTGCGCGGCGTGCAGTGCGTCGGCGGCCTGCGCGACGAGGGCCATCGTCCGGGCCGGGGTGAGCCGGCCGACCCGGCTCAACGTGGACGACAGGGCGTCACCCTCGACGTACTCCATGACCAGGAAGGCGATCTGCTGGTCGTTGCCGAAGTCGTAGACGTCCACCACGCCGGGATGGTTGATGGTGGCCATGGTGCGGGCCTCGCCGCGGAACCGCTCACCGAAGTCCGGGTCGTCGAGCAGGGCGGGGAGCAGGCTCTTCACCGCGACTGTCCGACCGAGCACCTGGTCGGTGCCGCGCCAGACGTCGCCCATGCCGCCGCTGGCGATCCGCTCGTCGAGACGGTAGCGGTTGCCGAGCTGCACGCCGGGGCTGAGCATGTCAGCGACCCCCTGGGTCGGCGATGGCGGCCTTCATGATCTGACCGGCGATCCGAGCCGCCTCGGCGCTACCACCGGGGCCGGCCTGCTCCAGCATCACGCAGACCGCGGAGACCGGGTTGCCGTTCTTGTCGAGGGCAAAGCCGATGAACCAGCCGTGGTCGGGCCGATCCGGGGCGGACTGGGCGGTGCCGGTCTTGCCGCCGACCGTGTAGCCGCTGATCGCGGCACTCTTGCCGGTGCCGTTCCGGACCACGCTGACCATCATCTCGCGCAGGTCGGTGGCGACCTGCGGCTCGACGGGCTGACGCAGCTCCCGCGCCTTCGCTGTGTAGTAGCTGGTGGTCCGGTCCGGAGCGAGCAGCTGCCGCACCAGGTACGGCCGCATCTGACTGCCGTTGTTGGCGACCGCGCTGGCGATCATCGCGCCTTCCAGCGGGGTCATCCGGACGTTGTTCTGACCGATCGAGGACTGGGCCAGCGCGGCCGGGTCCGTGCTGCCGTCCGGGTTCTGGATGTCCCCGGTCCGGCTTGCCGCCGTAGGCAGGCCGCCCTCGCCGAGCTGGCCGACGGTCAGGTCCTCCTGCTCGAAGCCGAACTGCCGGGCCTTCTCCTTGACGATGTCGGCGCCGAGTCGCACGCCGAGCTGCGCGAAGCCGGTGTTGCACGACTCGGTTACCGCCTTCAGCAGGGTGACCTGTCGCTCGGGGCAGATCGAGGCGGCGGCGTTACGGATTGGCTCGCCGGAGGTCGGCGGGGTCCAGCTGGGACCGGCCGGGATCTGGGTGGTCTTGGTGACGCCGTTCTCCAGCGCCGCCGCGGCCACCACGATCTTGAAGGTGGAGCCCGGCGGCAGCGTCTCGGCCAGCGCGCGGTTCTTCAGCGGTTCGGCCGGGTCCTTCTCCAGCTTGTTGTACGCCGCGGTCGCCTGGTTGGTGTCGTGGCTGGCCAGCGGGTTCGGGTCGAAGCTCGGCATGGAGACCAGCGCCTGGATGGCACCGGTACGCGGGTCGACGGCGATCGCCGCGCCCCGCTTCGCGCCCACCTCGTTGTTGCCCAGCTGGTCGTACGCCACGTCCTGGGCCCGCTTGGAGAGCGTGAGCAGCACGTTGCCGCCGCCGGTGTCGTCGCCGGTGAACATGTCCTTCAACCGGTCGCCGATCAGCTGGTCGCTGGTGCCGGCCAGGAAGTCGTTCTCCACCTGCTCGATGCCCTGGTCGGCCAGGTTGACCGGCTTGTAGCCGAGCACGTGGGCGTACTTGGGGCCACCCGGGTAGGAGCGCTGGAACTTCAGCTTGCCGGTGGTCTCCTTGCTGGTGGCCAGGGCGGTGCCGCCGGCCTCGATGTTGCCGCGCTTGCGCTTGTAGTCGGCGACCTGGACCCGACCGTTGTAGTCGCTGGTGCGGTATTCGTCGGCCTTCTGGAACTGAATCCAGTTGAGGTTCGCGAAGAGCAGGCCGAACAGGACCATGACGACGACGCCGACACGGCGCAGCGGTGCGTTCACGGCTTGATCACCTCCGTGGGAGCACCGTGCAGCTGCTCGGGTGGGCCACCGCTGGGTCGGACCGCCTTGCCCCCGCTGCCCCCGGTCACCGGTCGGCGGGCGCCGTCGGAGACTCGCAGCAGCACCGCGATGAGCAGCCAGTTGGCCATCAGCGACGACCCGCCGGCGGACAGGAACGGGGTGGTCTGACCGGTCAGCGGGATGAGCTTGCTGATCCCACCGACGATCACGAAGACCTGGAGGCCGAGGGTGAACGCCAGACCGCCGGCGAGCAGCTTGCCGAACGAGTCCCGTACCGCGAGCGCGGCGCGCAACCCGCGCTCCACGATCAGCAGGTAGACGACAAGCAGCGCGGAGAGGCCGAAGAGGCCGATCTCCTCACCGATGCCGGCGAAGATGAAGTCGTTCTGCACCTCGGGCAGGATGTCCGGCTGACCGCCGCCCGGCCCCGCGCCGAAGAGCCCGCCCGTGCCCAGGGCGAGCAGGCCCTGCACGAGTTGGTAGCCCTTGTCGGTCGGGTCGGCGAACGGGTCGAGCCAGATCTCCGCCCGCACGTAGAAGTTGGCGAACGGCCCGCCGACAGTCGAGCCGAGGACATAGGCGAGGTACGCGCCGCCGAAGAACAGGACCAGGCCGATCAGCAGCCAGCTGACCCGTTCGGTGGCGATGTAGAGCGTCACCACGAACATGCCGAAGTAGAGCAGCGAGGTGCCCAGGTCCTTCTCGAAGACCAGCACCAGGACGCTGATCAGCCAGACGCCGACCACCGGCCCGAGGTCGCGGCCACGCGGGAAGTCGATGCCGAGGAAGCGCCGGCTGGCCAGCGACAGCACCTCACGCTTGCGTACCAGGTAGTAGGCGAAGAAGACCAGCAGCGCCAGCTTGGCGAACTCACCCGGCTGGATGGAGAAGCTGCCGACCCGGACCCAGAGCTTCGCGCCGTTGATCTCGGAGATGCTCGACGGCAGCACCGCCGGGATCATCACCAGCACGATGCCGGCCAACCCCAGGGTGTACGCGTACCGCGAGATCGACCGGTGGTCGCGCATGATCACGAGCAGGCCGGCGGCGAGGATCACCGCACCGAGCGTCCAGGCCAGCTGACGCCCGCCCTGCCCCGCGAAGACGGCCAGGCTCTCCCGCTCGGTCACCGGGGCATCGCCCAGGTCGATCCGGCGCAGGAAGCCCACCCCGAGCCCGTTGAGCAGGGCCACCGCCGGCAGCAGCGCCGGATCGGCGAACGGGGCCAGGAACCGGATGACCAGGTGCAGGCCGAGGAAGACCGCGCCGAGCGCGGCGGCCGGCATCCAGAAGTCCGGGGTGACCGTGTCCAGCAGGTTCGCCTCGACGGTCGCCCCGTACGCGGCCACCAGCACCATCGCGAGCAACAGCAGGTACAGCTCGGCGTTGCGGCGCGACCGCGCCAGGCGTACGCCGGATTGCTCGCCCGCGGTGGCGGGCGAGGGTGCCGGTGTGGCCGCTACGGTCACGGGTGGAGTCCTCAGGATCTCAGCCGACGCTCACTCAGGAGACCGGCAGCCGGCCGTGTCGAGCGCCGGCGTGGCCGAGTCGGAGGGCGTGACGTCGGGTGTGGTGGTCGCGCCGGCCCCACCGAGAGCGGTGGTGGCACCGACGGTCGGGCTTGCGCTGACAACCCCGTTGGGGGTCGGCGACGCGTTGGCGCTCGGGCTGCCGTTCGGGGTCGGCGTCGAACCGATCGGGGTGGGCGTCGGCGTCGGCGTGGTGACCCCGGCGGCGGTCGGGTCGAGCGGGCAGAGCGGCTTCAGGTTGGGGTTGCTCGGCGTGTCGCTGGTCAGCTCGGCGAGCTGACGCTCGGCGTCCGGCTCACTCTTGGCCCGGATGCCGACCTTGACGGTGTCCTGTGCGGCGACAGTGAGGTCGTCCAGGCGGGTGCCGCTGCGGCGGTGCACGCTGGACAGGTCCATCCCGGCGATCTGACCCTGGACACCGCGGAAGACGGCAACCTGGCCCTCTTCGGTGGCTCCTACGTAGTACTGCCGTTGGGTGTACGTCCAACCACCGAACGCCGCACCGCCGACGATCACCAGCAGGGCCAGCGCCATGGCGGCGGTCCGGACCGGGCGTCGCTTCGGCCGGTCGGCGTCATCGTCGGAGGCCGCCGGTTCCTCGGGCGCGGCCGGACGCGGCGCGGAGAGCGCCGAGGCTCGGGCGGCCGGAGTCGAGTCGTCGGCGGAGGTCGCCATGCCGCGGTCCCGGGCGGCGGCGCCGCCCACGATCGGGGTCGCCTCGACGATGTCCTGGTCCGTGGCGTCGGCAATGATCACCGTGATGTTGTCCGGCCCACCGCCACGCAGCGCGAGCTGCACCAGCCGCTCGACGCACTGCTGCGGGTCGGTGTACTCCCGCAGGGTCTCGCCGATGGTTTCGGCGCTGACCACACCCGAGAGGCCGTCGCTGCAGATCAGGTACCGGTCGCCGGGCATGACCTGACGGACCGAGTATTCCGGGTCGATGTCCCGACCGTCGAGGGCGCGGGTGAGCAGCGACCGCTGCGGGTGACTGCTCGCCTCCTCGGCGCTGATGCGGCCTTCGTCGACCAGCATCTGAACGTAGGTGTCGTCCTTGGTGATCTGCGCGAACTCGCCCTTGCGCAGCAGGTAGGCCCGCGAGTCGCCAATGTGGACCATCCCCAGCTTGCTGCCGGTGAAGAGGGTCGCCGTCAGCGTGGTACCCATCCCCTCCAGTTGCGGGTTGGCGTCCACCGTGTCGCGGAGTTGTTGGTTGGCGGTGCCCACGGCCGAACGCAACGCATCGACGAGAGCGTCCCCCGGGACGTCCTCGTCGAGCGGCGCCATGGCACCGATGACGATGTTGCTGGCGACGTCACCGGCGGCCATACCGCCCATGCCGTCGGCAACGGCGAGTAACCGCGGCCCGGCGTAGACGGAGTCTTGATTGCCGTCTCGGATCAGACCGCGGTCGCTGTGGGCCGCATAGCGCAGGGTCAGAGTCATGGCCGTAATTCGAGGGAAGTGCGGCCGATCCGGATCGGCACGCCGAGGGGGACGGGGGTTGGTCCGGAGACCTTAGCGCGATCGAGGTACGTGCCGTTAGTCGAGCCGAGGTCCTCGACGTACCACTGCCCCTCACGCGGCACGAGCCGGGCGTGTCGCGCGGAGGCGTAGTCGTCGGTGATGACCAGGGTGGAGTCCTCAGCTCGACCAATGGTGATCTGCGCTTCACCGAGAGTGATTTTGGTGCCGGCCAGCTGACCGGCCGTCACCACCAGTTGGTGCGCCGCTCTGCCCCGTTTCACCTTCGCCGGCTTGGCCGCCTGCCCCGTCGAGGCGCCCACCGCGCGTGGTGCGGCCACCAGACGACCGGACCGGGCGCCCGCGAAGAGGTCCCGGCGGATCACGCCGACCACAGTGAACACGAAGATCCACAGCAGGATCAGGAACCCGAACCGGGCAACGGTGATGACCAGTTCCGGCAAGGCGGGTCAGCCGTCCACGCGGAAGGTCAGCGTCGTCGTCCCGAGCTGGACCATGTCACCGGGGTTGAGCGCGACGGCGGAGACCCGCTGCCCGTTCACCATGGTGCCGTTGGTCGAACCCAGGTCGGTCAACACGACCTGGCCGCCGTCGAAATCCAGCCGGGCGTGTCGCCGGGAGATGCCGACGTCGGGCAGACGCAGGTTGGCCTGGTCGCCGCGACCGATCACCGTCGACCCCATCTGGAGGGGATAGGTGCGACCGTCGCCGGAGACCAGCCGCACGTTGCGACCGCCACCGTGCCCGGGCGGCGGGCCGTAGCCACCGCCCTGGTCGTACGCGGGGTAGGCGGGCGGGCCGGCGTCGTAGCCGGGCGCCGACACCGGGGCGACCTCGCCGCCGGTGTAGACCTCGGCCGTGACACGGAACATGCCCGTGTCCAGACCCTCGCCTCGCTCGATCTCGACGATCACGTCGCCGTAGACCGTCCACGCCTGCTCGCCGATGAACTCCGCCTGCGACTGGGCCAACTCCTGGGCCAGCGCGGCGGCGTACGGCGCCAGCCGACTGTGGTCGAACGGCGAGAGATCGATCACGTAGCGGTTGGGCACCAACGTGCGCCCACCGGCCAGGATCGCCTTGTGCGCCTCGGCCTCCCGCTGCATGGCGTTGAGGATCTCCACGGGGTGGACCACCCCTTTGAAGACCTTGGCGAAGGCCCCTTCGACCAGGCCTTCCAGACGCTTCTCGAAGCGTTGCAGCACGCTCACCGGCTCCTCCTCGGGTCCCGAGGACATGATGGTATCCGGCCGGCGCGCGCGCAGCTCACACGCCGCTCGGCCGGCTGCTCTCGACCCGTTCGGAAGGGCCGCGACTGTCGTGCTAATCTTTCGTCCGCCACGAACGGTAATCGCTCGTGGCGAGCGTCAGGGACAGCGTAGTATTCCCGAGGCCCGTTGGAGACAGCGGGGCCGGGCGGCTAGAGTGTTCCGGGTTGTGCCACGGGGATGTGGCGGAATGGCAGACGCGCACGGTTCAGGTCCGTGTGCCCGAAAGGGCGTGGGGGTTCAACTCCCCCCATCCCCACCACCGACGAGGGCTCCGCTTCATGCGGGGCCCTTCCGTCATATCGGGGCGTGCTGGACGTCACGCTATGCTCCGATGGATTCTGCCTCCGATGGACCAGGAGTGGCGTGTGAGTGTCGCGTTGGTGACAGGGTCGGGTGGTCTGATCGGCTCCGAGGCGGTCCGGCATTTCGCCGGCCTCGGTCTGGATGTCGTCGGCATCGACAACGACATGCGCCGGTACTTCTTCGGCGAGGACGGCTCCACCTCGTGGAGCCTGGAACGGCTCGGCCGTGACCTGGGTAGCGCGTACACCCACTTCGCGGTGGACATCCGGGACCGGGACGGCCTGGAGCAGGTGTTCAAGAAGTACGGCTCGGACATCGCCGTGGTGATTCACAGCGCCGCCCAGCCGAGCCATGACTGGGCAGCCAAGGAGCCGTACACGGACTTCGACGTGAACGCCGGCGGCACGCTCAACATCCTGGAGAACACCCGCCGGCACGCGATCGAATCGCCGTTCATCCACTGCTCGACGAACAAGGTGTACGGCGACCGGCCCAACAGCCTGCCGCTCATCGAGCTGGAGACCCGGTACGAGCTGCCCGAGGACCACCGCTGGTACCAGGGCATCACCGAAGAGATGTCGATCGACCACTCGCTGCACTCGGTCTTCGGCGCCTCCAAGGTCGCCGCGGACGTGATGGTCCAGGAGTACGGGCGCTACTTCGACATGAAGACCGCCTGCTTCCGGGGCGGCACGCTGACCGGCCCGGCGCACTCAGCGGCCGAGCTGCACGGGTTCCTGGCCTATCTGATGCGCTGCGTCATGGAGGGCCGGACGTACAACCTCTTCGGCTACAAGGGCAAGATGGTGCGGGATGCGATCCACTCGCACGACGTGCTGACCGCGTTCGAGGCGTTCTTCCGGGCCCCGCGATCCGCGGAGGTCTACAACCTCGGTGGCGGCCGGCACTCCAACACCTCGCACATCGAGGCGTTCCGGATCGCGGAGGAGATCACCGGCCGCGAGGCGCGGATCAACTACGTCGAGCAGAACCGCACCGGCGACCACCAGTGGTACGTCAGCAGCATGGCCCGGTTCGAGGCGCAGTATCCGGACTGGAAGATCACTTACGACGTGCCGATGATCCTGCGGGAAATCTACGAGGCCAACGTGGACAAGTGGGTGGCCCAGCCATGACCGCCCGGACGAAGCGCAACGTGCTCGGCGTCCTGGTCGACGCCACCGACTACGCCACGGCGACCGACGCGGTGGTGACCGCGGCACACGAGCGGCGTTCCCTCGCGCTGACCGCGTTGGCCGTGCACGGTGTGATGACCGGGGTGCTCGACCCGGCGCACAACGCGCGGCTCAACTCCTTCGACGTGGTCACGCCGGACGGGCAGCCGGTGCGGTGGGCACTCAACCTGCTGCACCACGCCGGGCTCAGCGACCGGGTGTACGGGCCGACCCTGACCCTGCACGTGCTGTCGCGCTTCGCTGACGAGGGGCTACCGGTCTACCTGTACGGCTCGACCGAGGAGACTCTCGCCCGGTTGATCCCGGCTCTGGAGCGGATGTTCCCAGCTCTGAAGATCGCCGGGGTGGAGCCGTCCAAGTTCCGTGCCGTCCAGCCCGGTGAGGACGCCGAGATCGCCGACCGGATCCGGTCCAGTGGCGCCCGGTTGGTGCTGGTCGGGCTCGGCTGCCCGCGCCAGGAGGTCTTCGCGTACGCCATGCGGCCGCTGCTCGACATGCCGCTGATGGCGGTCGGCGCGGCCTTCGACTACCACGCCGGGCTGCTGCGCCAGCCCCCGCCGTGGATGCAGCGCGTCGGTCTTGAGTGGTTCTGGCGCCTCGGTCTGGAGCCGAAGCGGCTCTGGCGCCGCTACGTCATCCTCAACCCGGTCTACCTGAGCCGGCTCGCCGCGCAGAAGATCGGCCTGTGGAAGGCCCGCCCGCCGGCCCCGGCCACCGAGCGGCCGGCCACCTTCTCGGTCTGAGCCCGATCCGTACGACGCGAGGCCCCACCCGGCGTGCCGGGTGGGGCCTCGGTCGTCACAGACCCGTCAGACGGTCAGGGTCCAGGTGTTGATGTAGCCGGTGTCGACCGAGTAGGTGTCCCGCACCTGGAGTCGCCAGATGCCGTCGGCGGCCTCACCGGACACGTTGACCGAGTACGTGGCGTTCACGTTGTCGGCGCTGTCCGAGGTGCTGCTGTTCTTCAGCCGGTACGAGCTGCCGTCCGGGGCGAGCAGGTCGATGACCAGGTCACCGCGGTAGGTGTGCACGATGTTCACCGCGACGGTGGAGGTCGAGGAGGCGTTGCGACCGCAGCCGGAGATGGTGATCGAGCTGGTCACCGCCGAGCCGGCGTCCGGGATCGACACGTCGGTGCCGTTGGTGCCGGTGCAGCCGGTGGGCGGCGGCGGGGTGCTGCCGGTGCCGACGTAGAGCAGCAGGTTCGGTGAGCCTGAGCCGGGGTTGCTCACCACGTTGGGGGTGGCGTTGGCCACCAGTTGGTTGCGGACCTGAGCCGGGGTCCAGCTCGGGTTGGCGCTGGCCACCAGGGCCGCCGCTCCGACCACGTGCGGGGTGGCCATCGAGGTGCCGCTGATCGTGTTGGTGGCGGTGTTGCTGTTGTACCAGGCCGAGGTGATCGACGAGCCGGGCGCGAAGATGTCCAGGCAGGTGCCGACGTTGGAGAACGACGACCGGGCGTCCGAGCTGGTCGTCGAGCCCACCGTGATGGCCTCCGTGGTACGCGCCGGCGAGGTGTTGCAGGCGTTGGCGCCGTTGTCGTTGCCGGCCGCCAGGCCGTACGTGACACCCGAGGCGATCGAGTTGCGGACGGCGTTGTCCAGTGAGCTGTTCGCGCCGCCGCCGAGGCTCATGTTCGCCACCGCCGGCTTGATCGCGTTCGCGGTGACCCAGTCGACGCCGCCGATCACACCGGCGTTGGTGCCACTGCCGGAGCAGTTCAGCACCCGTACGCCGACGAGCTGGACGGCCTTGGCCACCCCGTACGCGGACCCGCCGACGGTGCCGGCCACGTGCGTGCCGTGCCCGTTGCAGTCGTCGGCCGACCCGCCGTCCACCGCGTCGTAGCCGGAGGTGGCCCGGCCGCCGAAGTCGTTGTGGGAGAACCGGATGCCGGTGTCGATGATGTAGGCGTGCACGTTGCTCGCCGTGTTCGGGTAGGTGTAGGAGTTGTCCAACGGCCGGTTGCGCTGGTCGATCCGGTCGAGGCCCCAGGAGGGCGGGTTGGCCTGCGTGCCGGAGATCGAGACGGTGTGGTTCTGCTCGACGTACGCCACCGCCGGGTCGGCGGCGATCCGCGCCGCCGCGCTCGCGTTCACATTGGCCTCGAAGCCGCGCAGCGCCGCGCCGTAGGTGCGGGCCACAGTGCCGCCGTGGCGGCCGGAGAGCCGCTTCGCGGTGTCGCCGACCCGGTCCCGGGCAACGGCGCTGTCCTTGAGTACGACGATGTAGCTGTCCGGCACGGCGGTGGCTCCGCCGGCGGCCCGAACCACACCCACGGGTTCGGCGGCCAGGGCTGGGGTGCCGACGGCCAGCACGGTCGCCGCGGCCACCCCGATCAGTACGGACCTTCGTGGAAGACCCATCTCCTACCTCCCTCTGACCGGCAGTGGAACGTGACCACCGGTCCCAACATCAATCGACACTCGCCGATCTAGCTGAGGGTAAGTCAGCCGTCGGTCAGTTGAACATGTCGAAACGGCCATACCTTCGAGTGATGACCCCCTACGGGCCCGGCGTCCGGGGCGAACGGGGGACGCGCCCGGATTCGCCTCGCCAGGATTCGGGAAAGACTCTCGAGCATGGAGAGTCAGCTCACCATCCTGCTCCCGGTCGCCGCCGTCTGGCTGGCCGCCGGCGTCGTTGCCGACGGCCTTCCCCGGCTGCGCAACACCCGCATGCTGCGTCGGCGTACCGGATGGTTGCTGGTGCTGGCCCTCACCGGCGTGGCGCTCACCGCGACCGTGCTCGGCGGCGGGCTGCTCAGCGCCGGCACCGCGCCGGTCGACCGGGCCGCCGCCGGGCTCACCCTGGCCGCCGGCCCGGCGCTCGTGGCGACGGTCTGCTCGGTACGACGGATCCGCCGGCTGTGGGCCGGTGCGGGCGCGTTCGCCAGCGCCCCCGCCACCCCCGCGCCGCACGGGCTGCGCGCCGCCGCGGCCCACCCGCTCGTCGGGCTGCCACTACAGGTCACCGCCCTGGCCACGGTGCCGGCGTTGATCGCCGCCACCGGCTCCGACCTCGGAGCCGACCCCGGCGTCACCGGGCCTGCGATCACAGTGGGCGCGCTCGCGGTGATCGCCATCGGGGTCCGGCACGCGCTACGCCACAACCGCTTCGCGGAGCGGGCCCAGCCCGCCGTCGCAGGGTCAACGCGGGCGGCTGGCGCTCTGCACGTATAGCAGTTCCAGGATCGACCTGGTGGCCTCGAACCAGCGGTCCAGCCAATCCTGCGAGGGCACGGTGCCCTTCGGCGGCAACTCCATCAGCAGACCACGCAGCAACGGATGGTCCGCCAGGGACTCGGGCGGCTGCATCGGCCAGCCCGCCGGCGGGAACGACGGCTCGATCAGCGGGTTCGGGTCCAGCGAGGGCAGCGAGAGCGGAGGATCCGTCGTCTCGGAGGCACCCTCCCGCCCGCTCAGCTCCTGGTCGGTCGAGACCACCTCGGTCAGAACCGTGTCCCGACGGGCGCCGCGGTACTTGCCACCGAACCGCTCCGGCTTCGCCGGACCGGTGGTGAGGTTTTCTGAACCGATCGTCGTCATCCGTCTCGCCTACTCGCTCGGTTGCGGGTCGGTGCGGCGGGTCGTCGACCAGCGCCGTACCGACCGGTTCAACGAGACGGGGACGCTCTGGCGACGGGAATCCCGACGGAACCTCGTCGACCCCGCCGCGACGCGACAGTCAGCCGCGCCCACCGCGGACACGGCAGAGTCCCCGTCCGGCGAACCGGACGGGGACTCCATTGACCAGTCGGTCAGACCGCGCCGAACACACCACCCCGGGTGCCGGCAACGAAGGAGTGCCAGTCACCCGGTGCGAAGACCAGGGCGGGGCCCGCCTTGTCCTTCGAGTCCCGCACTCCGACCGCCCCCGTCACGTACGCCACCTCCACGCAGTTGTCACAGTTCGGCCCGCTCTTCGAGCTCTTGAACCATGCTGCCTGCGTCAGGTCCACGGGGAACCCTTTGGTCGCCATTTCCACAACGGCTCCTCTGCCAGTTTTGCGATGTGTGCGACGGACTCCTCCGGACGTATGGCCGCAGCGCGGATGTGATCGAAGATGAAGCTGTACTTCTGTAGTTCGTCGCTCTTCTCGAGGAAAAGCCCACCCGTGGCGTTCTCCGCGTACACAACATCCGGATCACCGGGCTCAGGGAAGCTGAGGATCGTGAACGTGCCGTCCATGCCGGCATGCGCACCCACCTCGAAGGGCAGGATCTGCAGCGTCACGTTCGGCAACTCGGCCACCTCGACCAACCGCTTGAGTTGACCGCGCATCACCTCGTCCCCGCCCACCGGCCGACTTACCACCGCCTCATCGAGCACCACCCACAGATCGACCGGATCGTCCTGGGTCAATAACGACTGACGACCCAAACGGACACGCACTCTTTGATGCACCTGATCGGCGGTGAAGTCCGGCCGAGCGGCACGGATCATGGCCCCGGCGTACTCCTCGGTCTCCAGAAGACCCGGAACGACCTGCTGTTCGTACGCCCGGATCGAACTGGCCGCCGCCTCCAGCCCGACGTACGCGCCGACGAGCACCGTGCTGTAAGGGTGCCACCAGCCCTTTTGGCGGGCTTCCCGGGCGATCTGCACGAGCTCGTCGCTCTCGGCGCCGACGACGCCGTAGATCCGCAGCATGTCCCGCACGTCGCGTGGGGTGGCCGTGGTGTGCCCGGTCTCGATCCGGGAGACCTTCGACGCCGAGCACTCCAACTGTTCGGCGACCACCTCGATGGTGATCCCGGCGGACTCCCGCTGGCGGCGCAGCTCGGCCCCGAGCCGCCGCCGTCTGATGGTAGGACTGCGCCGCTCACTCATCGTGCAACCCGTGACCGTGAGTCACTGGTCCCCGCCGCTGGCTGCTCGACCCCACTCGGGCTACCTCCGGTAACGCGCCACTGGTGACACCCGCCGGGGGCGCGACCGTCGACCGGCGAGCGTTCGCGACGAAGGGGTGGTGCCGGTCCTCGGCCGGCCGCGACGGGCGAAACCGGCCCCCAGTCTGCCGCCCGGACGCGGATGGCTTCAATAGGCCTTTCGCGCGACACGCTCACGTATCGGCAAAAGTCGACGTGCAACTTGCATGAAGCACGTCCCTGATGCACTCTGTCCGTATGGCACGGATCACTCAGCGTCTCCGTTCGGTCCCTCGGAGTGGTGACCCCACCGCTTCGGGGAAGCCGGGCACGGCGCGGGCCCGGCCGACGACAACGCGACCTGCTCCGGGGTAAGGACCCCGCCGCTGCAAGCCGGCAAGCTGCGGCGGCGGGCGCGGTTCCCGGAAGCAACCGGGTGGTGGTCGGGTGGCGGCACGTCACCAGCGGGGTACGGCCCGACCACCGCCATCCGCACCACCGGTTCACGAGGCACGACCCCGTCACCGGCCGAGACGTCCCCCGTTCAGGCACCGCCGGCGCAACCGCCGGCCGATCCTCCCCAGGAGCCCATGTGCTTCCCCGCACCGGTGACGTACTGCACGTGACACGCGCGGCGAGTGTCCAGTTCCTCAGGCCGATCAAGTTCCGGGTGATCCGGGTGCTCGACTGGCCGACCTATGACGGCTGGCTCTGGCTCGACGGCTACGAGTTGAACGCCGCGGGCGACGCGGTCACCCGACGGTCGATCTTCGTCCAGCGGGAAGGGCTGCAGCAACTGCAGGCCGCCCCCGAACCCCGTCCGCACACAGTGCGGGCCCGCCGCCCGGTCGCGCGTACCCCGCTCCGGGTGGGCTGACCGACCCGAACCGCCGCCGGTGGGCGTGCCGCCGCCATAGAATCGGTACGCCCACCCCGGCACCGTTCCACCCGCTCGTCCAGGACCCTGACCCTGGGATGGTCATGGTCAATCAGCCCGCCCTGCGGCGGCACCACCGCTCCCGTATCGCCTGTGCCTTCGGACTCCTCGCCCTCCTCGGGGCGATGGCGACACTCCTGGTCCTCGTCCGCGACCCGGCGATGTCGTCCACCCGGCTGACCGCACCGGTGCCCGCACCGGAGATCACCGTGCTCGACTCCGACCCACCGACCGGCGACGGCCAGTCGGTCTACGAGGAACCTGGCTGGATCGACACCGGCACCCCGGCCGACCGCGCTGGTGGTGCCGACCCGACCGGGCCGGTGTCCGGCCTTGGTGCCGGCGGCCAGTCCGACGGCCCCCAGGAACTCACCGAAGCCGCTCCGGCCGGACACAGCGCCACGGACATCCGCCGCTCCCTCTTCTGGTCCGGCATCTTCGGCCTCGCCATCTCCCTGGCCGGCATCGGTCTCGTCGGCACCCGCCGCCGGATGTGGTGACCAGCGGTCACGGCGTGTTCGTCACAGTAGTGCTCGGCGTGGTCGGGCTCGCCCCGGTCGGCGGCTCGGCCTGCGAGATGATCAACAACACCTCGTCGTCGGTCGACACCGACGTGCCCGCCTCCGGCTCGGTGCCCACCACCGTCCCGGGTGGCAGTTCCGACGGGCGGTACACCACCCGGTAGGCCAGGCCGAGCCGAGCCAACAGCCCCTCGGCGGTGGCCTGCGGCAGGCCGGCGAGCGGTGGCACCGGCAGCTCGTCCGGCGCGTCAGTGGTCGGCGAACTGCTCGGCGACTCACTGGTGGGCGCCGCCGACGTGGGGGCTGCACTGGTCGGCGGAGTGCTGGGGGCACTGGTCGGTGGCGGGGACGGCGTGGGCCCCGGATCGTCGCGGTCATCCTCCTGCTGGCCACGCACCAACCAGAGCGCGCCCCCGAGCAGGGCCGCGAGCAACAGCGCCAGTACGCCCCAGAGGATCGGCAACCACCACCGCCGACCGCCCTGCTCCTCGACGTACCACTCACCGCCGGGGTCATCCGGTCGGGGCGAGCGCACCTCGGCCCGACCGGACCAGGCTGGCGGTATCGGCGCCGTCCGGTCGGCCGGCGGACCCGGCCCGGTGCCGGCGGACCTGTCGATCGGCATGGTCTGGTCGGGCGACAGGTCGGGACGAGCCGGGACAGTCCGGTCGATCGGTGCCGTCTCGTCCGGGTCGGCGGCGGCTGGCGTCGGCTGCGTCGGCTCAGGGCCGTCGACGGCGGGGCCGGGCGGGGCCGGACGGTCGGCGGCGGGCCCGGTCGGGGCCGGCCGGTCAGCGGCGGAGGGCAGGGGCCGGGTCCGGTCGTCGTCGTGCTCGCCGGCGGGCGGCTCCTGGCGGTCGTCGCTCATCGCACGTCCTTTCCCGAACCCGGACGGGCGTCATGGCCCTCGACCGCCAACCTAGTCGCCCACACCGCCATGGGTGGGGATCAGCGTGCCGAGCCGCGCCGGCTGTCGGCGGGACAGAACGGCGGGTACGGGCCGGGAGGCTCGAACCCGCCGGCCCGGAATCAGGGCGTGGGTTTCGTGGTCGGCTGGCCGTCGGAGCCACACCAGATGCTGACCTGGTCGTTCCACCGGGCCGGGCCGTCTTCGGCGGGCTCCTGCCGGCTGACCGTCCCAGTACGTCCGCTGAGGTAGCGCGGGTAGAGGCCCTCGTCGACCAACTCGTCGGCGGCGTCGGCGCAACTCTTGCCGACCACGTCCGGCACCTCGGCGGCCGGCGCCGGCCCGGCGACCTGTAGCTGCACCGTCGTCCCCCGGGCGACCTCGGTGCCCACGTCCGGTGTGGTGCTCTCGACCGTACGGCCGACCCCGCCACCGAAGACCAGCCGCCAACCCAGCCGTTGCTTGCGCAGCGTGTCCCGGGCCTGCTCGAAGTCGGTGCCGATCACCGGCGGCACGGTCAGGCCGGCCCCCTTGGTCGAGGTGGCGGAGGTCTGGACCGCCGACGGTGTGGGCCGGCCGCTGCTCGGTCGGGGTGCGGTGGCCCGGGTGGTCGACGCGCCAGCCGTGGTCGCAACGGCCAGCGGGTCACCAGAGGGTGCGTCGTCCTCGCCGGCCAGCAACCAGCCGCCGGTCGCGCCCACGGCGGCGAGCAGGACCGCCGCCAACCCACCACCGAGCACGACGCTGGCCCGGCCCGCACCGCCACCGGCGGCATTCTGCTGGCCCGTGTTCGTGTCCGTCATTACGCCCACCGCCTCATCACCGGCGACCGTACCGCCCGCCGCCCAATCCGCCCGCACCGGCGGTCCACACCGGCGGGTCTTTGCGACTCGCCGCGCCGACGACGGGACGTTACGCTGCCCGGCATGGCCAGACAGGGCTGGGGAGTGTCGATCGCGACGGCAATCGGGGTCGCTGCCGGCGCAGGTGCCGCACAACTGGGCTTCGGCTACGGGCTCGGCGTCATCACCTGGACGCCCACCGATGCCGGTGCGACCGATACAGCCTGGGCGGACGGCCTCGCCTGGGCCACCTGGCTCGCCGCCAGCTCGACGGTCCTCGGCGCGGTCTGCGCGCAGCGGCTGCACCAACGGAGCGCCCCGGCGAAGACCGTGACCTCTCCGGAAACGTCGCCCGACGGTGTTGCCGGTCACGAGGGCCAGCAGCTCGACGACCGTAGGCCGGAGCACGAGAGCCAGGTCGACGGGCCTTCACCGGCCGTCGACACCGGCCGGCCTGAGGTGGCGGGCACGCCACCACCGGTCGCCGAGCCGCCGGTCCACGACCGAGGTGGCCTGCTGCGCCGGGTGGCCCTGGCGCTTGGCGCCGGGCTGGGCGGGCTGGTCACGGTGCTGCTGATCGCGGTACCCGCGCGGGTCGCGACCGGCGCGGACACCGGCGCTCCGCAACGGACGGCCGCCGTACAGGCGACGCTGGGCATCCTGATCGGCGTCCTCGTCGCGATCTGGGCGCTTCGCTCCCGAGCCGCCGCGGTCAACGTGACAGCGACGGCCGCCTGGCTCTGGCTGCTCGCGGTGATCTCCGTGATCGACGGGGTACGCGTCGGACGAGGGCTGACCGGCGCGCAACTCGGCACCTGGCAGTTCGACCCGGACCACGCCCGGTACTGGATCGGGGGCCAGCTCTACTCGCCCGGTGCGCTGCTGGCACTGGTGCCCGCGCTGCTGATCGGCGTACTGGCCGCCCGGCGGTCCGCCCGTTCGGGCGGGCACCGCGTGGGTGCGGCGGCCTCCGGCGCGGCGGGCCCGGTGCTCGTCGCGCTCGCCTACCTGACCACCCTGCCGCACTGGTCGACGCTGGGCCCCGCACAGCTGTCCACCCAGCTGATCGCCCCGTACGCGGTGATCGCCGGTATCGGCGGCTCGGTGCTGGCCGCCCGCCTCGGCGAGCGAGGCGAACGGCACCGCCCGGCCCAACAGAGCCGCTCGGCCGAGCCGGGTGCGGTCGCTCGGGACACGGTGGCCGACCCGGCCCCGGTCGCCGAGACCGAGCCCGCGCCGGCAGTTCCCGGCCCGACGGCCGCAACCTCAGCCTCGACGGCCGGAACCGCAGCGCGGCGCAGGAGGGCCGACGCCCCAGCGCAGACGCCCCGGACGGGCTCGCTGCCGGGCGACGTCACCACCGCGCCGCAGGTTCCCGCCCCGCGTACGGACCCGGACCTCGCCGATCCGGCCGGTCGTCCCACCGAAGCAACAGCGGCAGAGGACCTCACCGCCACCAGCCGGCGCACCCGAGCAGCCCGCCGCCCCACCCGCCCCACCACCGACTAACCCCCACCCCCAACCCACCCTGGCCCCCCGAACCAACCTGTTGATCATGAAGTTATTGCCACCTCGCTCGGCGTGTCATGGCAATAACTTCATGATCAACGCGTTCGGGGTGGGGGTTTGGGGGTGGGTGGGGTCAGGTGGTTGGCCAGGTGTGGACGGGTTGGTTGGTGCGCTGGAGTTCGGCGTAGCGCTGGACCATGTGGTGTAGCGCGGCCGTCCGGTCCATGCCCTGGTGCCGCTCCGCCGCCCAGACCGCCTCGGTCTGCCAGACGGCGCCATTGCGGCCGGTACGGCAGCGCTGCTCGATGATGCCGAGCAGCCGGTCCCGCTGCGCCGGGGCGACACCGAACCCGTCCAGGCCGGTGGCGGCGGTGGGCAGCAGCTGGTCCAGGACCAGCTTGGTGACCGGCACGTCGCCGAGCCCGGGCCAGTGCAGCACGGCGTCGAGGCCACGTCGGGCGGCGGCGTGGAAGTTCTCCTCGGCGGAACTGAAGGTGAGTTGACTCCAGATCGGTCGGTCGGCCTCGGCCAGACCGCGTACCAGCCCGAAGTAGAAGGCCGCGTTGGCCAGCATGTCCACCACGGTCGGACCGGCCGGCAGCACCCGGTTCTCCACCCGCAGGTGGGGACGGTCGTTCATGATGTCGTAGACCGGACGGTTCCAGCGGTAGACGGTGCCGTTGTGCAACCGCAGCTCCCCGAGCTGTGGCACACCACCGGCGTGCAGGACCTCCACCGGGTCCTCGTCCTCGCAGATCGGCAGCAGCGGCGGGAAGTACCGGACGTTCTCCTCGAACAGGTCGAAGATCGAGGTGATCCACCGTTCGCCGAACCACACCCGCGGCCGTACGCCCTGCGCCTTCAGCTCGTCCGGGCGGGTGTCGGTGGCCTGCTGGAACAACGCGATCCGCGTTTCGGCCCACAGTTGGCGGCCGTACAGGAAGGGGCTGTTCGCCCCGACCGCCACCTGCACGCCGGCGATGGCCTGGGACGCGTTCCAGTAGTCGGCGAAGCTGTCCGGGGCGACCTGGAGGTGGAACTGGAGGCTCGTACAGGCGGCCTCGGGGGCGATCGAGTCGGTGTGCGTGCGCAACTGCTCGACGCCGCGAATGTCCAGCTCGATGTCCTCGCCCCGGGCGCCGACGATCTGGTCGTTGAGCACCCGGTAACGCTCGTTGGTGGAGAGGTTGTCCTCGACCAGGTGCCCCTCGGTGAGGGTGGGCAGGATGCCGACCAGGACGATCTTCGCGTCGGACCTGGCGGCGCGCTCGTCGGCCCGGGAGAGGCTGCCGCGCAGGTCGTGCTCGTAGTCGGCGAAGCCGGTGCCCTCGATCAGTCGGGGCTCGGCGTTGAGCTCCAGGTTGAACTGACCCAACTCGGTCTGGAAGAGGGGGTCCGCGATGTCGGCGAGGATCTCCTCGTTGCGCATCGCCGGCTCGGCGGCCGAGTCGACCAGGTTGAGTTCGATCTCCAGGCCGGTCATCGGCCGGTCGGCGTCGAAGCCGAAGTCGTCAAGCATCAGGGCGAAGACGTCCAGGCACCGCCGCACCTTCTGCCGATATCGGACGCGATCATCCCGGGTGAAGGCGCCCTCTGAGACGTCCCTGCCCATGTGTCCTCCCGACGGCCGGCGCGGTCGGGATCATGCCGTCCCGGAAGCGCTTTGTGAAGCATCCACGGTAAGAGCGCCCACCTGACCGGGGCCAGAGGCCGACGGCAGTGATGCGACGTCGACCGGGAGGACGCGCTCGTGGCGCCATCTGTACCCCGTCGTCGACCGACTGGACCCGATTGCGGTGCGAACAACCCGTGACAATTACCACCAGCGGGAACGACGCAGGGCCCGCGCCGACGTGCGGCGCGGGCCCTGCGTACCGGATCGCCGGGAGGATTCCCCCACCTGACCCTCCGGCGATCCCTGGGGATCAGGCCTGACGGACGGCCTCGCCCTCGATCTCGATCTTGATCTTGCGGCTGACCAGCACGCCCCCGGTCTCCAGGGCGACGTTCCAGGTCAGGCCGAACTCCTCGCGGTCGATCTCGGTGCTCGCGGAGAAGCCGAAGATGTCCTGGCCGAACGGGCTGCGGCCGACACCCTCGAACTCCACCTCCAGCTCGACCGGGCGGGTGACGTCCTTGATGGTCAGCTCACCGGTGAGCACGAACTCGCTGCCGCGACGGGACTTGACCCCGGTGCTGCGAAACTCGAGCGTCGGGAACTTCTCGGCGTCCAGGAACTCGGGGCTGCGCAGGTGAGCGTCCCGGTCGGCCTGGGTGGTGTCGACGCTGGCGGCCTGAATGGTGGCGACGACCGACGACTGCAGCGGGTCCTCGGCGACGGTGATGGTGGCGGTGGCCTCGTTGAACTCACCGCGAACCTTGCTCACCATCATGTGCCGGGCAACGAAGCCGACCCGCTTGTGCGCCACGTCGAGCGCGTAGGTGCCGGCCGCCGGGATGGTGAGGCTGTCCCAGTCGCGGGTAACCGCATCGATGCTGCTGGTCATGGTGCTGTCCTCCAGGAGATTGTTTAGTAGCCCAACGACTGCTTGAGCAACTATAACTGTTGCAACATTCCCCGTGTCAAGCACTGGTATGATGAACGGGTGACCAACGTCTTCGACGATCCCCGGATCACCGCCGTCGGCCTGCTCTTCGAGGCACACGCCGGGCTGTCAGCCCGGTTCAACGCCCAACTCGAGGAACACGGCCTCTCCGCGGTCGAGTTCGAGGTCATCACCCGACTGGCCCGCTCGCCGGGCAACCAACTACGCATGACCGACCTCGCCGCACAGACCTCCCTGTCGACCAGCGGAGTGACCCGGGTGGTCGACCGGATGGAGCGCGACGGGTTGCTCACCCGCCGGGCCTGCCCGAACGACCGACGCAGCTCGTACGCGGTGGTCACCGCCGCCGGGATGCAACGTCTGAACGAGACGCTGCCCGGGCATCTGCAGATGATCGAGCAGTGGTTCACCGGGCAGCTCGACCCCGATGCGCTGGCGGCCCTCCTCGACGGGTTGCGGCGGGTCCGCGACGCCGCGCATCCGTGCGCCACCGCAGGCAGTGACGATGTCAGCCCGGAGCAGGTCGCCGCCACCGACAACGCCACCCGACGGCACTGATCAGCACCCGCCGTCGGGCGGCGGCAGCGGCAGAAAGACCGGCAGAACTGACCCAGCCAAGCTGGAGGATTCGGTCCAAGCCGACTTTCTGCCACCGCATCGGTGGCAGGCTTCCTGCACCGGGGATCACCGGGGGGTGACGGCGCGGGCGATCAGCGAGGGGTAGCACCAAGGGGGCTCTTCGTCCGCGCCACTCTCCCGTCGCGATCGACTCGGAGAAAGCGCAGGCTACCGAGCCGGTCCGCCCCGGGCGGCGATCAGCGCGTAGAGCAGGCCCGACTCCTGCGGCAACAGCCGGATGCCGCCCTCCACACAGACCCGGTCCAGTCGATCGAGCACCGACGGGTCCGCGGTGCTCGCAGCCAGCCCGACCAGCGCCTCCACCACGTCGCGGCGATCCTGCCCCGCATGGTCGGCGGCGGCCGCGAACCACTCGGCAGCCAACTCCCGGTCGCCCCGGTGCAGCGCCAGGTTCCCCTCGATCAGCGCACAGAGCCCGGCCTCCGGGCCACCCCAGGCCAGCGCCGCGTCGTCCGAGCGCGGTCGCGGGACGGCCGGCCGCGCCGGCAGGGCCTCCATGCCCCCGGCGCGCAACTCGGTCAGCACCTCGGTCGCCTCCGCGGCCCGCCCGTCCTGGGCGAGCGCCAGCCCGACGGTCCCGAGTACCCGACGGCGACGCCCGGGATCACCCAGCTCGGACAGGGCCGCGATCGCCCGCCGGCCACGATCGATGGCGTCCGCGTACCAGCCCTCCAGTCGGGCGACCTCGGCTCGATTGGCCCAGCCCAGCACCCGCAGTCGCTGCTCCCCACTCTCGGCGGCGAGTCGGTCCACAGCGGCGAGCCGGCGGCGGGCCGCAGCCAGATCGCCCGCGCGGATCTCGTGCCAGGCGAGGCTGTTCTGGGCCACCGCCAGGTCCCGGGTCCGCCCGTTGCGGGCTGCCAACCGCAGCAGCGCCTCGGCCTGCTCGCGAGCCTCGTCCTGCCGCCCCACGGAGATCAGCAGGGTGCCGAGCACGTTTCGCGCCTCCAACTCCCCCGTGACGTCGCCGGCCTGCCGGAAGGTGTCCAACGCCGCACGGGCCGTCGACAACTCCTCGGCACCCGCGCCGTGCTCCGTCGCCAGCCGGGCGACCCCGAGTGCGGCCCAGCCACGCAGAAGAGGATCGGCGTCGGCGGTCCGCGGGTCCGCCAGCAGCCGCCGCAGCCACTGCCGCCCGGCGACGTCGCGTCCGCGGAACCGCCACCAGCGGGTCAGACAGGCCGCCAGCCGCAGCGCTGTCAACGGGTCGTCGGTAGCCGCGTGGGCCAACGACGAGCTGATGTCACTGCTCATCTCGTCCAGCCGGTGCACCGCGTCGGGTAGCCGTGGGCCGATCAGGTCGCTGGCGGTACGGGCCACCAGGCGCGCGATGACCTCCGCGTGTCGACGCCGGATACAGGTCAGCTCACCTCCACCGGCCGCCTGCTCGACGGCGTAGTCACGGACCGCGTCGAGCAGCCGGAACCGGAACGACCCGGTGCCGCGTACGCTCAGCAGCCCCAACTCGACGAAGCGGTCCAACAGTGGAACCGGGTCGATCGCCACCGCGCCGTCCCGGTCGGCCTCGTCGGCGAGCATCTCCTCGGCCAACTCGACCGACCACCGGTTACCGAAGACGGCCAGCTGCCGCAGCGCGGCCTGCTCGTCCGACGCCAACAGGCGGTAGCTGAACGCCACCGCGTCCCGCAGGGTAACGGCGACCGAGGCCGCCGCACGGGTGTCGGGTCCGCTCGTCCGACTGCCGAGAGCCTCCGGTGCGTCCCAGGCCGGGTGGGCGGACGCGTCGGCGGGAGTGGCCAGGTCGAGCACCCGGTCGCCGTACCGGTCGAGCAGTTCGGTGAGGTCGAGGAGACGGCCCCGGGCGGCCATCAGCTCGATGGCCAACGGCAGCCCGCCCAACCGGCGCACCAACGCGGCGAGCGCGGGCAGCTCGACGGGGGTGGGTGGCTCACGGCGGACCTGGGCGAGCCGGGCGGTGAACAACGCCACCGCCGGCCACGATTCGAGTCCGGAGTGCTCGGCCTCCGGTGGTGGCACGTCGAGCGGCGCGACCGGCCAGACCCGCTCGCCTGGCAACCCGACCGGGTGTCGCCCGGTGACCAGCACCCGCAGCGAGGGCAGCGCGCCGAGCAACCGGTGCACTGTCGCGGCCACCGGGCCCGGGGCGCGCTCCACCGCGTCCATCACCAGCAGCGTCGGCCGCCCGGCGAGCAACGCCACGAGTTCGGGCAGGCGCGCCACGCCGAGCACTGACATCGATGCGGCGAGCACGTCCGGACCGTCCGCGCCCTCGCCCACCAGCACCCCGGCGACACCGGCCGGGTGGGCGGCGGCCACCAGGTGCGCCACCGACGTCGCCAGGGCGGTCTTGCCGACGCCGGCCAACCCGACGAGGCTCACCAACCGGGGCCCCCGCTCCGCGGTCAGCATCCCGGCCAGCTCGGTGAGGTCGCGCTCCCGGCCGATCAACGCGACCGGCGGCGGGAGCGCGACCGACGGGTCGGCGGGTGCGGCCGCCGACGTGGCGTTGCCGCCGACCGCGAACGTCGTCGAGGTGGCGTCCGGCGAGGCCGCTTCGGCACCGGCGCCGCGGGCCGCGGCCAGGAACACCGCCCGGCTGGTGCCGGTCAGCGCCAGCGCCCCGGCGAGCAGCTCGACAGTGGTGCGTTGTGGCCGGATCGACCGGCCACGCTCCAGGTCACGCACCGTCCGCACACCCACCCCGGCCCGGGACGCCAGCTCGGCCTGGGTGAGACCGGCGGCGCGTCGATGCCCGCGGAGCAGCTCCGGCAGAGTGGTACGTCCGGCCGGGCTCCGCGACCAGTCATGATCCGGAGTCATGGGCACGAAGAGTACGGATGGACTCCGACCGTCGGCAGTCGAACGTCGGGCTACTGACGCCCGCTCGCCGAAACCCGACAGCCGTACGGACAGTCCGTCCGGGACGACCGGCCGATCAGTTCGGCTGGGCCACTCAGAGGCCCAGATCCCGAGCGATGATCATGCGCTGCACCTCACTCGTGCCCTCGCCGATCTCCAGGATCTTGGAGTCTCGCCAGAACCGGGCCACCGGGTACTCGTTCATGAAGCCGTACCCGCCGTGGATCTGGGTGGCCTCCCGGGCGTTGTCCACAGCGATCGTGCTGGCGTGCAGTTTGGCGATGGCCGCCTGCCGCTTGAACGGCTCACCGGCCAGCATCCGTGCGGCGGCGTCGTAGTACGCCAGGCGAGCGGTGTGTGCCTTCAGCTCCATGTCGGCGATCTTGAACTGGATGGCCTGGTTGGCGCCGATCGGCTGACCGAAGGCGTGCCGCTCCTTCGCGTACTTGATCGACTCGTCGACACAGCCCTGCGCGAGGCCGACGGCGAGCGCGGCGATGGCGATCCGGCCCTCGTCGAGGATCCGCAGGAACTGCGCGAAACCCCGACCCCGGGCGCCCAGCAGGTTGGCGGCCGGCACCCGGCAGTCGTCGAAGGTCAGCTCGTGGGTGTCCGAGGCGGTCCAGCCCACCTTGGAATATCCGGGCGCGACGGCGAACCCGGGCGTGCCGGTCGGCACGATGATCGCCGACAACTCCTTGGAGCCGTCCGGGTTCGTGCCGGTCACCGCTGTGACAGTGACCATGGCCGTGATGTCGGTCCCCGAGTTGGTGATGAACGCCTTCGACCCGTTGATCACCCACTCGTCGCCGTCCAGCACCGCCCGGGTCTGCGTGCCGGCGGCGTCCGAGCCGGTGCCCGGCTCGGTGAGACCGAAGCCGGCCAGCGCCTCGCCGCTGAGCAGCCGGGGCAGCCAGGTCGCCTTCTGCTCCTCGGTGCCGAAGCGGTAGATCGGCATCGCGCCCAGTGAGACCGCCGCCTCCAACGTGATGGCCACGCTGGAATCGACCCGGGCCAACTCCTCCAGGGCCAGGCAGAGCGCGAAGTAGTCGCCGCCCATGCCGCCGTGCTCCTCGGCGAAGGGCAGACCGAACAGGCCCATCTTGCCCATCTGCCGGATCACCTCGTAGGGGAAGGTGTGCTGCTCGTAGTGCTCGGCGATGACCGGGGCGATCACCTCGCGGGCGAATTCCCGCACGCTCTCGCGCAGCGCCGCTTGTTCGTCGGTGAGCCGGAAGTCCATCTCATCCTCCTGTAAGGACGGTCCGCCTCGGCGCTCGTGACGCCGGGGGCGGGTCGCTGTGCGGGCCTGAGCCGATGATCAGACCGGGGTGACGCCGTGCCGACGGCGGGAGAAGTGCCGATCCTTGGTACGCGCCGCCGCGAATCGACGGACCAGCTCGGTGCGCAGGTCGTGCGGCTCGACGATGGCGTCCACCACCAGCTCGCTGGCCAGCCGGACGACGTCGATGTCCTGCTCGTACTCGGCCCGCTTGGCGGCGACGAAGGCCGCCCGCTCGTCCTCGTCCGCAATGGCGGCGATCTTGTTGGCGTAGACCGCGTTCACGGCAGCCTCGGCGCCCATCACGGCGATCTTCGCGGTCGGCAGTGCGATCGTCGCGTCCGGCTCGAACCCGGGGCCGGCCATCGCGTAGAGACCGGCGCCGTACGCCTTGCGGACCACGACGCAGATCTTCGGCACTGTCGCCTCGGAGATCGCGGTGATCATCTTGGCGCCGTGCCGGATGATGCCCTGCTTCTCCACGGCGCTGCCGACCATGAAGCCGGGCACGTCGCTGAGGAAGAGCAGCGGCACGTTGAACGCGTCGCAGAGCTGCACGAACCGGGTGGCCTTGTCGGCCGAGTCGACGAAGAGCACGCCGCCCTTGAACATCGAGTTGTTGCCGACCACGCCGACGACCTGACCGTCGAGGCGGCCGAAGCCGATGGTCAACTCCTTGGCCCAGAGCGCCTGGATCTCGAAGAAGGAACCCTCGTCGAGCAGGCCCTTGACGTACCGCCGCATGTCGAACGCCTGCCGCTCACTGGCCGGCACCAGGGCGGCCAGGTCGGCCTTCGCGGGCGCGGCGACCGCCGGTGCGGTCGGCGGCGCCTGCGTCCAGTTCGCCGGCAGGTACGACAGGTAGGTCTTCACGACGTCGAGCGCGTCGGCCTCGGTCTTGCAGAGGAAGTGCCCCACGCCGGATTCGGCGGTGTGCACCTTCGCCCCGCCCATCGCCTCCAGGGTGGTCTTCTCGCCGGTGACCATCTCGACCATCCGGTCGGAGCCGAGGTACATGCTGGCGTTGCCGTCGACCAGCGCCACCACGTCGCAGAACGCCGGGATGTACGCCCCACCGGCGGCGCTCGGGCCGAACAGCGCACAGACCTGCGGGATCGAGCCCGAGGCGCGGACCTGGTTCCAGAAGATCTTGCCGGCGCCACGCCGGCCGGGGAAGAGATCGACCTGGTCGGTGATCCGGGCGCCGGCCGAGTCGACCAGGTAGACCATCGGCACGCCGGCGCCGTACGCCCGCTCGATGATCCTGATGATCTTCTCGACGGTGCGGGCGCCCCAGCTGCCGGCCTTGACTGTGGAGTCGTTGGCCATCAGGCAGACCTGTCGGCCGTCGATGGTGGCGGTGCCGGTCACCACGCCGTCGGCGGGCAGCCCCTCGGCCATCGTGTTGGCGTAGAGGCCGTCCTCGACGAACGAGCCCTCGTCGACCAGGAGCGCGACCCGTTCACGGGCGAAGAGCTTGCCCTTGGCCGCGTTGGCCGCGTGGTACTTGTCCGCGCCGCCGGACCGGGCCCGCTTGCGCAGCTGCTCCAGTGCCTCACCGTCGAGCGTCACGCCGACTCCTCCGCCATACTGACCTGAACGATCGTTAGGCTAGCGCATCGGCGAGGTTGTCGGCGACCTACGAGCGAACCAGACAGTGAAGCCGAGAGTAAGACATTGAAAAACGTGAATACATATCGCTAGGCTCCTGGCACCCCTCTTCCCAGATCGGAGTCAGCGATGACCTCACGACTCAATCGGCTCGCCGTCGCGTTGCTCGCGACGACACTCGCCACCCTCGGCATCACGGTCGCCAACCCGTCGCCCGCGTCCGCCGCCATGACCATCTGCTACAACACCAGCCAGGCCGGAAGCTACGCCAGCGTCGCCAACCAGGCCGCCTCGATCTGGAACAACGCCACAGTCAACCTGACGCTCTCCGCCAACTGCGGCTCCAACCTGCGCATCTACCGGATCACCGGCGGCGGCTCGTACGCCGTGCGGACCAGCCTCGGCAACGGCCGGGTCTACATCGACACCCAGCAGGCCGCCCAGTACAGCGTGCTGCGGATCATGACCCATGAGATCGGGCACATCCTCGGCCTGCCGGACAACTACAACGGAAACTGCGCGCTGCTGATGTCCGGCGGCAGCGCCGGCACCAGCTGCACCAACGCCTACCCGAGCAC
Source organism: Micromonospora sp. NPDC047187 (assembly GCF_040643355.1). Lineage (NCBI taxonomy): Bacteria > Bacillati > Actinomycetota > Actinomycetes > Micromonosporales > Micromonosporaceae > Micromonospora > Micromonospora sp. NPDC047187. The sequence goes on from NZ_JBEYUF010000004.1 coordinate 141,711, forward strand.
CGCCGAGGCGAACCGGGTCAGCAACCTCTTCGCCGGCACGTTCAGCGCCACCGACCGCAGCGCGGACATCTTCCGCGACAGCTGGCCGGGCGCGCTCACCTCAGTGAGCTGATCGACCTGGCACGTGGAAGGGGCCGGCGGGTGCGCCGGCCCCTTCGTCGCGTCCTCAGCTCGGCAGCGGCGTCAGCCGGGTACGCGGACCGGCCCGCAGCACACCGGACGGCAGCTTCTTGCCGAGCAACTCCTCGGCCAACTCCGCCACCTCGATCAGCGCCGGCAGGTCGATGCCGGTGTCGATACCCATGTCGTGCAGCATGTGCACGGCCTCCTCGGTGGCCAGGTTGCCGCTCGCTCCCGGCGCGTACGGGCAGCCACCGAGGCCACCGACGCTGGCGTCGAACTCGGTCACCCCCAGCTCCAACGCGGTCAGCAGGTTGGCCAGCGCCGTACCCCGGGTGTTGTGGAAGTGCAGCAGGACCGGCACGTGCGCGTTGCTGTCGCGGACCGCGGTCAGCAGCTCGCGGACCCGACGTGGGGTACCCATGCCGGTGGTGTCGCCGAAGGCGACCCGGTCCGCGCCGTCGCGGACGACCCGGTCCACGATCGCGGCCACCCGCTGCGGGTCGATGTCCCCCTCGTACGGGCAGCCGAAGCTGGTCGCCACGATCACCTCGATCCGCGCCGACGCACCGTGCAGCAGGTCGATCAGCTCGGCGATGTCGTCCAGCGACTCGTCGGTGGACCGGTTGACGTTGCGCCGGTTGTGGGTGTCGCTGGCCGAGACCACCACCTCGATCTCGGTGAATCCGGCGGCGAGGGCCCGCTGGGCGCCCCGGGTGTTCGGCACCAGCGCGGAGTACCGCACTCCGTCGGCCTTCACCGCCCGCTGCCACACCTCGTCGGCGTCGGCCATCTGCGGGATCGCCCTGGGGTGCACGAACGACACCGCCTCGATTCGGCGTACGCCGGTGCCGGAGAGAGCGTCGAGCAGCCGCACCTTGGCGTCGGTCGGGATCGGGTCCTCGTTCTGCAACCCGTCCCGCGGCCCAACCTCACGAATGGAGACGGAATCTGGCAATTGACTCATCGGTCACCTCGCTGTGACGTCGGATCGGGACAGCATGTAGGCCGCTTTGCTCTGCTGCCCTATGTGCGACGGTAACTGTCCGTCACCGGACAACCGCTGGCGCGTATAGGTAAGCAGAGCAAAGGGCGCGCGAACCAGTCTTGCCTCGCCGCCGAACGACTGTCGACGGCTGGCCGGTCAGCGCATACGGGAGACGATTCCCGTGTCGTAGGCGCCGGAGAGGAACTCGTCGTTGGTCAGCAGCTCGGCGAAGAAGGGGACGTTGTTCTTCGGACCCTCGATCTGGAAGGCGGCGACGGCTGCCTTTGCGCGATCGAGCGCCTCGTCGCGGGTCGCGCCGCTGACGATCAGCTTGGCCAGCAGGCTGTCGTAGAACGGGGTGACGGTGTTGCCCTCGGTGTAGCCGGAGTCCACCCGGACGCCCTCGCCCGTCGGCTCCACCCACGTTCTGATCACACCCGGGCCGGGCAGGAAGCGCTTCGGGTCCTCCGCGTTGATCCGCATCTCGATGGCGTGCCCACTCGGGGTCAACGCGTCCGGGTCGAACGTCGGCGCCAACCCGGAGGCCACCCGCAACTGCTCCTCGACCAGGTCGATGCCGTAGACGTACTCGGTCACCGGGTGCTCCACCTGCAACCGCGTGTTCATCTCCAGAAAGAAGAACTCGCCGGTGGCTGCGTCGAGCAGACACTCCACGGTGCCGGCGTTGCGATAGCCGACCGCCTCGCCGGCCCGCACCGCCGCCGCCAGGAGCCGGGATCGCAGCTCCGGCGAGACCGCCGGCGACGGGGACTCCTCGACCAGCTTCTGGTTGCGTCGCTGCACCGAGCACTCCCGCTCGCCGAGCGCCACCACCCGGCCGTCGGCCAGGCCGAGGATCTGCACCTCGACGTGCCGTACCCGGGGAAAGTACCGCTCGATCAACACCGAACCGTCGCCGAACATCCGCTCGGCGAACGCGCGCACCTTGTCGTACTCGGTGCGCAGCGCGGCCTCGTCGACCGCCACGCCCATGCCCATGCCGCCACCGCCGGCTGCCGCCTTGACCATCACCGGGTAGCCGATCTCGGCCGCGGCCGTCACGGCGGCGTCCAGGTCGGCGGCCGGGTCGGTGGTGCCGGGCGCGACCGGAACACCGGCCGCCGCCATCAGGTTCCGGGCGTTGATCTTGTCGCCCATCGCGGTGATCGCGTCCGCGTCGGGTCCGACCCAGATCAGGCCGCTCGCCTCGACGGTACGGGCGAACTCGGCGTTCTCCGACAGGAAGCCGTACCCGGGGTGGATGGCCTGCGCGCCAGTCGACTTCGCGGCGGCGAGGATCGCCTCGGTGTTGCGGTAGCTCAGCGCCGGGTTCGGTGGGCCGATGAGGACCGCCTCGTCCGCCTCTGCGACGAACGGCAGGTCGGCGTCGGCCTCCGAGTGCACAGCGATCACGCGGATGCCGAGCCGCTTCGCGGTCCGGATGATCCGGCGGGCGATCTCGCCCCGATTGGCGACCAGCAGTGACTCGATCATGTTTCCTCCCGGCGTCCGGATGGTGGGACGATGTCAGGGAATCATGACCGGCACGGTTCTGACGAGTCGGCTCAGGCGAGCAGCGCGGCCAGGGCCGCGCCGCGCAGCAGCTCGGCACGGCGTCGCCGGTCCACCTCACCACCGAGGAACGGCGTCGAGTTCATCAGGCCGAACGCGGCGTGCGCGAGCACCCGCGCCTCACCGTCGGGCATCCCCGGGTGCAGCGCGGTGAGCACTGTCACCCACTCCTCGACGTAGAGCCGTTGCAGGCGACGAATCCGGCGCCGCGGCTCCTCGGGCAGGCGGTCCAGCTCGTGCAGGTGCAACGCGATCACCGCCGGGTTGGCCAGCGCGAACTCGACGTGGAAGTCGATCAGCGACTCCAGCACGCCGCGCGGGTCGTCCGAACGCCCGGCGGCGCGTTCCCGCCCACCGGCCAGCAACCCCTCACTGACCGGAATCAGCGCGGCGGCCAGCATGGCTTCCTTGCCGGCGAAGTGGTGGTAGAGCGCCGGACCGGTGACCCCGGCGGCCGCGCCGATGTCGTCCATCGACACGCCGTGATAACCACGCGCCGCGAACAGACCTACCGCGATCTCCAGGATCTCGTCCTTGCGGGACCTGCGCCGGCCCGCACCCGCCGCACCCCGTGCCTGCTGCTCCACCGTCACCGGGCAAGCCTAGACCGCGAGGAGCCCACGATGGTTGCCGGTCAGTTCCGTCCGCCCCGGGCCCGGCCGCCCCTGACCTGGCCAGGGGCGGCCACCGAGGTCAGTCGTCCTCGTCCAGGTCGTGCTCCGCGCGCAGCGCTGCGGCTTCCGCGGGCCGATCGAGCAGATCCAGCGCCCGCGCCAGCAGCCAGGCCGTCTGGCGGACCTGCCGCGACGCGGCCGGCAACCCACCGAGTACGCGGCGCAGCAGCGGCTCCGCCTCGGCCGGCCGGTCCAGGCGCAGCAGCAACTCACCGATCAGGGCCTCCACCTGGGCGGCCTCGCCGAACGCCTCGATCGAGCGCAACCGGTCCGGCACTCCGGTGAGCCGGCCCAGGGCCTCGTCCAGTCGCTCCTCCCCGGTGAGCACCCGCGCTCCGGCCTCGGCCGCCATCGCCAGCTCGTACAGCACCGGCGGTTCGGCCTGCCCGGCCAGCTTCGCCGCCAACCCGTCCACCACCTCGACGGCGCGCGACGCCGCGTCCCGGTCGTCGGCCCAGAACCAGGCGTACGTCTCCCGCCGGCGAGCACGCAGCTCGTCCAGCGGCAGGTCACCGAGCCGGTACGCCTCAGCCGCGGCGGCGAACCGCTCGCCCGCCGCCGCGTCCCGGTCGGCGTCGTAGAGGATCCCGCCGGCCTCCTCCAGCACCTGTGCCCGGTGCGGGAGGTTGTCCGGTCCGTCCAGATTGCTGGCCAACTGCTCCAACAGGGCCAACGCGGGATCGATCTCACCAAGTCCGGCGTAGACGCCGGCCAGCAGGTGCCGACAGCGGTCGGCCTCCGCCTGGGCGCCGAGCCGATCCAGGCCGAGCACGGCCTCCTCGGCGACCTCGGCGGCCTCGGCGAGCCGGCCCACCATCCGGTACGCGTTGGCCAGCTCCCACCGCAGGAACGCGTCCCCCTCGGCGCCCCGCTCCACGCACAGCGTCACCGCCTCGACGAAGTCGTCCACCGCGTCCGGTGCCCGGCCGGCCGACAGCAACGCCCTGGCACGGGTGACGCGGACCGGCAGCTCCGCGTCCGCCAGTGCCGCCTCCAACGCCTCGTCGCAGGCGGCCACGGCGTCCGCCGGGTCGTCGACCAGCCTGGCGTACGCCAGGCAGGCGCCCGTGACCACCTCGCCGACACCCAACTCACGGCCGCTCCGGCGTGCCTCGTCGACGGCGGCGCGGGCCTCGTCGACGCGGTCCAACTGCTCCAGCAGGTGCCCCCGGTGCAGTGCGATCCGGGCCGCCAGGTGCCGATCGCCGCCCGCGTCGGCCGGTACCCGGTCGAGCGCGGCGAGCGCGTCCGCCCAACGCTCTCGGTGCAGCAGCACCAACGCCACCCGGTCGTGTCCGGCCGCCCGCTGCTGGGCGTCGCCGAGCCGGTCCAGGACGTCGGCCGCCTCCCGGACCAGCAGCAGGCCCTCCTCGGTGTCCTCGTCGGACCGGGTCAACAACACGCCGAGCCGCCCGGCGACCGTCTGGGCGGCCACCTCGTCGTCCGCCTCCCGGTACAGCTCCAACGCCGCCCGATTCAGCGTGATCGCACCATCGATGTCGTCCTCGTCGCCACGCTCCGACGCCCGTAGCGCCAACCGGTGCGCGGACGTGCGGGCTGGCAGCTCGGCGGAGCCGAACCGGTCGTCGAAGGCGACGAGTGCCGCGCGGAAGGTGGCCCGGTCGTGCCGGCCCCAGCTCTGCTCGGCGAGGTCCAGCAGATCGTCCGGGCCGGCGTCGGCGGGCACGGTCACGGCGGGTCGTTCACCCTTACCGCTTCGCCCTCGCTCGGCGCGCTCGGTGGACGACGCTGGTGCGCCGGGCTCCTCCCCGACCGGACGGGTCGGGCGGGCCGGGCGGCGGCGGACGCTCGCGGACAGCGGCACATGCTCCCCGCTCGCCTGCACGGCCAGCCGACTGGCGATCCACTCCGATTGGTGGCTCGTGCCGTTACGGGCGTCGAAGCGGGCGGCCAGACCGGTCGCGGTCTCGGCCAGCTCGTCCGCCAACGACGCCGCCGACACCTCGGCGGCCGGCCGGCCCTCGGCGGCCCGGCGGTACACGGTCGACGGGCCGGCCTGACGCAGCGCGGCGGAAGCCGCCGCCGCGAAGTGCATGGCGGCGGCCGGCGACGGCGGCCGGTCCAGCCAGTCCAGGTGCCGCTCGACCAGCTCGAGAGCCCGTGCCTCGTTGCCGGTCAGCGTGCTGAACTCGACGTGGTCCGCGATGTCCCACAGGTTGGCGAGGTTGCCGCGCAGCCGGCGGTACGCCTCCCGGTGCGCGTCCCGCGCCTCCTCGGTCCGCCCGGTCCGCAGGTACGGCAGGAGCAGCGCGGTGAGGATCGACTGCGGCTGCTCGTTGCAGTTGAGCCGGCCGGCGAGCACCGGCTCGGCCAGCTCCACCGCCGCCACGTCCCGCCCGGTGTCGGCGAGGTAGCCCACCTGGCTCGTGGGGTCGCAACCGGCGCAGTCGGACAGGCCGTCGCGCGGGGTGGTCTGCCAGAGCCGGTACCAGTGCGCCGCTGCCTCGACGTCGCCCACGTGGTCGGCGACCCGGAACCGGTGCTTGTGCACGGCCTGCAGGCTGTGCCCGCCGGCCCGGTAGCGGCGTTCCATGTCGTCCAGCACGGCGTACGTGCGGTCGAGCGGCACCTCCGGGAAGTTCAGCAGGCCGTTGATCATGTACTTGAAGTGCCAGAGCAGGTTGTGCAGGTGACGCTGGTGGTACGGCTGCGGGTCACTGTCGAACTCGGACAGGCACCAGGAGAAGGTCACGAAGGACTTGGCCGGCTCACCGCCGTAGATGTAGCCGGTGGTGGCCTGCATCCGGGTGACGAACGCAAGGTGCCGATCGTCGGCGGCGTCCACCCGACGCAGCAGCTGCTCCAGCGCGGCGATCTGCCCCGCCCCGTACGGCATGTCGGCGATGCCGCGCAGCACCCGCCACAGATCCTCGTCGCTCATGCTCACTCCCGTCCCGGGACAGCCCGGCCGAGCAGGCCGAGGAAGGAATCGTTCAGCAACGCCGCGTCGGCGGCGCGGATCGGATGGTGGCCGAGCAGCAGCGCCTGCCCGTACAGCGCCTCGATGGCCAGACCGACCAGCTCCGGGTCGCTCAGCATGGTCACCCGTCGTACCAGCGGGTTGCGGTGGTTGAGTACCAACTGCGGACGGTCCGGCGGGGCGGTTGCGGCGAGCGCGTCGAGCACTCCACCCCACAGTTCGTCGGCCCGGTCCCGGCTGGCGGCGAGCTGGTCGTTGAACGCCGCCGACCGGCTGACCAGGTAGAGCGCGGGCAGCGATACCGGGTCGTACGCCCGGATGACCACCTCGCAGCCGGAACGCTCGACGGCCCGCTGCGCTGCCGTGAGGAACTGTCGCAGCGCCAACTCCACCTGCGGGTCGAGCGCGTCGAACCGGGTGGTGAGGTCGCTCGGCTCCAGCCGCTCGATGAGCACCGAGCGGTCCACCACCGGCAGCCGCTCGATCAGCTCGGTGTCGTACGTGTAGCCGGCGTTGACCACCGCCAGGTCCTGCGCGGCGGCGACCGCGGCCAGCTGACGGAACTCGTCAAGGCTCGCCGCGTAGCGGACCACGCCGTAGCGCTCCCGGAACTCGGCGAGGGTGAGCGTGCCGACGTTGGTGTCCATGGGCCACCACCTGTCGACCAGCCGGAGCATCTCGTCGTCGTGCAGCGCCAGGGCCTTCACGCCGAGGTGGTGCACCTGGAGGAACTCGGCCAGCCGGTGCGGGTCGTGCCGGGCCAACCGGACCAGCCAGCCGCGCACCTGGTCGCCGAGCGCCTCCCGGGTCGCCGTCAGCAGGGTGTCCTCGTAGAGGGCCTCCCGGCTGGCGGTCGGGCGCAGCTCGGTCGCGTCCACCACGCAGTGCGCGAAGAACGCCCACTCCGGCAGCAGCCCGTCGGCGTTCTCGGTGAGCAGCATCCGCTTGAGGTAGACGCGGTGCCCGGCCCGGGCCGCCGGGTTCACCGGCGTCGGCAGGATGACGGCGACACCGGTCAGCCCGGCCTCCGGCACGGCCAGCGGCAGGACGTCGAACGGGTCCACGCCGAGCGTCTCCCGGGCGTACCGGATCAGCGCCGCGCGGTCCAGTGGCGCACCCGGCGTGGTCGGCCAGGGCGGTTCCCCGGTGGTGGTGACGACGTCGCCGACGCGGACGGTGACCGGCAGCAGCGCGCCGAAGAGCCGGGCCAGGTCGGTGACGGTCGCCGTGCTGAACCACTGGTCCGCGTCGCGGCGGGGCACCAGCGTGACGGTGGTGCCCGGCTCGGCGCGGGCGGCCTCCGGCGGGGCCACCGTCACCGCGTAGCGGCCGTCGGCGTACCCGGTCCAGCGAACCGTGGGGTTGTCGCCGTGCCGGGTGAGCACCTGGATCTCGTCGGCCACCAGGAAGCAGGACAGCAGACCGATGCCGAACTGGCCGAGGAACTCGTGCCGGGAGAAACCAAGCTCGTCGCGCTTCGAGCTGCGGCCGATGGTGGCAAGCAGCTCGTGCACCTGCGCCTCGGTCAGGCCGATGCCGGTGTCGTGCACCCGTAGCGTGCCGTCGCCGGTGCTGTCCGGGGGTTCGATGCGTACCAGCGCCGGCGCGTCCGGCTCGGTCCTGCGTCGGGCGGTGATCGCGTCCACCGCGTTCTGGAGCAGCTCGCGGACGTAGACCCGCGGGCTGCCGTAGAGGTGATGACTGAGCAGGTCAACCACGCCACGTAGGTCGACCTGGAAAGTGTGGTCCACGCCTGTTGTCTCCCCGGTCCCGATGCCGGCGCTCACCGTACCCATGATCACCGACAGGTGCGGTCCCCTTTTGCCCGGCGGCTTGACCCTCGACCCGGTCGAACCGGCACGGTCGCCGGCATGACTTCCTCCGCTCTGGGCCGGGACTTCCGGCTCCTGTGGTCCGCGGCCGTCTCGTCCCGGTTCGGGGACGCGCTGCGTACCCCGGCACTGGCCCTGTTGGCCGCGACGGTGACCCGCGATCCGCGGATCATCGCGGCGGTCACCGTGGCCGGGCAGTTGCCGCCGCTGCTCTTCGGCCTGCTCGGCGGCGTGTACGCGGACCGCTGGGACCGTCGTCGGACGATGGCGCTGGTCGACGGGGTACGCGCGGCCGTGGTGGCGGCGCTGGCAGTGGTGGTCGCGCTCAACCGGGTCAGTGTGCTGGTGCTGCTGGTGGCGGCGTTCCTGCTCGCCACGTTGGGCACTCTCTTCGACTCCGCGTCGTTCGCGCTGCTCCCCGCGTTGGTGCCGGCGGACGCGCTGCCCCGGGCGAACGGCCGGCTCCAGGCGGGGTCGGCGGTGGCCGGTGGATTCCTCGGAGCGCCCGCCGCCGGTGTCCTGTTCGCCGTCGCCCCGGCCCTCCCGTTCGCCCTCGACGCCGTCACCTTCGGGGCGGCCGCCCTGCTCGTGCTGGCCCTCAGTCCGCCTCCCGCCATCACTCCGGCGACGGCGCGGCGGCGCGGCTCGGTGTGGAGCGAGATCGTCGAGGGTCTGCGTTGGCTGCGGGCGCACCGGACGCTGTGGCGGGTCACGCTGCTCACCGCCGCGAGCAACCTGGCGATCAGCGGAATCATGGCGGTGCTGGTGCTCTACGCGTTGGACGTGCTCCGGGTGCCGCCGGCCGGGTACGGGCTGTTCGCCGCCGCCGCCATCGTCGGGGGCGTGGCGGGGGCGCTCGGGGCGGGGCGGCTGGCCGCCCGGCTCGGCACGGTGCCGGCGCTGCGTGCGGTGCTGGCCGTGGAGACCATGGCGCTGACCGGCTTCGCGCTGGCTCGGCATCCGGTGTCGGGCGGGATCGCGCTGGCCGTCTTCGCCGCCGGCACCGTGGCATGGAACAGCCTGTGGGCGTCGTACGGGCAGCGGCAGGTGCCGAGCGACCTGCTGGGCCGGGTCGGTGCGGCCCAGCGGATGGTCGGTCTGCTCACCGCACCGCTCGGGGCGGCGCTCGCCGGGTTGGCCGCCGCGGCGTACGGCACGGCGCCGGTGGCGGGCACGGCGGCGGGGACGTTCGCGCTGGTCACCGTCGCCGCGTGGCGGACACTGCGACCGGCCGCGTCCGCTGTGTCGAGCCGCGCGGGCTAACCCGGCGTCCGCTCCCGGTGCGACAGCCCGGACAGCCGCAGCGCGATGCGTCGGCGGGCCGGTGGGACGGCACCGAGCAGCCGGAGCAGCACGTCCCGGGCGGGCCGACGAGCCGGGGAGACGCCGGCCATCCTGGTCAGCCCGGCGGCGAAGCTCAGCACGTCCTCGGCCATCGGCCGCTGCCGGGCGGTGTAGTCGTCGAGCAGCGTCTCCGGGCCGCCGTCGAGCACGTCCGCCACTGCGGTGCCGAGCGCGACAGCGTCGCAGATGCCGAGGTTCATGCCCTGCCCACCGGCCGGGCTGTGCACGTGCCCGGCGTCACCGGCCAGCAGCACCGGCCCGGCTCGGAAGGTGTCGGCGATCCGGTGGTGCACCCGGAACCGGGAACCCCAGAGCACTTCGGTCACCCGGTCGGGTCGTCGCGCCGGGCCGCGCTCGTCGAGCAGCGCCTGGAGGTAGGCCGCATCCGGTTCGGCCGGGGCGGTGGCCACGGCGGCGACCAACCGGACCACCCCACCGGGCAGTGGCGCCCAGACCAGCGGCCCGGGGCGGGCGAGGAAGAGCGCCGCCTCGTCGCGGGGCAGCACGCTGCGCACCCGCACGTCGGCGAGCACGAAGGACTCCTCGTCGCTGCTGCCGGTGAAGCCGATCCCGGCCAACTGCCGAACCGTGCTGTGCAGGCCGTCCGCACCGACCACGAACCGGGCCCGCAGCGCCTCGTCGTCGACCTGCGCGAGCATGCCGTCACCGGTGCGGCTCAGCCCGGTGAGCTGGCACGGCCGTCGTACCTGGACACCGAGTTCGGCCAACTTCTCGGTGAGCACGGCCTCGGTGACCGCCTGGGAGACCAGCAGCGCGTAGGGGAAGCGGGACGGCAACTCGTGGAACGGCACCGACAGCAGCACCCGGTCCCGGTCGCGCACGGTGAAACGCGGCGTCCGCACCGCCTGGGCGATCAGCGGCGCCGCGGCGTCGATCCGGTCCAGCACCTCCAGGGTGTACGCGTGCACGACGGCGGCACGAGAGGTCGTCGGCGGCACGGCCAACCGGTCCAGCACTGTCACCTCGACCCCGCGCCGGGCCAGCGTCAACGCGGTGGCGAGACCGGTGGGGCCGGCACCCACCACCAGGACGTCGGTGCTCATGGCCACCTCCAGAAACCGTTGCCAACACCCGTTGGCAAACATGTGTTGGCAACGCTAGGGCCCGCCCGATTGCGTGTCAACACCTGTTGGCCTACGGTCGTTGGCATGACCCCGTCCACGCAGTCGACCCAGCCCCGCCGCTCCGACGCCACCCGGGCGGCGATCCTGCGAGCGGCCCGGGAACGGTTCGCGGCGGACGGCTACGAGCGCGCCACGATCCGGGCCATCGCCGCCGACGCCCAGATCGACCCGTCGATGGTCATGCGCTACTACGGCAGCAAGGAGGGGCTCTTCGCGGCGGCGGCCGAGTTCGACCTACGTCTGCCCGACCTGACCTCGGTGCCGCCCGCTCGACTCGGCGAGGTGCTGGTCCGGCACTTCCTCGCCCGCTGGGAGGGCGACGAGACCCTGGTGGCGCTGCTGCGGGCCGCCAGCACCAACCCCGGCGCGGCCGAACGCATGCGCGGCATCTTCGCCGACCAGCTCACCGCCGCCGTGGCCACGTTCGGCAGCGACCCGGCGCTGACCGCCCGACGGGCCGGCCTGGTGGCCAGTCAGATACTCGGCCTCGCCTTCACCCGGTACATCGTTCGCCTGCCGCCCATGGTGGACACCCCGCCGGAAGAGCTGGTCGCCTGGATCGCGCCGACTCTCCAGCGCTACCTGACCGGAACGCCACCGAGCTGACCCAACCTTTTGCCGCCTCCCGTGCGTCTGCCAGATGACGCGTACAGCGCGACGGCCGGGAGGGGGGCGGATGGCGCCGACGAAGGACGACGGACGCGACGGCTACCTCGCCTTCGTGGAGAACCACCAGCACCGGCTGCTCCGGGCGGCCTACCTGATCTGCGGCAACCGGCATCAGGCCGAAGACCTCCTCCAGGACGCGCTGCTCAAGCTGGCGCTGCGCTGGTCCTCGGTCCGCGACGGCGACCCCTCCGCGTACGTGCGCGCCATCCTCTACCGCGACTCGGTGTCGTGGTGGCGTCGCCGGCGCCGGGAATGGCTCAGCGCCGCGCCGCCGGACCAGGTGGCCCACGACCGTGACGGCGCGTTACGGCTGACGATGCACGACGCGCTGGGCCTGCTGCCACCGCGGCAGCGGGCCGTGCTGGTGTTGCGCTACTACGAGGACCTGACCGAGGTCGCCACCGCCGAGGCGCTCGGGGTGACAGTCGGCACCGTGAAGAGCCAGTGCCACGCGGCGCTGCGCCGACTCCGCGAGGTGGCCCCGGAACTCGCCCGCGATGCCCGACCGAGCCGAGGCTCGGCCGATCTGGCCAGCGGCCTGGAGGTGAACCCGTGAACGAGCAGGATCTGCGCCGACTGCTGACCGTCAGCGTCGAGGACGTGCTCCCCAGCCAGCCGGCCGCCGCCGGATGGGAGCGGGCTCGGCGTACTCGGCGTACCCGGCGGGCCGTCGCAGTGGTCGCCCTGGCCGTGGTGCTGGTCGGTGGCGGCACCGTGGCGGCGCTGCGACCGCCCGCCGACCCGGCGCCGGTCCCTCCGGTCGGCCCCACGCTCACCCCGACCGTCGACCCGTCCCACGCGGGGCCGGTGCAGAAACCGCCCGCCGAGCTGACCTTCCCGCCCGATCCGTTGGCCAAGCTCGGCGACCCGGCGACAGTGCCGCTCTCCGAGCGACCGGTCCAGCAGGCACTGGCGCTGTTCCAGCCGGTGGACGAGGAGTACCACGCGAACGGCCCGGTCCGGGTGCTCGGCAACGACGGCGTGGTGCGCAGCCTCGACGTGGTGACGCTGGCACCGACCCGGGACGAGGGCGGCAACGAGGCGCCCGCGCTGAAGCCGGGGGTACTGTCGCCGGACGGCCGGTCGGCGGCGTTCGCGCAGGCCAAAGAGCTGATCATGATCGACCTCACCACGGCTGCCGTCCGCCGGATACCGCTCGACGGCTACCTGGAGCAGGTGGTGTGGGCGCACGACCGGGTGCTGGTCGGGGGCGACGACCGGACGTACGCGGTGGACCGGGTCACCGGGGCGGCCAGCACGATCGACGTGTCGACCTGGGAGTTGATCGCACCTGACCCGGCCGCCGGCCGCGAGGCCCCCTTGATCGACATGTACGGCGAGGGGGCCGGCCTGAAGCTACGCACCCGGACCGCCCGGGACGGCGAAATCCGCTCCGAACAGCCGATCAACCGCTCGGCGCTGCCATCGCCCTACCAGGTCAACGAGTTCTACGGCCGGGGCTGGCTACACGGCGAACGACTGGCCCGAGCAGCCTGGATCATCAGCAGCGAGATCGACGGCGCCGAGGGGGCAGCCGTGCTGGACGCGCGCACCGGCGCCGTGCTCCACCTGCTCGACCTGGGCAGGGATCGCAGCAAGGGCTGCTGTGTCGTACTGGGCTGGGACAACAAGGGCGCGGTGCTGCTCCGGCTGGAACCGGCCGCCCTGGCGCGCTGGCACCCGGAGACCGGCGAGATCACCGGCATCGTCCGCGACCTGCGCGGCGTGTTCGCACTCGCCAGCTGACAAGGGTCTCGACGTGATCGACTCGGGTTCATTGATAGCGCGACGTCCGAGCGAGCGGGAGGCCCGACATCAGGAAACCCGAGTCGATCACACGACGACCTGGTCAGACGGTCAGGCCGCCGGGCTGGTCGCCCTTGACGACTGGTGCCCGGACCAGGTTGCCCCACTCGGTCCACGACCCGTCGTAGTTGCGCACCTGCGGGTAGCCCAACAGGTGCCGCAGCACGAACCAGGTGTGGCTGGACCGCTCGCCGATCCGGCAGTACGCGATCACGTCGTCGTCCGGGCTCAGCCCGAGCTGGTCGGCGTAGATCGCCTTCAGCTCGTCGGCCGACTTGAACGTGCCGTCCTCGTTGGCGGCGGACTTCCACGGCTTGCTGACCGCGCCCGGGATGTGTCCACCACGCAGCGCGCCCTCCTGCGGGTAGTCCGGCATGTGCAGCATCTCGCCGGTGTACTCACCAGGCGACCGGACGTCGACAAGTGGCCGCCCGGCGGCGACGTGCGCCATGACCTGCTCACGGAAGGCCCGCAGCGGCGCGTCGTCGCGCAGCGGCACCGGATAGTCGGCCCGCGGGCGAGCCGGCTTGTCGCGGGTCACCTCGCGTCCCTCGGCGATCCACTTCTGCCGGCCGCCGTCGAGCAGCCGCACATCGGCGTGGCCGAAGAGCGTGAAGACCCAGAGGGCGTACGCGGCCCACCAGTTGAAGTTGTCGCCGTAGAAGACGACAGTGTCGCCCCGGCCGATGCCCTTCGCGGCACACATCTCGGCGAAGCTCTTGGCGTCCAGGTAGTCCCGGGTCACCTGATCGTTCAGCTCCAGGTGCCAGTCGACCTTGACCGCACCGGGAATGTGACCGGACTCGTAGAGCAGCACGTCCTCGTCGGACTCGACGACGACGAGGCCCTCGTCGCCCAGATGCTCGGCCAGCCACTCGGTGGTGACCAACCGCTGCGGGTCCGCGTACGACTGGAGGCGGGGATCGGGATCGTTCGGCACAGACATGATCCCCAAGGTACGCCGGATCGCCCTCCGCGACCGCTGTAACTGGACCGGCCCACCACCCGCACGGGATGGTGGGCCGGTCGGCCGGGCGGCGGATTACCGGTCGCCGGCCTGAGCCGGGCTGCCGGCCGGGTTGCTCGGCGGCAGATTGCCGACGAAGAAGATGAAGGACGTCGAACCCGACTGGGCGCCGTTCCGGTCGATGCTCCAGACGGTGAGCATGGTCAGCCCGGCCTTGGTCGGAGTCCAGGTCACCGATCCGGTGCCGTCGGCCGCCGCGGCCACGGTGCTGGTCACCGTGTTGAAGCTGTAGCGGTAGCTGACCACGTCAGGCTGGCGCGGGGTGAAGGTGAAGACACCGGGCACACCCGGCCCCCCACTGGTGCCGCCCTGCCGATAGACCGTCGCGGTTATCTTCGGGGCGGTGGACAGCGCGAAGGTGCTCGCTGTGGTGGCGGTCACGCCATCGGCGGTAACGCTGGTCACGGAGAGCGTCCGGTTGCCGCCCCGGGTCGCGGTGACGGTCAGCGTGGCGGTGCCGTCGGCCGCCGCCTCCACCGTCTGCTCGGGGTCGCCGTCCAGGTGGAACCGGTAGCGGACCACACCCGCCATCTGCGGCTGCACGGTGAACGTGGTCGGCACGCCGATCTCGGTGAGTCTGCCGGTGATGATCGGCGCGACGTCGCTGGCCCGGAATTCGTACCGCGCCTCGGGCGACCTGTTCCCGGCCGCGTCCAGGCTCCACACCACGAGAGTGTTGGGCCCCGCATCCGGGCGGAGCGTGACAGTGGCCGAGCCGCCGGGCTGGTCCGCCGACACCGCGTGGACGCCGTCGCCGCCGAGCAGTTCGTACCGGAAGCCGACCGCGTCCGGCGTCGCCGCCGCGTCGAAGGTGAACTGACCCGACAGCGCCGGGTGCCAGCCCTCGACCGGGAAGTCGGTGGAGGTGACGACCGGCGCTACCTCCGGGCCCTGGAAGTCGGTCCGGAGGTAGCAGAGGCCACTCCACTCGCCGGTCGCCTGGCTGTCCGCCGCCCGGACCTGCCACGCGTACAACCGGTCGTGGGTGAGCGTTTCCCGCTCGAAGAGGCCGCTCTCCCGATCGCCTTCCCGACCGTTGTACCCGAATCGCTCGATCCGAGCCGTCGGCTCGTCGACCGGCCAGAGCGCGAAGGTAGCGGTCAACCGGTCGGCACCACCGTTCTCGTCGACGTCCGGGTCGTGCAGGACGGCGGAGAGCGCCAGGTCGTCGTTCTGCCACAACTGGTACGGCTCGGCCGTCGTGCACGGCTCGTCGGAGGTTCGCAGCTCGGTCGGCACACCCGGCGGCTGGTTGTCGTCGACGGAGAGCGCCTCGTTCGCCGCGGCCGGCGCGGTCGTGAGCGTGAGCGCCCCGGCGGCGACCGCAACGGAAAGCCCCATGGCCAGCAGTGCCCGGACCGGTCTTGCGGATGTCGTCGTGCCAGGTATGAGGGTCATCCCTCATCCACCTTTCCCCGAGGTCCCCGCCTTCCGATCAGCGGGGGCAGCGGATGCTATCGAGGACGGCGGACATCGGGCGACCCCGATTCAATCGGCCCGTTCCACAGTGGAGAGATCCCGACCTGTTCAGGCGCGACGATGGACGATCCGACCGGCGACCACTGTCACCAGGCAGGCCCCGTCGACGCCGTGCACCGCGAGATCGGCCCGCCCGGCCGACCGCAGGGTCGGCGCCACGGCGGTGGTCAGCACCAGCAGGTCGCCGCGCTCGGCGGCGGCCCGCAGGGCGGGGTTGCTCAGGTGTTCCGCCAGCACCGCCGTCACCCCGGTACGCAGCAGCGCGTGCACCCGCTCACGTGGGGTCGGCGCGGGCGGCAGCGGACGGTCGTGCAGCAGACCCGGCCCCAGCGTGCCGGGCCAGCGGCGAACCCGGGCGTTGCCGTACGCCGAACTCAGCTCGGCCAGCGGGCCGACGGCCTCGATCCGGTCGCCACTGACCAGTACGGCGTGGTCGGGCAACGACTCGCCGTCCCGGTCGCGGCGCAGCAGGGCCGCCGTGTGCAGAGTGAGCATGCTCAGTCGACGAGCGGGCCGAGTTGCGGGCGCTTCGCCGTCACCGTGTCGCCGGACGACCGGCCGGTCAACCGCCGCTTCACCCAGGGGGCGAGGTACCGACCGGCCCACCGCAGGTCGGAAGCGCGGGCGGCAAGCCACGGCGACGGCGCCGGGTGCGGCGGAACCATCAGCCACTCCTCGTCGCAACCGACCCCGAGGGCGTTCAACACCTGCCCGGCGACCCGTCGATGCCCGGCCGGGGAGAGGTGCAGCCGGTCGGTGCTCCAGAGCATGGGGTTGAGGAACGTGTCGTCGGCGTACAGGTCGACCATGATGGCGCCGTGCCGCTCGGCGGTCTCGCCGACCGCCTGGTTGAGCAACTGCACCCGGGGGGCGACGAGGCGTTGGCCGGGCAGTCGGGCCATCACGTCCGCGAACCGGAAGAGGAGCACGTCCGCGCCGCCCGAGCGCAGTTGCCGGACCACCTCGTCGAAGCGGGCGACAAGCGTGTCCGGGTCGAAGGTGCGCCGCAGCACGTCGTTGCCACCGGCCGCGAAACTGATCAGATCCGGCTTCATCGCCACGGCGGAGGGCACCTGCTCGGCGACCACGCTGGGGAAGAGCCGGCCCCGGATGGCCAGGTTCGCGTACCGGAAGTCGGGCCCCGCGTCGGCGGCGAGCCGGGTCGCCACCAGGTCCGCCCAGCCCCGGTAGGTGCCGTCCGGGTACGCATCGTCCATACCCTCGGTGAAGCTGTCCCCGACCGCGACAAAACTGCCCCAGCGCACCCGCGCCTCCCTCACGCCGCTCGTTGCCTGCGGCGACCAGTCTGTCACCGCAGCAACGCCCGGCACCGCCCCGAATCCACTACGTGTCGGAGGTCATTGCACAGACGACGGGCGGAACCGGCCACCCCCGTGAGTGGCCGGTCCCTCGTGCCCGGTGACGCTGCACCGGGAGTTCAGCCCAGCAGACCACCCCACGGCTGGCCGGCAGGCACCGACGCGGTGGCCAGCACCCGGCCACTGGCGGCGTACCGGACCAACCGGTACGCCGGCGCGCCGTCGGCCGGCGTCGCCGCGTTGATCTGCACCACCAGGCCGCCGTCGGCCAGGACGACCCCGTCGACGGCTTCGCCGTGCCCGGTCGCCTGCTTCCACGCCGAGTCCAATGGCGCCAGCTCGATGGCGGCCCCGCTGACCGCGTCGAGCCGGTAGTTGCGGAACCGCTCGCTGCACCCACATCCCCCGGGGCTGGTCGTGTGGGCGCTGATCACCAGCGTCCGGCCGTTGCCGGAGATCGCCGCCACCCCACCAATGACGAGGCCGGCGGGGAGGCGCGGGCTGATCGCACGTCGGACGCCTCGCTCGTCCCCGATCGCCACGGTCTGCGCGCCGACCTGGGCGATCCATCCGCCGGACACCGTCGGGCACTTCGGGTAGTGGGTGGCGAGCACCTTCTGCCCGGTCCCGTCGGCGTTGACCGCGATGAGCGTTAGCTCCTTCTCCCGCCCCAGGCCGTACAGCACCCGCCCGGAGTCGAGCCAGCTCGGCGCGCAGGTCTGCTGACCCTGGGTCGGGATGACGTGCCGCTTCGTGCCGTCGAACGCGCTGATCACCAGCTGGCGGGCGGACCCTTCCACCCAGGCCGCCCGTCGGCCGTCCGGCGAGACGGCGAGCGGGCCGTTGAGGGCTTTGCCGTTCTCGGGACGGCCCGAACGCACCACCTGCCACGTCCCAGCAGGGGTACGCCGCCAGATCCGGGCCGGGTCGTTCTGCTTCTGGCCGTGCTCCTCGGCGGTGTACCAGGTCAGCTGCGGCCACTGCGTCGAGCCGGCCGCCGGGCGGGCCGGCGCGACAGCCGGGGCCGCATCCTGCACGGAGCCGCCGGTGCCGGCGGCCGAGGTGTCGCCGGCCGAGGGAGCGGCGGTGGCGGTGGCCGATTCGGCCGGAGCGGGCACGGCGGCCTTCGGGTCGGCGGTGCCGCAGGCAGCCGCACCGAACGCCAGGAGCAGCAGGGCTGCGGTACCGGCGATCGCGCCGGAACGACGGGCCGAGGCGGGACGGGTGGTGTAGGTGAACGGGCCGAGGTTCATCGTTTCCATCCTTTGTGGAGGCTCACAGTGCCTGACACCACCCAAGACGAGCCCCTGGCCCTGGCGAGTTGCCGCCGCAGCGCGCTACTACCTGACAGTCGGATCCGCTCGCACCGGCAACCTTTTTCGCAGTTCACCGACCGTGATCAACACCGATTCGCCGGCGGTGCTCAGACGCAGAAGGGGCGGGCCTCCCGAGGGTGACCCGCCCATCTCGCGCCGATCGGTCAGTCGACGACGGCCAGGATCTGCTCGTTCTTCAGACTCGCCGGCTCTGCGGTCTCGGAGATCTTCCTGCCGTCCTCGTCCACCAGCAGCACGGCGTACCCGCTGCCGTCCTGGACCCGCACGACCATGGAGCCGTCCGACTGGAAGTAGACCTGCCGTAGGGTGCGCCCACCCAGTGCCAAGGTGACCTGCTTGCCAGTACGGGTGTCCAGCACCGCGTTGGCCCACAGTTCACGAGCGATGTCGCCGGATTCCTCGCCGGGTTTCCTCCGCAGCAGAGCAATCCGAGAGCCGTCCGAGGACAGGCTGGCAATGTCGTGGCTGCGCCAACCGTTCATGGAGAAGCCGGGGACAACCCGCTTCTTCGTGCCGTCCGCGGCATAGAGGGTGATCCCAACATCGACGGCCATGGCGATGGTCCGACCGTCCGCCGACCAGAGGGCGTGACAGCCGCCGGGCCGCCCGGGCCACCAGGTGACTGTCTTCTTGTCGCTGAGGGTGTCCAGCACTCCGTGCCGACCGGACTCACCCGTCCCCATCGCCGCCACGAACAGCAGGTGCCGCCCATCCGGTGACCAGACCGGGGAGCAGTCGCCCGCCACGTCCGAGCGCATCTCCTGCCGGTCGGAGCCGTCGGCGTCGGCCACGACAAGGGTACTTTCGCCGCTGTCGTCGCGGTCCACCCAGGCCACCCGGCGCCCGTCCGGCGAGATGCTCGCGTTGCCCTTCGCCGCGAGCTCGGGCAGAGCCAGCAGACTCACCGGGCTGTCGCCCGGACGCCAGGACCGCAGGTTCGCCATCTCCGCGTCGGTCACACTGGCCGGGCCGTAGAAGAGCTTTCCGAACTCCACGGTCGGGTTGTTCGTGCCCGACCCGCCGCTGGGTGGGGCGCCGGGGGTGTCGCCGGCGCTGGTGGAGGGCGTCGGGGTGGGGGACGCCGACGGCGTCGGAGTCGCGGTGACCGATGGGGTGTCGGCGGGCAGCGGGGTCGGGGACTGGTCCGGTCGGATGGCAAAGGCGGTACCGGCCGCTGCGGCGATCAGCACCAGCGCGGCTGCCGACGTGGCCACCGCCCGTTGGATGCCGAGCCGGCGGGACGTACGCAGGGTCCGGTCCCGCAGGTCGACCGAGGTGACCTCGTCGGCCAGGGCGGTCAAATCGAGCCGGAGGCGCTGGTCGTTCATCGGGTACTCCCTTCCAGGACGTACAGCTCGGCGAGTTCGGGTGCGACGGTGCGCAGCCTGGCCAGTGACTTGGCCGTCTGGCTCTTCACGGTGCCGATCGTGACGCCGAGCAGGTCCGCCGCCTCCGCCTCGGTGCGGTCCTCGAAGAACCGCAGCACCAGCACGGCACGTTGCTTCGGGGAGAGCTTCGCCAGTGCCGCCCGCAGGGTGAGCCGCAGACTGGTCTGGTGGGCGTGGTCCGGGGCCGAGTCGCCTCCGCGTGGCTCGGGCAGGTCGCCCGGCATCGACTCGGGTACCCGGCGCCGACGCCACCAGGACACCTGTAGGTGGTACATGGTCTTGCGGGTGTACGCCTCGGCGTTGCCGCTGTGGTGCAGGCTGTTCCAGGAGCGGTGGGTCCGGGCCAGGGCCGACTGGACGAGGTCCTCGGCCAGGTGCTGGTCGCCGGTGAGCAGGTAGGCCGAGCGCAGCAACGCTGGCGTGCGGGTACGGACGAACGAGTCGAACTCACTCAGCAGAGGGTCCACACGGGCCAATCCTTCAGGTCGGGGTACGAGGACTTGGTGTCCTTGCAGACGCCAGCAACGGCGCCGATGGTTGCCGGCATCGGGTCCGGCTCGGATCGAAATGGATCGCTCATCCTGCCGCACCGGCCGTAGGCTGCGCGGATGCTGCTACGCATGTCGACCCTGTTGCTGCGGACCCTGCGCGAGGATCCGGCCGACGCGGAGGTGCCGAGCCATCGGCTGCTGCTGCGCGCCGGCTACATCCGTCGTGCCGCACCGGGCGGCTACACCTGGCTGCCGCTGGGCAAGCTGGTGCTTGATCGGATCACCGAGGTCGTCCGCGCCGAACTGGTGGCGATCGGCGACCAGGAGGTGCACTTCCCGGCGCTGCTGCCCGCCGAGCCGTATCGCACCAGCGGCCGGTGGACGGAGTACGGCGACGACATCTTCACCCTCGCCGACCGGCGCGGTGCCGAGCACCTGTTGGCGCCCACCCACGAGGAGATGGCGGCGCTGCTGGTCAAGGACCTGTTCACCTCGTACCGGGACTTCCCGGTGACGCTGTTCCAGGTGCAGACGAAGTTCCGCGACGAGGCGCGGCCGCGGGCCGGGTTGCTGCGTGGCCGGGAGTTCCTGATGAAGGACGCGTACTCCTTCGACCTGGACGAGGCGGGGCTGCGGGAGGCGTACGGGCGGCATCGCGCCGCGTATCAGCGGATCTTCGATCGGTTGGGGCTGGACTACACGGTGGTGCGGGCGATGTCCGGCGCCATGGGCGGCTCCGCGTCGGAGGAGTTCCTGGCGGCGACGCCGGTCGGCGAGGACACCTTCGTCGGTTGCACCTCCTGCGACTTCGCGGCCAACACCGAGGCGGTGGCCACCCGGGTGCCGAGCGCCGGTGACCCGAGCGCGCAGCCGGCCGTCGAGGTGCACGACACTCCGGAGACCCCGACGATCGCCAGCCTGGTGGAGTTGGCCAACGCGCGCCGGTTGGGCGGTCGGGACGGCTGGACCGCCGCCGACACCCTGAAGAACGTCGTGTTGTCAGTTCGTCGGCCGGGTGCCGACCGGGCCGAGCTCCTGGTCGTCGGGCTGCCCGGTGACCGGGAGGTCGACCTGAAGCGGCTCGGCGCCGCACTGCACCCGGCACAGGTGACCGTCTTCGAGGAGTGGGCCGAGCATCCGGAGCTGGTTCGCGGCTACATCGGACCGCAACTGCTCGACAAGCTGGGCATCCGCTACCTGGTCGACCCTCGGGTGGTGACCGGGTCTGCCTGGCTGACCGGGGCGAACGAGCCGGGCCGACACGCGACCGACGTGGTGTGCGGACGGGACTTCACCCCGGACGGCACCATCGAGGCGGCCGACGTCCGCGCCGGCGACCCCTGCCCGGAGTGCGACGCCGGCGAGCTGACCATCCGGCGGGGCATCGAGATCGGGCACATCTTCCAGCTCGGCCGCCGCTTCACCGACGCCTTCGCTGTCGAGGTGCTCGGGCCGGCCGGCAAGCCGGTCCGGCCGACGATGGGCTGCTACGGCATCGGGGTTTCCCGGGCGGTGGCGGCCGTGGCCGAGCAGCACCACGACGACCGGGGACTGGTCTGGCCGGCGGCGGTCGCGCCGTGTGACGTACACCTGGTGGTTGCGGGCAAGGGCCCGCAGCTCGACGCGGCGCTGGAGCTCGGCGGGCGTCTCGCCGCCGCCGGCCTGCGGGTGCTTGTCGACGACCGCACGCACGTCTCGGCCGGGGTCAAGTTCACCGACGCCGAGCTGATCGGCATCCCCCGGGCCGTCGTGGTCGGCCGCCGGCTCGCCGAGGGGTACGTCGAGCTGCGCGAGCGGGCCGGCGACGGGCGCACCGAGTTACCGCTGGACGGTCTGGTGGATCGACTCGTCCACGAGGTACGCCAGGTTCGTGCGAGCCTGGTGTAGCTGCCGCGTCACAGGGTAGTGCTGTCGGATCGGGTGGAAACGTCTTCGGAGGCTCTCATGACCGGTTACCGGGTCAGTGACGTGATGACCAAGCAGGTGGTGTACCTGCCGGCCGAGACCACCCTGGACGAGGCGGCCAGGGTGATGAAGGAGGCCGACATCGGTGATGTGGTGGTGACCGACGGCGCCAGCCTCGCCGGCATGCTCACCGACCGGGACATCGTGGTGCGGGCCGTGGCGGAGAACAGCTCGCCTGCGGCCACCACCATCGGCTCGATCGTCACCCGCGAGGTCGTCATGATCGAGCAGCACTGCACGGCGGGTGAGGCGGCGGCGCTCATGCGGGATCGGGGCATCCGACGGGTGCTGGTCTGTGACAGTGACCGCAAGCTGGTGGGGATCGTCTCGCTCGGCGACCTGGCCATGCAGCTCGACCCCACCAGCGCGCTCAGCGAGATCAGCGAGCAGTCGCCCACCGTGTGACCGGGCCCTCGGGACGACGGCGGTAGCCTCGACGCATGGCTGACATGCCGGCCCGACTGGCCGAGATCGTCGACGAGTTCGCCGCCGCGCCGCGCGACCTGGTGCTGGAGATGCTCCTGGAGTACGCGGACGTCATCCCGGCGCTGCCGGAGGGCGCCGCGGAGCGCGAGGGCATGGAACAGGTGCCCGAGTGTCAGACGGCGTTCTTCCTGCGCGCCCGGGTGACCCCGGAAGGCACAGTGGAGACGCTCTTCGACTGCCCACCGGAGGCGCCCACCACCCGGGCGTTCGCCGGGATCCTCGCCGAGGGGCTGGCCGGGGCGAGCGCCGAGCAGGTGCTGGCCGTGCCGGACGACCTCTATCAGCGGATGGGGCTGGCGCAGGCGATCAGCCCGCTGCGGATCCGTGGCGGCACGGCGATCCTGGGCCGCCTCAAGCGGCAGATCCGGGAACAACTCGGCTGACCGCGAGGTTGCCACCGATCATGGAGATCGAGATCTACGCGGACGTCATCTGCCCGTGGTGCTACATCGGCAAGCGCCGCCTGGATGAGGCCCTCGCCAGCTACGAGGGCGAGGTGACGGTCCGCTACCGGCCGTTCCAGCTCGACCCGTCGCCGGTGCCGCAGCCCCTGCCACTGGTGCAGGCGCTGGCCGGCAAGTTCGGCGGCCCGGAGCGCGCCCGGCAGATGGTCGACCACGTGACCCAGGTCGCGGCGGCCGACGGGCTGCGGCTCGACTACGACCGCGCGGTGATCGCCAACACCTTCGACGCGCACCGGCTGGTCTCCTGGGCGACCGACCAGGGCAGGGCGGCCGAGATGGTGGAGGCGCTCTACCAGGCGCACTTCAACCACGGAGTCGACGTCGGCTCGCGGGAGGCGCTGGCCGCCCTGGCCGGTGAGATCGGCCTCGACGCGGTCGACGCGCGCCGGTTCCTCGACTCCGACGAGCGCGTCGCCGACGTCGCCGCCGACCTGGCCGCCGCCCAGGATCTGGGCATCACCAGCGTGCCGACCTTCGTGCTGGCCGGGAAGTACGCGGTCTCCGGTGCGCAGGAAGTGCAGACGTTGCTCGCCGCGTTCGCCGAGGTCGAGCAGCGCGAGTCCGCAGCGCACTCACACTGAGTCACCGACGACCGGACGTCCGACATTGATGATCACGATGTTTCACGTGCAACAACATCGATGCCGATACCTGGTCAGACCGGCCTGGCCAGCCCTTCCACCACCTGGGCTCCCGGCAGCGCGCCCAACGCCGGCCCCGGCAGCGCAATCTTGCTGTGCCGTACGCCGGACCCGACGATCACGTGCGGTGTGGCGATGACCCGCGCGTCCACCAGGATCGGCCACTGCGCCGGCAGCCCGATCGGGGTGATGCCGCCGTACTCCATGCCGGTCAACTCGACAGCGTCGTCCATCGGGGCGAAGCTCGCCTTGCGGACGTCCAGCGTCCGGCGGGCCACCCCGTTCACGTCGGCCCGAGTGGTAGCCAGGATGATGCAGGCCGCGTAGCGCACCACGCCCTCACGCTTGCCCGCCACCACGACACAGTTGGCCGACACGTCCAGCCCCACCTCGTACGCCGCGCAGAACGCCGCGGTGTCGGCGAGGTCGGCGTCGATCGGCGCGACCAGCACGTCGTTGACGTCCACCGGCGCGTCGGCCGGCCACTGCGCGATGGCCTCCGCGACCGGCGGGGCGAGCAGATCCAGGCGGGCGCGGGCCGGTTCGGTCTTCAGCGTTCCCATCACGGGTGCGATCCTCGCATCCGCGACGCTGAACCGCCCGGCGGCTCCCCGGCCCCCCGGCGACGCCAGCGGCCCGGGCCGGATCGATCCGGCGCTCAACTGCCCGCGAGGAAGGCGTTGTCGCTCATGAAGGAGCGGTCGCGGGCAGCCGCCAACTCCTCCTCGCGCTGGGCCTTGGCCCGTTGCAGCTCCAGATCCTCGAACGCGTGCCGGACACCCAGCCGGATCACGCCGTAGAGGAAGACGAAGCCGAAGACGTAGAGGATCACAGTGGTGACGACAGCGAACATGGCGTCACGGTAAGACGAACGTGAACCGTTGTTGCTCTCATTTCCGGCCGGTTCCCCCGTACGTGTCGGCCAGGTGGTCGGCCCAGGTACGTACGCCCCGGGGCAGTGCCTCGGTGGCCAGACCACCGGCCCGCAGCTCGCGACCGAGCCGGCCGGGAATCCGCACCGGCAGCAGCGGTCGGCGCGAGCCTCGGGCCGCTCGCCACGCCCGGGCGGCCTCGTCGAAGCGGAGCACCTGCGGCCCACCCAGCTCCTCGATGCCGCCCAATGGTCCGGCGACCAGTCGGGCCGCCAGCCGCGCCGCCACCTCACCCGGGTCGACCGGTTGGGCGAGCACCGCCCGGTCCCCGATCACCGGGCCCAGCCGCGCGCTGGCGGTCAGCATGTCGTCCAGGAACTGGGGGAACTGGGTGGCCCGCAGCACCGACCACGGCACCGGACCGGCCGCGATCACCTGCTCGGCGGCGAGCTTGTGGCGGTAGTACGGAATCGGCACCCGATCAACCCCGACGATCGAGATGTAGACGATGTGCCGCACACCGGCAGTGCCGGCGGCCACCACCAGTCGTCGGGTGCCCAACACATCCACCTGGTAGGTCTGCCGACCCCGAGGCGCGGACGCCAGGTGCAGCACGGCGTCCATCCCGGTCACCGCCTCGGTCAGCCCGTCCCCGGTGACCAGGTCGGTCACCACCCACTCCACGTCCGTGCCGGCGGGTGGCCGGCGGCTGGTTGCCCGGACGCCGATCCCGTCGTCACGCAACCGACCCAGCACCGCACGGCCCAGAGTGCCGGACGCCCCGGTGATCAGAACCTTCATCTCGTCCTCCTTGGAACCCGTCCGACCCTTCCTGGTGTCGACGAAACGACACGCAATCCCGTGACGGCATGCGGCGGCTCACCCCGACCGGATCAGGTCCAACACGGTGAGCAGCGCGAAGAACGCGATCACGATCTCGTTGACGATCCAGGCGTGCCCCTCGGCCCATTCCCGCATCCGGGTCAGCACCCGAGATGCCCTGCTCCCCAACAGCAGCAACGCCAGCAGAGGCAGCGCGAGCAGGAGCACTGTGAGCAGCACGAACGGCACCAGGTGCCACCACGGCAGATCATGTCGGGCCACGCTCGCCCCGACGGTGGCCATGGTCAGGTCGTCGGTCGGCGTCGCCACGAAGAGCAGCGCACCCAGCCGCAGCGCCTGCGGCGGACCGGCATGCTCGATGCTTCCCAGCCAGCGCGGCGGTCCGGAGCGGCCCCGGCGGACCCAGATCAGCACCGCCAGGCACACCAGCAGGGCCAGCACCACCAGGTCGATGGCGGGGCCGCGATCGACCTTCCCGGCGACGGCGCTGGCGTCGGCGACCACTCCACCCACCAACTTGGTCAACAACCAGGCCACTGTCACCCCGGCGGCGACCACCAGCCCCGCGCCGGCGAGGAAGCCCAGCGACGCCGCCCGGGGCCGATCCGACGAGGCCAGGAAAACGGCCACCACCAACTGCGTCCCGGCGACCATGACCACGGCGAGCGGAAGAATGGTCAGGAGGTTCATCGTCCGCCATCCTTCCGGCACGAGCGGGCGGGACGCGGCGGAATCCGCGGATCACCCGGCCGGTCGTACACCCCCGCCCACCGCGACCCGGCCGGCCAGCAGCGCCCCGAGCAGCGCCAGCCCAGCGGTCACCACGAGCGTCGTCGTGTAGCTGGCCGGGCCCGGCGCACTTCCCGCCGCCAACACGGCCCCGGTCAGCGCGAGCACTGTCGCCGCGAAGAGAGAGTCGC
Source organism: Micromonospora sp. NPDC047187 (assembly GCF_040643355.1). Classification (NCBI taxonomy): domain Bacteria; kingdom Bacillati; phylum Actinomycetota; class Actinomycetes; order Micromonosporales; family Micromonosporaceae; genus Micromonospora; species Micromonospora sp. NPDC047187. The sequence goes on from NZ_JBEYUF010000004.1 coordinate 168,034, forward strand.
TCAGTTGCAGTGACGAGCTGTTGCGGCCCTGCTCACCCGGTGCGGACAACTCCAGGGTGAGCACCGACAACGACGGATAGAGCAGCCCCATGCCCAGACCGGCGACCGCCCAACCGAGCACGGCGACAGCCACCGGCAGCTCGGGCCGGACGGCCAGCGCGACCGTGGCGGTGCCGACCGTGATGCAGATCAACCCGGCACGCGGCAGGCTGGCCCGCGACACCGGCACCGGAATCCGGCCCTGCAACCAGGAGCCCGCCGACCAGGCCAGCGCGCCGACAGTGAGGACCAACCCGGCAGCGGTCGGCGAGAGACCCCGTTCCCGGGAGAGCATCAGCGGGATGACCACCTCGGCGCCGACGAAGGCCGCCGACGCCAGACCACGCAACCCCACCACGGTGGGCAACCCGCGCGCGGCCCGGAGGAAACCGGCCGGCAGCAGGCGCGGGGCACAGACCAGCAGGCCGACCACGGCGAACCCGACCAGCACCACTGCGGTGGCGCCGCGCTGCTGTCCCCCGATGTGCAGCAGTGCGGCACTCACCGCGGCCCCGCACGCCCAACCGATCCGCGCGGCCGCACCTGCCGGCGGGCTCGTCGCCGCACCCCGGGCCAGCGACCGCAGGCCGGGGTGGATCAGCAGCACCGCCGGCACCGCCACCGCCGGCACCGCCAGGAAGACCCACCGCCAGCCCAGGTACTGCACGATCAGGCCGGCAACCGCCGGCCCGACAAGCGACGGTACGACCCACGCCGCCGCGAACGCCGCGAAGATCCGCCGGTGCAGCTCCTGCGGGTACGCCTGCCCGACGATCACGTAGAGCGCCACCGAGAGCAGCCCGGAGCCGAAACCCTGCACGACCCGCCCGACGACCAGCGCGCTCATCACGGGGGCGGTCCCGGCGATCAGCAACCCGACCACGAACCAGGCGACGCCGTGCCACATCGGCCCCCTGGGACCCCGCGCGTCGCACCAGATGCCGGAGACCACCATGGCCAGCACACCGGTGGCGAACGGACCACCGAACGCGATCCCGTAGAGCGCCAACCCGTCCAGGCTGCGCGCGACGGTCGGCATCGCCGTACCGACCGCCAACGCCTCGAACGCGAGGAGTGAGATCAGCGCGACGCTGCCCACCGTCATCGCGCGCAGCCGCGGTGCGAAGAGTCCCGGTGCGGCGGGTGTGGTGGTGACGGCTGTGCTCGGCATCGGCCGAGCATGCGACTTCAACCCTGATTCATGTCAACCGTCCGGTGACCCGGCTCTCGTCAGGCGTCCTGCAGCGCCTCCCCGACACCGCGCACCAGCCCGGAAAAATGCTGGTCTGCCAGCAGGTGACCAGCGGTGATCACCACAGCGATCGGCCACTCGATGACCTGTAGCGCGGCGAGCACTCCGAGCCCGGCGTAGTAGGCGACCTTGTCCGGTGGCGGCACCGCCACCTCACCCACCATCGGCAGTTGCACCCGCCGGTTGTACATCGAGACGTTCTCCCGTGAACCGTTGAGATGTCGCGTCAGTGTGCTCATGCCGGCCTCCCCATGTCCGGTGATGGTCGTCGGGTTCCACAGCCCATCCCGTCCATGCGCCAGCGACGGCGGAAAATTCCGCCACTCAAGGGGCATAACGGATGGCAGGTCGGGAAGCCAGGCCGCCGGACGTGAGTGCGGTGGGAGGACGACATGGCCAAGGTCAGGACGAGCGGCAACAGGGAGCCGGGCCGGCGCCCGTCCAGCCGTACGCCTCGATGACGGCGGCGGGTCGCGCTGCCGGCCGCATCCTGCCGTCCTTCGGCGTGCCGCATCTGGTCGGCGAGGCGTCCCGGTCGGTCAGCTCGGCCGCGGTCCGGCTGGCCCGGACGGCCGGGCTGACGCGGCGTCGGGTCTGGTCCCGGCCGGGCCGGCACCACATCGAGGTGCACGGTGTCTGCCAGGACGGTGGCAACCGGCTGGCCCGTCAGGTGGAGGGCGCGCTGGAACGGATGCCCGGGGTGGCCTGGGCCCGGGTCAACGCACCCTCCGGCCGGGTGGTGATCGCCGTCCAGACCCCCGAACCGACGTTGCGCGACCTGATCGCCACCATCGACCGAGTCGAGCGGACCTGCGACCACGAACCGGACCCGGAGATCCCACCGCCGCACCCACCGGAGGAGGGGCCGCGCACACCGCGCACCCTCGGCGCGCTCGCCTCGGACGCACTGGGCCTGACCATCTCGGCAGCCACCCGGATCCTGCCGTTCGCGCCGCTGCCCGGCGAGGTGGCCGGCCTGCTCTCCGCTGTGGATCTTCAACCGAAACTGCACGAGTTCATCGGCAGACGGCTGCGCTCCGACCCGCGCGCCGACATCCTGTTTCCGCTGGCCGAGGCGGTGGTGCAGGGCTTGACCGGCCGCTGGACGGGCATCGTCCTGGACGGTGCCCAACGGGTCGTGCAGTGGGGTGAGGATCGGGCCCAACTCTCCGCCTGGGAAAAGGCCGAACCACGGCTGACCGGCGACGCCGAACGAGCCACCGCCCGCTGGCCGGTGATCGAACGTCCGCGGCCGAAGCCGGACGGCCCGGTCGAGCGGTACATCAACCGCATGCTCGCCGCCGGTGCGGCCGCCGGCGCGGCGGCGGTGCCGTTCGCCGGGCCGAAGCGGGCCACCGCGCTGGGCCTGTCCGCGCTGCCGAAGGCGCCGGGCAGCGGCCGCGAGGGGTACGCGGCTCAGCTCGGCCGGATGCTGGCCCGGCGTGGTGTGATCGCGATGGACCGGAGTGTGCTGCGCGAACTGGACCGGATCGACACGCTCGTGCTCGACGCCGCCGTGCTCGGCTCGGACCGGGGCGTCCTGGCCGATCTGGCGCCGGCGTCCGACGCGGACGTCGACCAGGTGGCGGAGCGGGCCTTCGCGTTGTTCGACCCGGACGACCCGTCCGCCTCCCGGACGGCGGACGGCTGGCGGCTCGGGCCGCTGGACCGGATGCCCGCGAACGACCCGGACGCCATCCCGGACGCGGCCCGGCTGCGCTCCGCTGGCGGCCAACTCCTCGGCCTCTCCCACGGCGACCGGCTCGCCGCCCTGTTGCGGGTCGAGCCGGAACCCGCGCCCGGCGTCGACGGCCTGCCCTCCGCCGCCCGACATGCCGGCCTGCGGCTGCTCGTCGCCGGCGGCGACGAGCAGCGGTACGGCTTCGCCGACGCGATGCTCCCCGGCGGGGACCAGTTGGCCGAGTCGGTACGCGCGTTGCAGCGCGACGGCGCCGTGGTGATGCTGGTCTCCGCGGACCGGAAGGCACTCGGCGCGTCCGACTGCGGTCTCGGGTTCGCCGCGCCGGAGGAACTGCCGCCGTGGGGCGCGCACCTGCTGGTCGGTGCCGACCTGCGGGTGGTGGCGCTGGTGATCGAGGCGACCGGGGTGGCCCGGCGCACGGCCCAGCAGAACATCCGCCTGGCCATGGCCGGCACCGGTCTCGGGGCGTTGGGCGCGTTCACCGCCCCACCGACCCAGCTGCCGCACCGGGCGCTCGTCGCGGTCAACGGCGCGGCCGGGCTGGCCTTCGCCAACGGGGTCTGGCAGGCCCGCCGGTTGCACGACCAGTCCGACACCCCGGTGCCCGTGGCAACCGCCTGGCACCTGATGCCGGTCGGTACCGTGCTCGACCACCTGCGTTCCACCCCGGACGGCCTGGCCAGCGCCGAGGCGCAACGCCGACGCCACGGTTCCGGTGACAACGGCGGCGCCGGACCCGGACGTGGTGGCCTGCTGCGTGCCTTCGTGGACGAGTTGTCCAACCCGCTCACGCCGGTGCTGGCCGCCGGGGCGGTGCTTTCCGCGTCGTTCGGCTCACTTGTCGACGCCGCGTTGGTGGGCAGCGTGGTCGGTGGGTCCGCCCTGATCGGGGCGGTGCACGAGCGCAACACGGAAAGGTCGCTGGCGGAGCTGCTGTCACGGTCGGCGGTGACCGCACGGGTCCGCCGGGACGGTGCCGAGCAGGTTCTCGCCGCCGAAGACCTGGTCCTCGGGGATGTCATCGCCCTCGAACCGGGCGACTCGGTGCCCGCCGACTGCCGGGTGCTCGAGTCGGTGGGCCTGGAGGCCGACGAGTCGTCGCTGACCGGTGAGTCGCTGCCGGTCGCCAAGTCCAACCGACCGGTGGTCGCCGCCGCCATCGCCGACCGACACTCGATGCTCTACGAGGGCACCACAGTCGCCGCCGGGCACGGCACCGCAGTGGTGGTGGCGACCGGCAACGACACCGAGGCCGGGCGCAGCCTCGCCCTGGTCAAGCAGGACCCGCCGGCCAGTGGGGTGGAGGCTCGGCTCGGCGCGTTGACCAGCGCCGCCATCCCGTTGGCGGCCGGTTCCGCGGTGGCGGTGGCCGGCGCGGGCCTGCTCCGAGGCGTACCCCTGGCCGAAACGGCGGCGACCGCCGCGAACCTCGCCGTGGCGTCGGTGCCGGAGGGGCTGCCGTTCCTGGTCAGCGCGGCGCAGCTGGCCGCGGCCCGGCGGCTGGCCGAGCACGGCGCGTTGGTCCGCAACCCGCGCACCATCGAGGCGCTGGGCCGGGTGGACGTGCTCTGCTTCGACAAGACCGGCACCCTCACCGAGGGCAAGCTGCTGCTGGCCGGGGTCGGCGACAGCGTCGGCGACCGGTACGCCCCGCTGGACCGGTTGGACGACCGGCTCCGGATGACGCTGGCCGCGGCGCTGCGGGCCACCCCCGCCGCGAAGAACCCGGAGGAGTTGGCGTTGCAGACCGACCGGGCGGTCCGTCGGGGCGCCGGGGAGGCCGGGGTGGTGGAGCAGACCGGCGCCGCCGGGTGGCGGGCCGCCGGAGGGCTGCCGTTCGAGCCGTCCCGCGGCTACCACGCGAGCATCGGACAGACCGACGGTCACCTGTTGTTGAGCGTCAAGGGTGCTCCGGAGACGGTGCTGCCGCGCTGTTCGTCCCGACGGATGGACGGTCGACAGGAGCCGCTGGACGACGCCGGCCGCGCGGAGCTGGAGCGGATGCTCGCCGACCGGGCCGGTGCGGGAAACCGGATCCTCGCCGTCGCGGAGTGCCCGGTGAACGACCCGAAGGTGACCGACTCCGACGTTCGAGGGCTGACCTTCGTGGGTTTCCTGGCCCTCGCGGACGGTGTCCGGGAGAGCGCAGCCCCGGCGGTACGCCGGATCCGGCAGGCCGGCGTGCACACCATCATGATCACTGGTGATCACCCGGCCACCGCAGAGGCGATCGCCGCCACCATCAGTGAACACGACGAACAGCGGGTGGTCACCGCCGCTGAACTCGACCAGTTGGACGACGACGCGCTCGCCGAGCGGTTGGCCAACACCGACGTGGTGGCCCGCTGCACCCCTGCGCACAAGGTGCGGATCATCCAGGCGTTGCAGAAGTGCGGGCGGACCGTGGCGATGACCGGCGACGGGGCCAACGACGCCCCGGCGATCCGGCTGGCCGACGTCGGCATCGCCCTCGGTCAACGGGGCACCCCGGCCGCCCGCGCCGCAGCCGACCTGGTGGTCACCGACGACCGGCTGGAAACCATCATCGCCACCCTGATCGAAGGGCGGGCGATGTGGTCGTCGGTGCGGCACGCGCTCAGCATCCTGGTCGGTGGCAACCTCGGTGAGATCGCGTTCAGTGTGCTCACCGCAGCGGCGACCGGCCGCTCCGCGCTCACCGGGCGACAACTTCTGCTGGTCAACCTGCTCACCGACCTGGCGCCGGCGCTGGCCATCGCGGTCCGGCCGCCCGCATCGGACCGCACCGACGCGCTGCTCCGGGAGGGCCCGGACACGGCGCTCGGCGAGAGCCTCACCAGGGAGATCGGGCTGCGGGCGGCAGCCACCACGCTGGGCGCGACAGCGGGCTGGACGTTGGCCCGCTACACCGGACGCCGTCAGCGGGCCGGCACTGTCGCCCTGGTCGCCCTGGTCGGCACCCAACTCGGGCAGACCATCCTGGCCGGCGGCACCAGTCCGGCCGTGCTGGCCTCCACGGCGGCGTCACTGGGCGTCCTGGTCGTGGTGGTGCAGACCCCGGGGGTGAGCCAGTTCTTCGGCTGCACCCCGCTCGGGCCGGTGGGCTGGACCATCGGGGCCGGGTCGGCGCTCGGCGCGACCTTCGCCAACGGCGCGCTCACCAAGCTGGTTGAACGCCTCCCGGAAACCCGCCCCAACCGGACCGAATCCGGTGCCGAGTCAGCGGCGGACGGTGGTTCCGCCAGCTGACGCGGACTTGGCACTCGGGCTGGAGTTGATCCCTCGACGGCGTCGCCGTCCGGATCGCGCGCTCCGACACCTGACCCGCACGCGTGCACTGGTCGGCCCGTCAGCGGCGTCAAGGGCTGAGCCGCATGCCGACGGCTCATCGGGGTACCGGAGCCGCAGGAGGTGGGCGCGATGGTGAAGCAACCCCAGGTCACGTTCATCGGTACCGCGACGACGGTGCTGCGGATCGGCGGCTTCACCCTGTTGACCGACCCGAACTTCCTGCACCGGGGTCAACGGGCGTACCTGGGCAAGGGGTTGTGGTCGCGCCGACGCACGGACCCGGCGCTGCGGATCGCCCAGCTCCCGGAGCTGGACGCGGTGGTCCTCTCCCACCTGCACGGCGACCACTTCGATCGGGTGGCCCGTCGGGAACTGGCCCGCGAGCTGCCCATCGTCACCACCCCCGCGGCGGAACGCAAGCTGCGCCGCTGGGGCTTCCGGGCCGCCCAGGGTCTGCCGACGTGGTCGTCCCGGGAGCTGCACCGCGACGGTACGACAGTGCGGCTGACCTCGATGCCCGGCCAGCACGGCCCGGGCGCACTGGACCTGCTGATGCCCGACGTGATGGGCACGATGATTGACGTGGAACGCTCCGGGCGGCGGGAGTTCCGGCTCTACGTCACCGGCGACACCCTCAACCGGCCGCTACTCACCGCGATCCCCGAACGCTATCCGGACATCGACGCGATGCTGATCCACCTCGGCGGCACGAAGGTCGCCGGGATCCTGCTCACCATGGACGCCCGCCAGGGCGCGGACCTGGTGGAGCTGGTCCGTCCACAGCTGACCGTGCCGATCCACTACGACGACTACCCGGTGTTCCGCTCACCGCTGGCGCACTTCGTCGACGAGGCCCGCCGCCGTGGCTGGGCGAAGCAGGTACGCACCATCGCCCGTGGCGAGACCGTCCCGCTCACTCCTACCGCCTGACGGCGGTGTCGGCTCCGGCGGCCCCGGCGGCCAGATGACAAAGAGCGGTATACCTCAGAGTCATATTCATACCCCAGAGTCACAACGCTCGCACCGAATACCTCGCCCCACCCCGACCTGCCGGCACGGATCGCCGGAGTACGCGAATCGCCGCCTGCCGGCGAACCGGCGGCGGCGATCATTGACAGGCGCGAAGGTCAGCTGCGCTCGGAGATGGCCTCGATGAGGTCGCCGACCGGGCGCTCCGGGAGGGAACTTGTGCTGGCCCATGGTGCGATGGATCTCGGCCGCGTCGTCGTCCGCGCCGATGGTCACCGCCTCGCCCTGGGCCAGCTCACCGGCCGTCACGGTGGCCGGGTCGCGACCCTCGGCCAGCACCTTCACCACGATGTCGCGGTCGGTCAGCATGCCCTTGAGCCGGTTGTCGTCGCCGCAGATCGGCAGCGCACCGACCCCCTACTCGGCCATCCGCTTCGCGGCCGACTTCAGGTCGTCTGGCGTCACTGATCTGCATCGAAGCAACTGGAGGCGAGGGTGCCCGAACGGCTGCCGCCGCTCGTGACCCACGTCCGTCGGCCAGCTTGGCTGTATCGATGGCTGTACAACCAAGCGCTCTCGCGCCTTGCGTCCGTCCCCGCTTGGCTTCATGATCCGCTCACCGGGAACGTGAAGGAGGAGCACATGGGCACCTGGGATGACGGCCCGTTCGACAACGACAGCGCCGCCGACTGGTGCGGTGACCTCCACGATGCCGATCCGCCTGCCCGGCCGGCAATGGTTCGTGCTGCTCTGACAACGGCAGCATTCAACACCGGGTACCTCGACCATGACGACGCCGCCTCGGCCATCGCCGCAGCGGCCATCGTGGCGTCTCCGATGCCCGGAGGAGACCCGATAACCTCGCCGTACGCGCCGGATTTCCTGCTTGCTGGTGAATCCCTCGACTTGGACGACGACCTGCCACAGTTGGCGGTCGGAGCACTTGACCGGGTCCTCGGCGACGACTCGGAGTGGCGGAGCCTATGGGGCGAGGCGGGAGCGAGTGAGTTCCCGCAGATCAACAAGCTCCGCGCAGTGCTGTCCGGTCCGCCCGAACTGCCCGGCCAGATCGCGATGCTTTAGGGACTGCGCGCCCCTGGGCGGTGATCTCCCCGTCATTCCGAGTCATCGACCCAATCCATGCTGGGGTCCTCTTCGTCGGGCGACGTTGTGATCACCTGGTCCCACGCGATGACAATCGCTGCGGCCTGCCGCTCGCTACAGGCCAAGCCGCTGAGCAGGACGTTGTTCTGATAGTCGAGGATCTCGAAGCGCCATCGATCGAGTTCCGGCCGGCGTTCCACCGTTGCCCAGAAGTGGCCGGAAAGATCGCTGGGGAACACCTCGTCTGGCACACACCGCTCCTCTGCCTCAAAGCCCATCTCCGCCGTGAGTCCGCACATCGTGGACCAGGCCAAGGAACGGCTCGCGGCCGGCGAGGTGTGGTCGGATCTGGACCTGGTCTCCTGCTCGACCAGGGCGAGGAGCTGCGGACGGTGATGGAGCTGCTCGGGCACTCCACGATCCGGATGACGGCCGACACCTACGGCCACGTTCTGCCGGCGCGGGGCTCGTCGGGCGGCCCCGGCCATTGACCGGATTATCGGCCAGGAGGGGACGGCGTGACCGGCTTGGCTGTACTCGGGACCGAGATCAACCGGGGAAAGTGCTGGTGGAGCCCAGGGGACTCGAACCCCTAACCCCTGCCTTGCAAAGGCAGTGCTCTGCCAGTTGAGCTAGGGCCCCGCGAATTGCGCGGCGATTGCCGCGCGTTGCGAGAGCGTCAGCGCAGGTCGGGCGCGGTGGTCGCCTCGTGCCACAGGGCACGCTCGTCGTTCGACGCCTTGATCTTGTTGAACACGACGGCGGCCACACCGACGACGCCAGCCAGAATCAGCAGCTTCTTGAACATGGGGCGACCCCTCGCGCTCGACTACCGTCGGACGACATGCGGTGGGGCTAGATGGAATCGAACCATCGACCTCAGAGTTATCAGCTCTGCGCTCTAACCGACTGAGCTATAGCCCCGCGTTGCGACGAGCAAGATTAACCCATCCGCTCCGCCGGCCCCAAATCGGGGTCCGAGCTTGCGAGCCAGGCTCGTCGCCGCCTGCAAAACCTACCCGAGTACGGGACGCCGGAGCGACCGCTTTCCGCGGTGCCCCGGCGTCCCGGTCACTCAGTCCCGCTCGGCGAGGGTCAGCTCGATCCCGCCGACCAGGTCGGCGCAGACGTTGTAGACGAACGCGCCAAGGGTGGCCAGCGCGGTGAACAGCACCACGTTGACCAGGCCGATCAGCGCCGAGCTGAGAATCACGCCCTTGGCGGTGATCTGGAAGCCGCTGGTGCTCTGCCCACCGCCGGCGTTGACCAGATCACTCAGGCTCTCGTTGACGCTCTGGAACACACCCATCGCGTCCAGCGCCAGATAGAGCACCGAGGTGGCGACCACCACGACGATGAAGAGCACCACCGACACCGCGAATGCGAACTTCATCACGGACCACGGGTCGATCCGCTTGAGGTTCAGCCGGGCCCGACGCGGTCCGCGGGAGGCGGCCGAGCTGACCGACGTACGCGCCGCACGCACCGCGTCACCGACGCGGGCCGCACCGACGGCGGACGCGTTGCCGATCCCCGGTGGCAGGCCACCACCGCTGGCCGGGCGGCCGGCAGCGGCGGCCGTACGCGTCGCGTCCGACTGGGGCTGGGTCATCCCGGGTGTGATCCGCGGCTGGGTGCCGGTGGAACCGGTTGACGCGGCCTGACCGGGCCGGAGACCGATCGGCTGGGTGGTGGCCGGACGTGCCGAGGGCGCCGCTGCCGGAGCCGGAGGATTGGCGGCGGCCGACGTCGGCGCCTCGGCGCTGGGCGCCTCGGTTTTGTCGCCGGACTCGCCACCTTCGCCCGGCTGCTCCGGCGGGGGTGTCATACCTGGAGCCCTGGTGAACTTCGGGGCAGGCGCGTCGGCGGGGACCGTCGCCCGGCCCACGGCCGCGCGGCCGGTCGCTGGTGTGCCGCCCTTGGCGGCCTCCTCGTCGACCGGTTTGGCCGAGGTCCCCGAGTTCCCCGACTTCGCCTGTGTCTCCGTCATTCAACTAGTCCTGTTCGTCAGGCTCGTCGGCATTGCGAGCAATCGCCACGATAGTCACGCCGTCCGGGAGGTCCATCAGCTTGACCCCCATTGTGTTCCGGTCACGCGTACGCCGTACAGGCTTCACCGGAGTCCGAATGACACCACCGTTGCTGGTGATCGCGAACAGCTCGTCGTCCGGATCGATCACCACCGCGCCAACCAGACCACCGCGCCGTTCGGTGATCTTTGCAGTCAACACGCCCTTACCTCCCCGGCCCTGCACCGGGTATTCCTCGATCGGGGTCCGCTTCGCGTATCCCCCGTTCGTGGCCACCAGAACGTCCAAACCTTCCCGCACGACTTCCATGGCGAGCAGGACGTCGTCGTCCGTGAAGCGCATGCCGATGACGCCCGAGGTGGCCCGGCCCATCGGCCGCAACGCCTCGTCCGAGGCGTTGAACCGGATCGCCTGTGCCTTCTTCGAGACCAGCAGCAGATCGTTCTCCGGCGCAACCAGCGCAGCACCGACCAGCTCGTCCTCATCGCGCAGGTTGATCGCGATGATGCCGCCGGAACGGTTGGAGTCGAACTCCTCGAGCCGCGTCTTCTTCACCAGGCCGTTCTTCGTGGCCAGTACCAGATAGGGGGCTACCTGGTAGTTCGGGATCTCAATGATCTGCGCGATCTGCTCGTCGGGTAGGAAGGCGAGCAGATTGGCCACGTGTTGGCCCTTGGCTACCCTACTGGCCTCCGGCAACTCGTACGCCTTGGCCCGGTAGACGCGGCCCTTGTTCGTGAGGAACAAGATCCAGTCGTGGGTCGAGCAGACGAAGAAGTGGCTGACGATGTCGTCCTGCCGCAGCGTGGCGCCACTGACGCCCTTACCGCCGCGCCGCTGCGAGCGGTACAGATCGACCTTGGTCCGCTTGGCGTACCCGGTGCGGGTGATCGTGACGACCACGTCCTCGCGGGCGATGAGGTCCTCCATCGAGACCTCGCCGTCGAACGGGATGATCTGCGTCCGGCGGTCGTCGCCCCACTTGGTGACGATCTCGCCCAGCTCGTCCGAGACGATCTTCCGCTGCCGCTCGGGCTTGGCGAGGATGTCCTTGAGGTCGGCGATCTCGATCTCGAGCTTCGCCAGGTCGTCGATGATCCGCTGCCGCTCCAGGGCGGCGAGCCGGCGCAGCTGCATGTCCAGGATCGCTGTCGCCTGGATCTCGTCGATCTCCAGCAGCCGGATCAGGCCCTGCCGGGCGTCGTCCACTGTCGGAGAGCGCCGAATCAGGGCGATCACCTCGTCCAGCGCGTCCAGCGCCTTGCCCAGGCCGCGCAGGATGTGTGCCCGCTCCTCGGCCTTGCGCAGCCGGAACGCGGTCCGCCGGCGGATCACGTCGATCTGGTGCTCGACGTAGTAGCGGAGGAACTGGGCCAGGTTGAGCGTGCGCGGCACCCCGTCGACCAGGGCCAGCATGTTGGCGCCGAAGGTCTCCTGAAGCTGGGTGTGCTTGTAGAGGTTGTTCAGCACGACCTTCGCGACCGCGTCGCGCTTGAGCACCAGGACGATCCGCATGCCGGTACGACCGGAGGACTCGTCGCGGATGTCGGCGATGCCGGCGAGCTTGCCCTCCTTGATCAGCTCGGCGATCCGCTCGGCGAGGTTGTCCGGGTTGACCTGGTAGGGCAGCTCGCTGACGACCAGGCAGGGGCGGCCCCGCTTGTCCTCCTCGACCTCCACCACGGCGCGCATCCGGATCGAGCCGCGACCGGTGCGGTACGCGTCCTGGATCGCTGTGGTGCCGACGATCAGGCCGTGGGTCGGGAAGTCCGGGCCCTTGACGATGCCGAGCAGGGCTTCGAGGGTGGTCTCCTCGTCCTCCTCCGGGTGCTCCAGGCACCACTGCACCGCCGCGCCGATCTCCCGCAGGTTGTGTGGCGGGATCTTGGTGGCCATGCCGACCGCGATGCCCTCGGAGCCGTTCACCAGGAGGTTGGGGATCCGCGACGGCAGGATGGTGGGCTCCTTGGCCCGGCCGTCGTAGTTGTCCTGCAGGTCGACGGTGTCCTCGTCGATGTCCCGCAGCATCTCCATGGCGAGGGGGTCGAGCTTGCACTCGGTGTATCGCATGGCGGCGGCCGGGTCGTTACCCGGCGAGCCGAAGTTGCCGTTGCCGTCGACCAGCGGGTAGCGCAGCGACCAGGACTGCGCCATCCGGACCAGCGCGTCGTAGATCGCCGAGTCGCCGTGCGGGTGGAACTGACCCATCACGTCACCGACGACACGGGAGCACTTCACGTAGCCGCGGTCCGGACGGTAGCCGGAGTCGAACATCGCGTAGAGGATCTTGCGGTGGACCGGCTTGAGGCCGTCCCGGACGTCCGGCAGCGCGCGACCGACGATGACGCTCATCGCGTAGTCGAGGTAGGAGCGCTGCATCTCCACCTCGAGCCCGACCGGTTCGATCCGGTCGTGCGCGACCACCGCGGCGATGGCCTCGGCGGGAACCTCGGGCTCGTTCGGTGTGGACTCGGGAGAATCGGTCACTGTATACCCTTATCAGACTCAGAGTCGTTTTCGTGCTGTGGATAACGGCTGTGGATACCGGCCAAGCTGTGGATAACTCTGTGGACCGCCGGATCGGCCGGGCAGTGCCCGGCCGATCCACAGCAGTCCGTCAGATGTCCAGGAACCGCACGTCCTTGGCGTTGCGCTGAATGAACGACCGGCGCGCCTCGACGTCCTCACCCATCAGCACACTGAACAACTCGTCGGCGGTCGCCGCGTCGTCGAGAGTGACCTGACGCAGCGTACGCGTCGCCGGGTTCATGGTGGTTTCCCACAGCTCGGGGTAGTTCATCTCGCCGAGGCCCTTGAAGCGCTGAATGTCGTCCGGCTTGGCGTTCGGCTTCTTCTGCTGGCGCAGCACGATCAGACCGTCCCGCTCGCGGTCGGAGTACGCGTACTGGGCGTCGTCGCCCTTCTTGTTCCACTTGATCTTGTAGAGGGGCGGGGCGGCCAGGTAGACGTGCCCCATCTCGACCAGCGGACGCATGAAGCGGAACAGCAGGGTGAGCAGCAGCGTCTGGATGTGCTGGCCGTCGACGTCCGCGTCGGCCATCAGCACCACCTTGTGGTACCGCAGCTTCTCCATGTCGAAGTCGTCGTGGATGCCGGTGCCCAGCGCGGTGATCAGCGCCTGGACCTCGTTGTTCTTCAGCACCCGGTCGATCCGGGCCTTCTCCACGTTGAGGATCTTGCCGCGGATCGGCAGGATCGCCTGGGTCCGTGGGTCGCGACCCTGCTTGGCCGAGCCGCCGGCCGAGTCACCCTCGACGATGAACACCTCGGACTCGCGGGGGTCGGTCGACTGGCAGTCGGCCAGCTTGCCCGGCATCGAGCCGGACTCCAGCAGCGACTTGCGCCGGGCCAGCTTGCGCGCCTGCTGGGCGGCGATCCGGGCGCGTGCCGCCTGGGACGCCTTCGTGATGATCATCTTGGCCTCGGCCGGGTTGCGGTCGAACCAGTCGACCAGCCGGTCGTTGCAGACCCGCTGCACGAAGCTCTTCACCGGGGTGTTGCCCAGCTTGGTCTTGGTCTGACCCTCGAACTGCGGGTTGGCCAGCTTGACCGAGATGATCGCCGCGAGCCCTTCGCGGATGTCCTCGCCGGAGAGCTTCTCGTCGCCCTTGAGGAGCTTCTTGTCGGTGCCGTACCGGTTGACCACGCTGGTCAGCGCGGACCGGAAGCCCTCCTCGTGGGTGCCGCCCTCGTGGGTGTTGATCGTGTTGGCGAAGGTGTAGACCGACTCGCCGTACGACTCGTTCCACTGCATGGCGATCTCGAGTGACATGCCCTCCTCTTCGGCCTCGAACTCGACCACTGTCTTGTGGATCGGGCTCTTCGAGGCGTTGAGGTGCCGGACGAAGTCCGCGATGCCGCCCTCGTAGTAGAAGGTGACCTCGCGCTGCCGGCCGTCCTCCTCCTCGGCCACCCGCTCGTCGAGCAGGTGGATGCGCAGGGCGCGGTTGAGGAAGGCCATCTCCTGCAGGCGTCGGTAGATGGTCTGGAAGTCGAAGTCGACGGTCTCGAAGACGTCGGGGTCGGGCCAGAAGGAGACCGCCGAGCCGGTGCGGTCGGTGGCCTCGCCCTTCTCCAGCGGGCTCGGCTTGGAGTTGGTGTAGTGCTGCCGCCACACGTTGCCGGACTTGTGGATCTCGACGAACATCTTGGTGGAGAGCGCGTTCACGACGGAGACACCGACGCCGTGCAGACCGCCGGAGACCGCGTACGCCTTGCCGTCGAACTTGCCGCCCGCGTGCAGGATGGTCAACGCGACCTCGACACCGGGCTTCTTGAGCTTCGGGTGAAGGTCGACGGGGAAACCACGGCCGTTGTCGGTGACCCGGACGCCGCCGTCGGCGAGCAGCACCACGTCGATGGTGTCGCAGTATCCTGCCAGCGCCTCGTCGACAGCGTTGTCGACGACCTCCCAGACGAGGTGGTGCAGACCGCGCTCGCCGGTGGACCCGATGTACATACCGGGCCGCTTGCGAACCGCCTCCAGCCCCTCGAGAACGGTGATCGACTCTGCGCCGTACTCCTGCTTGTCCTGCGCTGCCACCCTCGGCCACTTTCTCGCGTCAGCCGCGCCGGTAGGGCGCGTCGGGCGCGGGTTCGGCGGACAGGACGCGACGTCGGCGCGCGGACCGGCGCCGGAGAACTCCGGACAGCGGGTCGAACGCGCCGGTCGCCGCGGTTGCCCGCGGATCGCGATCGGCTCGACCCGACGTGGAGAATGAATCTGGGGCCACCGGCCCCGTCCCACTCCCGCACCGGGTCTTCGTCTCGCTGTCAATCCTACTGTGCGTGGGGGACAGAACCACCACTCGGCACCCTCAGCGAGGCGGCTGAGAAGTCCATAGCCGGCAGAACCCCGCCGCCCACGACTCCCCCCACACGCCAGGCCCTCATCGCACGCGCCGCCCCGGAACGGGTTGACCCGCTGTCGGGCGGGTCGGGGGTCGCGGCCGAAGCGTCAGTGCCGTACGTTTGCGGCGCCCCGGAACCAGCCTTGATCTTTACCGGTTGGAACCGGGACGATCGACCCGATCGACCCGACACGTGCTCTTTAAGAGGTGACAGATGGGGCTGGACAACGTCGCGGTGCACTGGCCGCGGACCGGCCGCTTCTACGATCCGGTCGCGCCGGCCGAGTTCGTCGACTTCGGCGAGATCGTCGACCTGCCGCGCATCTCCGCGCCGACCGCGGCGTTGGCCGAGCTGATCGCGAAGACCGGCACCATCCGGGCAACCGCGTACACCGAGTTGGTGGATCTGCTTCTCGGCCTCGAAGGTGTGTTGTACGCCACAGACGCCGCCGCCGAGGACGAGGACCCGGTGATCGACCCGGACGGCTGCTCCTGGATCGCGAGCGGCATCGAGCGGTTCGTGGCCGCGCACCGCGCGACCGGCGAGGCGGTCACCTTCGAGTCGGTGAGCATCGTGCTGCGCTCCCTGCTCGGCGACGGTCGGTTGGCCGAGCAGCAGCTGCGCTGGCTGGAGAGCCGGCTCGACGCGCTGCGTGACGAGCGCGGTGACCCGCCGCAGTGGAACTTCACCTGCGCCGAGCTGGGCGTGCTGGCCGCGTTCTACCGGCGCTGCGCCGAGCGCGGGTTCGCCGTCTACGCCGACGCCTGAGCCGCCGCGTCAGTCTCCGCGGCGGCCGGTCGGTTGGCGGCCGAGATCAGCTGCGTGAGCACCGCGTGCAGGTGTTGCAGGTCCTCGACGGGCAGCCCGAGCCGCTGCACGATCGCGGCCGGGATCTGCTCGGCCTGACTCCGCAGCGCTGCACCGCTGGCGGTGAGGGTGACGGCGAGGCTGCGCTCGTCGTTCGGGTCGCGTTCCCGGCGCAGGTAGCCGGCCGCCTCCAGCCGCTTCAGCAGGGGTGACAGCGTGCCCGGGTCGAGCTGGAGCAGGCGACTGAGGTCGCGACCGGACAACGGCGCGTGCTGCCAGAGCGCCAACATCACCAGGTACTGCGGGTGGGTCAGCCCCATCGGCTCCAGCAGCGGCCGGTACACGGCCACCACGCTGCGGGCGGCGACCGAGAGGGCGAAGCAGACCTGCTGCTCCAGGGCCAGCGGGTCGACGCCGTCCGGTCGTTCGCTCATCGGTTGCCCTCTCTCCGCACGGTGACTATCGTACCGATCATTGGTACACCAACCATTGGTGCCCCAAAGGTCTGCTCGTGCGACGGGCGAGAACCGGCGAGGCGACGCGGGGAAGAGGGCGGCAGATGAGCGAGGACGGCGCGGTCACCAGGGCCCCTGGCGAGGGCGGCCGATTGATGCGTTGGGCCTTCCGGCACCTCGCCGGCCCGGCCGAGGGTGTGCAGGGCGCGGTGCAGGGCGGCTCGGCCGAGGCCCGCGAGGCGTGGAAACGTGACCTGGCCGAGCGCAAACGCTTCACCCGGGAGCAGCGGGAACGCAAGCGGGCAGCCCGCGAGGCCGACCGACGCGGCTGAACGTCGGCTCAGCCGTACGTGTCGCGCGGACCCCGGCCGCGTACCCGGCGCGGGCCCTTCCCCCAGGAGGGCGCGGCCGGGCCGTGAATGTGCAGCTTGCGCACCACGTTGTGCCCGACCTCGCTGGCGATCTGCTTGAGCAGCGAGCCGGCGAGCAGCCGCAGCTGGGTGGCCCAGGCGGTCGAGCGCGCCTCCACTGTCAGCTCGCCGTTCTCCAACTTCACCGGGCGACTGTTCTGCGCGACCTCCGCGCCGACGACCCGCTCCCAGGCGCCGAACACGGTGGCCTCGGCCGCCGGCTGCTGCCAGCCGCGCGCCTTCACCAGCCGGTTCAGCACGGCGCTGAGCGGCTGCGGATCGCGCGGGTCGGGGCCGGGGCCGGAGTAACCGCGCAACCGCCGCCCCGAACCGCCGGCAGCGTCGCCGCCGCCGCCGGGGGTACGCCGGGCGCGGGCCGCCGCCTGCCGTCGGGACAGCGCCGCGTCGAGCACCGCCCGGGCCAGCTCCGGCCCGCTGGCGGCCGCCGCCGACTCACCGCCCGCCGATCCCTCCGCCGCCTTCGGGGTACGCGCAGCCGGGGTGTCGCCAGCCGCTGGCCGATCGGTGCCTGGCTTATCCGACACGGCGTACCGTCCCTTCGCCGACCTGGTAGCGGGTGCCGCGCAGGGCGGCCGGCACGTCCTCGTCCACGGCGCAGGTGACCAGCAGCTGACTCGCCCCGCCGACCAGCTCCGCCAACCGCTCCCGGCGGCCGGTGTCCAACTCCGCGAAGACGTCGTCGAGCACCAGCACCGGCTCGATGCCGTCGGAGCGCAACAGGTCGTACCCGGCCAACCGCAACGCGAGGGCGAACGACCAGGACTCGCCGTGGCTGGCGTACCCCTTGGCTGGCAGTGGGCCGAGGCTCAGCGCCAACTCGTCGCGGTGCGGGCCGACCAGGGTGGTGCCCCGCTCGATCTCGGCGGAGCGGGACGCGGCCAGGGCCGCCGTCAACGCCTCGGCCAGCGCGGCCCGGTCGGTGGTCGGCTCGGCCAGCTCGATCGACGGCCGGTAGGTGATGCTCGCCGCACCCCGACCGGCCGCCACCGCGTCGTACGCCTTCGCCACGTGCGGGGTGAGCGCGGCCACCAGCTCCAGGCGGCCGGCGAGCAGCTCCGCACCGTGCTGGGCCAGGTGGGTGTCCCAGACCGCGAGGGTGCCGAGGTCGCCGCCCCTGGAACCACCGGTCTTGCGGGCCAGGTACGCGGTGCGCAGCAGGGCGTTGCGCTGCTTGACGACCCGCTCGTAGTCGGCCCGCACGCCCGCGAACCGGGGCTGTCGGTTGACCAGCAGGTCGTCCAGGTAGCGGCGGCGCTCGGCCGGATCACCCCGGACCAGCTCAAGATCTTCCGGGGCGAAGAGCACCAGCCGGAGCGCCCCGAGCACGTCCCGGGCCCGCCGCGCCGGTGAGCGGCCCAGTCGGGCCCGGTTGGCCTTGCCGGGCACGATCTCCAGCTCGACCAGGAGCTCGCGGCCGTCGTGCACCACCGCGCAGCGGATCACCGCGGACGTGGCGCCCATCCGGACCAGAGGCGCGTCGGTGGCGACCCGGTGCGAGTCCAGGGTCGCCACGTAGCCCAGCGCCTCGACGAGGTTGGTCTTGCCGACGCCGTTGGCGCCGATCAGGACGTTCGCTCCCGGCTGGAGGTCGACGGCGACCCGCTCGTACGAGCGGAAGTCGACCAGTTCCAGCCGGTGAACGTACACAGGTTGTGGATACCGCTCAGCGCTTGTGGACGGCGTGGCCACCGAACTGCTGACGCAGCGCGGAGACGGCCTTCATGGCGGGCGAGTCGTCCTGCCGCGAGGCGAACCGGGCGAACAGCGAAGCGGTGATGACGTTCAGCGGCACCGCCAGCCGGACCGCCTCGTCGACCGTCCACCGGCCTTCGCCGGTGTCCTCCGTGTAGCCGCTCAGGTCGGCAAGCTCCGGGTCCTCGTCGAGCGCCCGGTCGAGCAGGTCGAGCAGCCAGGAACGGACGACGGTGCCCTCCCGCCAGGACTTGATGACGCCCGGCACGTTGGTCACCAGCTCCGAGGCGGCCATCAGCTCGTAGCCCTCGGCGTAGGCGTGCATCAGGCCGTACTCGATGCCGTTGTGCACCATCTTCGAGTAGTGCCCGGCACCGACGGGGCCGGCGTGCACGAAGCCGAACTCACCCTCCGGCTTGAGCGCGTTGAAGATCGGCATCAGGCGGTCCACGTGCTCCTGGGCGCCGCCGACCATCAGCCCGTAGCCGTTCTGCCGGCCCCAGACGCCACCGGAGACCCCGACGTCCATGTAGCCGATGCCCCGCTGGTTGAGCCGCTCCGCGCGGGGGGCGTCGTCGCTGAAGCGTGAGTTGCCGCCGTCGATGATGATGTCGCCCTCGCCGAGCACCTCGGCGAGCTCGTCGATCGTGGCGTCGGTGACACCGGCGGGCACCATGACCCAGACCGCGCGCGGCGACTCAAGCTTCTCTGCCAGGCCGGCGATGGTCGTGACGTCGCTGATCTGCGCGTTGTGGTCGAAGCCGACCACCTCGTGCCCGGCCGAACGCAACCGCTCCCGCATGTTGCCGCCCATACGGCCGAGTCCTACCAGGCCGAGCTGCATGTGTTTCTACCTCCGTGGATCTGGGTGTTGCTGGGCGCGATCAGCGCGAGACGCGGATCGGCATGATGAGGTACCGGTACCCCGGAATGACCTCGCCATCCTCGCCGGCGGGAGAGATCACCGCGGGCTTGAAGGCGTCGACGAACGAGAGCACGGCCGTCTGAGCGCCCAGGTTTGCCAGACCGTCGATGAGGTACTGCGGGTTGAAGCCGATGGTCAGCGGTTCACCGGTGAAGGTGGCCTCCATCGCCTCGCTGGCCCGCGCCTCCTCGGAACCGCCGGCCTCAACCACCAGGCCGTCGGCGCTGAAGCTGAGCAGCACCGGGGTGGTCCGTTCGGCGACCAGCGCGACCCGCTTGACCACCTCGATCAGCGTGCTGACCGGCACCCGGGCCGCGGCGTTGTGCGTGGCCGGGAAGAGCGACCGCACCGGCGGGTAGTTGGCGCCGTCGAGCAGCCGGCTGGTGGTACGTCGGGTGCCGCCGGCGAGGCCGACCATGCCCTCGCCCGCAGCGCCCTGGGCAAGGGCGAGGGTGACCTCGCCGCCCAGCGGGCCGAGGGCCTTGGCGGTGTCGTTCAGGGTGCGGGCGGGCACCAGGGCGTTGATGCTCACCTCGGGGTCGTCCGGCCGCCACTGGATCTCGCGCAGCGCCAACCGGTAACGGTCGGTGGCGAGCATCGACAGGGTGTCGCCAGACAGCTCGACGCGGACACCGGTCATCATCGGCAGCGTCTCGTCGCGACCGGCGGCGATGGCCACCTGGGCCACCGCGGTGGCGAACGCTGCGGCATCGACAGTGCCGGCGCTCTGCGGCATCTCCGGCAGCGCGGGGTAGTCCTCCACCGGCATGGTGGGCAGCGTGAACCGGGCGCTGCCACAGACCAACTCGAGATGCGCGCCGACCGCGGCGATGTCGACCGGCTTGGCCGGCAACGCCTTGGTGATCTCGGCGAGCAGGCGGCCGGAGACGAGCGCGGCGCCGTCGGCGTCGCCCTGCACCTCGACGGTCACCTGGCTGGAGACCTCGTAGTCAAACCCGGAGACCCGCAGGTTGCCGTCGGTGACGCGGAGCATCACCCCGGCGAGCACCGGTACGGATGGCCGGTTGGGCAGGCTCTTCGCGGTCCACGCCACAGCCTCGGCGAGCGCGTCGCGCTCCACTCGGAACTTCATCAATGCCTCCGCGTCGACGTCAGCGACAACTCTCTCATGCCGACCGCTGCCTACCGTCCCGCCCGACCGTGCGGGTACCCATCGCACCTTAGGGCGCGGGGACATCGGCTGTGCGCCCGACCCCATGGATCGTGTCGATGCTGACCGGCTGATCCGACAGCGTTCGGCCCGATCCACAGAAAGCCCAACGGTGATGATTGGTTTTTGTTCTCTTAGAAGAGATAACTCATCGTCTTCATCGCACCTGTGCAAACTGTGGAAAACCGAGGTCTGCGCAGGTCAGGCAGGTTATCCACCGGTGATTTAGCTGTGGAGAACCGGGGGTACAACCGGCCCGTGTGTCCACAGCCCGGCGACGACGGCCGGTTGTCCACCGTTGTCCACCGGTTGTCCACCGGTAATCCACCGACTTTCTCCCCAAGCCTGTGGATCGCGGGGAAGATCACCATTGCCGTCATCCCCAGAACCTTCAACAGCTCGTACACAGGTTGATGATGATCGGTGGATAACCTGACGGTCGTCCCCAGGCGTCCACAGCTTCGTACACAGGGTTTCTCCACAGCCTGTGGGTAACTGGCGGAGGACGGACCGTAGTTATCCACCGACGGTGGATAACGAGCTGTGGACAACGAGCGGGGATCGAGGCGGTCACGGCCTCAATGCTGTGGTCTCCACCATGTCGAGAGTCCAGCTCACGGACCAAAAAGAACGCCCGACCGGAGATCCGGTCGGGCGTGTCCTGCGGCTGTGCGCCGCCGCGAGGGCCGTCGTACGCCTCAGCTGTTCTGTTTGATCCGGTTGGTCAGCTCGGCGATCTGGTTGTACAGCGAGCGGCGTTCCGCCATCTGCTGACGAATCTTGCGGTCGGCGTGCATCACAGTGGTGTGATCCCGGCCACCGAACGCCTGCCCGATCCGGGGCAGCGACAGCTCGGTCAACTCCCGACACAGGTACATGGCCACCTGGCGGGCGTTGACCAGCACCCGGGACCTGGACTGGCCACGCAGGTCCTCCAGGCTCACCCCGAAGTAGTCAGCGGTCGAGGCCATGATCTGGTCAGCGTTGATCTCCGGACCGGCGCCGTCGGGCATGAAGTCCCGAAGCACCTCCTCGGCCAGCGACAGCTCGACGGTCGACCGGGTCAGGCTGGCGAACGCGGTCACCCGGATCAGCGCGCCCTCCAGCTCCCGGATCGAGTTCGACACCCGGGAGGCGATGAACTCCAACACGTCCGGCGGGGCGTACATCCGCTCCTGCGCCGCCTTCTTCTGCAGGATCGCGATCCGGGTCTCCAGATCCGGCGGCTGGATGTCGGCCAGCAGCCCCCACTCGAACCGGGTTCGCATCCGGTCCTCGAGGGTCGCGAGCTGACGCGGCGACCGGTCGGACGTGATCACGATCTGCTTGTTGGCGTTGTGCAGCGTGTTGAAGGTGTGGAAGAACTCCTCCTGGGTGCGCTCGCGGTTCTCCAGGAACTGGATGTCGTCGATCAACAGGATGTCGACGTCGCGGTAGCGCCGCTGGAACGCGCTGGTCTTGTCGTCCCGGAGCGAGTTGATGAAGTCGTTCGTGAATTCCTCGGTCGAGACGTACCGGACCGAGCGGGCGTTGCCGAGTGTCGTGGCGTAGTGCCCGATGGCGTGCAACAGGTGCGTCTTGCCCAACCCGGAGTGCCCATAGATGAAGAGCGGGTTGTACGCCTTGGCCGGCGACTCCGCCACCGCCACACTCGCCGCGTGGGCGAAGCGGTTGGACGAGCCGATGACGAACGTCTCAAACATGTACTTCGGGTTGAGCCGGTTTCCGCCGGTGTCGGCACCTGGCAACCGACGGTCGTCGCGGCCACCGGCCCGATGGTCCACCGCGCTGCGACCCGGGCCGCTGTCCGTACCGCTGTCCCGAGGCAGCGAACGGATCACGTGCTGGTCGCGTGGCGACGCCGAGTCGTCCCGGTAGCGGGGCTCGTAGGGCCGGGTGTCGGGGCCGGACGGGTCCAGGCGGGCAGCCTGCTCGTCGTAGCCACGCCGGTCCGGACCCGGTCGGGAGGGACGCAGGGGCTCCGCGAAGGCAGCGCTGAACAACGCCTCCTGCCCGTCCCTGCTGGCCGGAATCAACCCCGCGCGATGCCCCTCCACGGACGGCGCTGGCGGCGGACCCGCCGGCGCTGACGGCGGACCCGGATCGGGCGACTGCTCAGGGATCATCGCGTCGGCAGACGGTCGACCGCCCTGGTCGTCGTCGAACGGCGCCATACCGGGGCCGTCGATGTCGAGCTGCCCGGTCTCCGGGGCGCTGCGGTAGACGGTGCCGGCCGGTCGGCCGCTGGCGTCCTCGGCCACCCGAACGGTGACCGCGACCTGAATCGGTCGGCCCAGCCGGCGGGTGAGCGCCTCGGTGATCGCCGGGCGCAGTCGTGACTCGATCACGTCACGGGTGAACGCGTCCGGAACGGAGAGCAGTGCGGTGTCCTCGACGATCGCTCGCAGCCGGGTCAGTCGGAGATAGGCACGCTGCTGGGCGGAGATGATCTCGTCGGCGAGCTCGTCGGTCGCCGCTAACCACACTGCGGCAAGGTCGGTCGTACCGGCCACCGTCGTGCCACCCCCTCGCTTCTGCTCCCGGCCGCCGCTGTCTGCCAGCCGGCCGTCCCGGGCCCGCCGCGTTCGCGGGTGGAACAACACCCACCCGGACGGTCGACCGGTGGTCATCCACAAGTTATCCACAGCCTGTGTATCGACCGATTGTGGCCGCCGCCGGACGCGGGTGGGACCTGCCCCCGCCTGAACGGGCGCTGAAGCGGGTTCACCGTGCCGAACGATTCACTGCCATGTCCGGTCTTGCCTGCGCGACGACCGGAGCTTCCGACGCTCACCGCAATCGGGCACGGTAACAGCGTTGTCCCTGCGCCATCAACCGGCGACGCGGCGGCGCCCTTGTCGGCATCAGCGAAAACCGCCCTTCGGCCTCGGGCGCGTCCCGTTGTCCCCTGCTCGGGGTGTTTGACGGTCATTGCCCCCCTGCGTAGGCTGGAACGGCTGCTTTCTCGCCCTCTGCTAGGGTGATGGGTGCTTGCTGTCCGCGGTCGCATCCCCGCAACACCGAAGTCCCCGCTCCGCCGGACAGCACCGATCGTGGGCCACCGTCGAGGTGGCCTGGACCACCACACGACCCCGGCGATCCCGTCGCGCGGGGCGCGTACGAAAACGGAGAGCCTGACGTGAGCAAGCGCACCTACCAGCCGAACAACCGCCGGCGCGCGAAGACCCACGGCTTCCGGCTGCGCATGCGCACCCGTGCCGGCCGTGCCATCCTGTCGAGCCGTCGCGCCAAGGGTCGCACCACCCTGTCGGCCTGAGCCGACCGGGCCGGTCCAGGGGACGTGGGCAGTCGTGCTGGCCGCCGCACAGCGACTGCGGCGCAGCACTGACTTCGCCGCAGCGGTTCGCGGTGGCCGACGCGCCGGACGTGGCGCCGTCGTGGTCCACCTGACCGTGCCGGCAACCGTCGACCCCAGCACACCGACCTCGCCGGAGCCGGTACGGGACAACAGTGCGGAGCAGTCGTCCGTGCCGTCCCGTGCCGGCTTCGTCGTGTCCAAGGCGGTCGGCAACGCGGTGACCCGTAACCGGGTCCGGCGCCGACTGCGGGCGCTGGTCCGGGAACGGTTGACCGACCTGCCCGACGGCAGCACCCTGGTCGTCCGGGCGCTCCCCGCCGCGGCGCAGGCGTCGTACCCTCGACTCGCCACCGACCTGGACGCCGCCATCGCGGTCGCCAGGTCGCCGCGCGAACGGCGGTCCCGATGAGCGGCACCGAGCAGAGCAGCCCACGGCCGTCGACAACCGGTGCCAAGGTGCTGATCGCGCCCATCATCGCGTACCGTCGGTGGATAAGTCCGGCACTGCCGGCTCGCTGTCGGTTCTACCCGTCGTGCAGTGCGTACGCCCAGGAGGCGGTCGTTCGGCATGGCGCGCTCCGGGGAGCCGTGCTGGCGGCCCGGCGGTTGTTGCGCTGCCACCCCTTTCACCCTGGTGGATATGACCCGGTGCCGGAGCCGGGCGGCCGCCGTCGTGCTGATGTGACTGGAGCCCCGAATTGAGTCTGAGTCTCGACTGGATCTACTACGCGATTTCGTGGATCCTGCTGACCTGGCACTCTGCCTGGGACGCCATCGGGGTGCCCGTCGGCGCGGTGATCGGCACCAACTTCGCCTGGATCCTGGCCATCATCTTCCTGGTGGTCACCGTCCGGGTCATCCTGTTCCCGGTCTTCGTCAAGCAGATCAAGTCGCAGCGGGCGATGCAGGCGCTCCAGCCCAAGGTCAAGGAGCTTCAGGAGAAGCACAAGGGTGACCGGGAGACGCTCCAGAAAGAAATGATGGAGCTCTACAAGAAGGAGAAGGCCAACCCGCTTATGGGTTGCCTTCCGATGTTCCTTCAGATCCCGGTCTTCCTGGGCCTCTTCCACGTGCTGCGCCGGCTCGACCCGGACAAGCAGAGCAAGACCCTCTACGGCTGGACCGCCGACCAGTTCCAGAGCGCCTCGCAGGCGAAGCTCTTCACCGCCCCGATCGCCGGCAAGTTCGGCTCCACTGCCGACGAGCTGGCCAGCCTCGGCGCCAACGGCAGCACCGTAAAGATCATTGCTGGTGTCCTGGTCCTGGTCATGATCGCCACCACCTACCTGACCAGCCGTCAGATGATCCTCAAGACCGGCTGGGCCGAGGACCCGCAGCAGCGGATGATCCAGCGACTGATGCTCTACGGCATCCCCGCGTCGCTGCTGATCTCCGGCGCGATCTTCCCGATCGGCGTCATCATCTACTGGGTCACCAACAACCTCTTCACCCTCGGCCAGCAGCAGTGGGTGCTGCGGAAGTTCCCGCCGCCGGTGACCGCCAAGAAGGCCGTCACGCCCGCCGCCAGCCGTAACCCGGTGCAGCCTGCCAAGTCCGGTGGCCTGTTCGGTCGTGGCAAGACGGCCCCGCCGGCACCGGTCAAGGCGACCGCGCCCAAGGTGGCCGGGCCGAAGCCGGGCGCCAAGCCCGCAAACAACCCGAAGAAGAGCCGCCCCGCCAAGCGGCAGGGCTGACCTACGAGGGCCGCCGCCGGTGATCCGGCGGCGGCCCGTTCCGCACCGCGCAGCCGCCGTACGGCCGGCGCCGGGCGGAACCGACCGCGCACCGCGCGGCCACGGGCGACACTGCCCGTACAGACGTGCCTGTGGGCACCGGCAACCTCCAGCCGGCCCCGGGAAACCAGTCGGACCCGACGGTCCGGCCGAGCGAGTACGGAGATGAGACCGTGACCGAGACCAGCATCCCCCGCGCCGAGCAGTCCCTGGACGAGGAGGAGACCGCCACGCTCGCGGTGGACGGCGACGACACCGAAGCCGATGACACCGAGGCGGACGACGACACCGACACCGCCGCTGGCACCCGGGTGAAGAAGGCTGTGGGCGAGGGCGACCTGTTCCGGCAGAGCGAGATCGCCGCCGACTACGTCGAAGGACTGCTCGACATCCTCGACTACGACGGCGACATCGACGAGCTGGTCGCCGCCGGCCGTCCGATGGTCGAGGTGGTCGGCGAGCGGCTGCAGAATCTGGTCGGCCAGCGCGGGGCCACCCTGGAGGCCCTCCAGGAGCTGACCCGCCTTGCCGTCTTCCGGCAGACCGGTACGCCGAGCCGTCTGCTGCTCGACGTCGGTGGCTACCGGGCGAACCGCCGTAAGGAACTCGCCGCGGTCGCCAAGAACGCCGTCGAGAAGGTCAAGGAGTACGGCGAGCCGGTCCGCCTGGACGCGATGTCCGCGTTCGAGCGCAAGTGCGTGCACGACGTCGTGAACGCCATGTCCGGCGTGGCGAGCGAGTCCGAGGGTGTGGAGCCGAACCGGCGCATCGTCGTACGGCCGGCGGACTGACCGGGTGACCCACGACGACATCACGGCCGACGCCGTGTCCGGCCCGGGCGGCACGCCGCCCGGGCCGTCCGCTGTCCGCCCCGCCACCGTCGACGCCGATGCCGAATCGACCGGGCGGGACACCTCCCCGTCACCGGCCGACGCGGCGTTGCCGCCCGAGCTGGCTCCGGCCGCGCTGACCCTCTTCGGTGACCGCCTCGACCTGGCCGCCGCGTACGCCGAACTGCTGGCCACCGACGGGGTGGTCCGCGGCCTGATCGGCCCCCGGGAGGCACCCCGGATCTGGGATCGACACCTGCTCAACTGCGCCGCGGTCGCCGAGCGGATCCCGTCCGGCGCGACGGTGCTCGACGTCGGCTCCGGCGCCGGTCTGCCCGGTCTCGTCCTGGCCATCGCCCGCCCCGACCTCACTGTCACCCTGATCGAGCCGCTGGCCCGGCGGACGTCGTTCCTGATCGAGGTCGTCGAGCGACTCGGTCTGGCCAAGTCGGTGCGGGTGTTCCGCGGCCGGGCCGACGAGGCTGCCAGCGGGTCGAGTGGCCGGGAGCCGATCAGCGGAGACGTGGTGACCGCGCGCGCGGTCGCCCCCCTGGATCGGCTCGCGGGCTGGAGCCTTCCCCTGGCGGTTCGCGGCGGTCGGCTGCTGGCGCTCAAGGGCTCGTCCGCCGCCGCCGAGATCGAGGAGCACGCCGAGGTGGTGGCGCGGCTCGGCGGCGGGGAGCCGGCCGTGCAGCTGTGCGGCGTCGGGGTGGTCGACCCGCCCACCACGGTCGTGGAGATCGTGCGCGAGCGGATGATCGGCCCGGCCCGCCCGGCGACCAAGAAACGCGCCCGGGGTGGACGCTCCCGCCGAGGTTGACACTTCGCGCCATCGGGCTTCCGGCCGGTGGGTTGCCTCGTTGTACCGGTACGGATGGACGAGGGGATGAGAACCCGACGTGGACCGGCCGCGCCCGTCCGCCGTAGGCTGACCGCGCGTCGATAGTGTGGAGCGGGTGACGGACGTCGCGGGTTTCCGACCGCTCCCGCGGGCCGTACGCTCCGGGTTGCGGGCGAGGATGCGGCCAAGTTGACCGGGGCGCGGACCGACCATCCGAAGCGGGCAGGGATGACAGGTGCATGACGACGGCAGGTACGACGATCCACGCGTGACCGGGTCGACCAGCGATCCCGTTTCACGTGAAACCGACTACCCGAGCTGGTCGCCCGGCGAGACCGGGCCATCGACCCGACCTAACGACGGCGATCCGCCGGCAGCGCTCGACCCGTCGTCGGGTGCCGGGCGGCCGGAGGGCTCGGCCATTCCGGAGCCGGCGAGTGGTCGTCGGACGCCGGAGGCGTCGAGTCGACCGATCAACGCCGCCGAGGTGCGGTCGACCTCAGGTCGCCGTAACACCGCCGCGGCGGTTCGCTTCGAGCCGGCCGTCCCACACCAACCCACTGCGGCGGCCGTTCGGGACGCCGCGCCGGTGGTCGCCGACGCACCTGTCGCTTCGACCGAGTCGTTGGCCGCCATGGCGGCCGATCCCACGTACGTTTCACGTGAAACCCCGACGCGCGAAGAGGATGACCCACCGTTGGCTATGGAGGCGATGCGCGCCGTGCAGATCCTGAATCCCAGTGGCGAGGTGACCATGCCTCGGCCGGACCGGACCCGGGTCATGTGCGTCGCCAACCAGAAGGGTGGGGTGGGTAAGACCACCACCACCGTCAACCTTGCGGTGGCGCTCGCCCTGCACGGCAACCGGGTGCTCGTGGTCGACCTCGACCCGCAGGGCAACGCCTCGACCGGGCTCAACGTCCCACACCACACCGGAATCCCCGACGTGTACGACTGCCTGATCAACAGCATGCCGCTGGCCGAGGTGGCGCAGGCGGTCGAGGGCATCCCCAACCTCTGGTGCGTTCCCGCGACCATCGACCTGGCCGGTGCGGAGATCGAGCTCGTGTCGGTGGTGGCCCGGGAGTCGCGCCTGGATCGGGCGATCGCCGCCTACCCGGGCGAGTTCGACTACGTCTTCATCGACTGCCCGCCCTCGCTCGGCCTGCTCACGGTCAACGCTCTGGTTGCCGCGCAGGAGGTGCTGATCCCGATCCAGTGCGAGTACTACGCGCTGGAAGGGCTCAACCAGCTGATCAACAACATCAACCTGGTACGCCAGCACCTCAATCCGAAGCTCGATGTCTCCACCATCCTGCTGACCATGTACGACCGTCGCACCCGGTTGGCCGACGCCGTCGAGCAGGACGTCCGGAACCACTTCGGCGACAAGGTTCTCCAGGCGGTCATCCCCCGCAACGTCCGGGTCTCCGAGGCACCGAGCTACGGCCAGTCGGTGATGACCTACGATCCCGGTTCGCGGGGCGCCACGAGTTACTTCGAGGCCGCCCAGGAGATCGCCGAGCGCGGCGTCAAGGAGCCGGTGGGCCGGAATGCGTAGTGCGGACGAGTCGCTGGGAGGCGTGGCATGAAGAACCGTCCTCGGGGCGGTCTGGGTAGGGGCCTGGGGGCGCTGATCCCGACCGGGCCGGCGCCGGCTGCCGCTGGCACCGCGACGGCAGATCCGGAGAGCGAGCACCTGGACGACGCCGGCGCCGTCGCCGTCGCTGCGGTGCCGGCCGGAGCGCCGGTCCGCGAGCCGGAACCCGTGCTGAGCCCGGTGCCCGGTGCTCGATTCGCCGAGATCCCGGTCGACGCGATCATGCCCAACCCGAAGCAGCCCCGCCAGGTCTTCGATGAGGAGGCGCTGGAGGAGCTGAAGACCTCGATCCAGGAGGTCGGCTTCCTCCAGCCCATCGTCGTTCGGCAGCTCGACGACGAGAAGTACGAACTGGTAATGGGCGAGCGGCGCTGGCGGGCCGCCCAGGCGGTGGGGCGGGAGAGCATCCCGGCGATCGTCCGGGACACCCGTGACGACGCGATGCTCCGCGACGCCCTGCTCGAGAACATTCACCGGGCGAACCTGAACCCACTGGAAGAGGCCGCCGCCTACCAGCAACTGCTGGAGGAGTTCGGGGCCACCCACGAGGAGTTGGCCCGCCGGATCGGCCGGAGTCGCCCGCAGATCTCCAACACCATCCGACTGCTGAACCTGCCCGCCCAGGTGCAGCGCCGGGTAGCCGCCGGCATCCTGTCGGCGGGGCACGCCCGAGCCCTGCTGAGCCTCGACGAGGCGGAGGCTCAGGAACAGCTGGCCCTGCGGATCGTGGCCGAGGGACTGTCGGTTCGGGCGACCGAGGAGATCGTGGCCTTGGCCCTCAACGACGGGCCGGCGAAGGGTCAGGCCGCAAAGCGGCGGCCCAAGGCGCACGCGCCGGCCCTGACCGATCTCGCCGATCGGCTGTCCGACCGGTTCGACACCCGCGTGAAGGTGGACATCGGCCGGAGCAAGGGCAAGATCACGATCGAGTTCGCCACGGTGGACGACCTTGAGCGGATCGTCGGGATCATCGGTGTGCAACAGGAGGAGGGCGGGGAGGACTGACCCCGCCCGTCGCCTACGGCCGCGCTACCCGAACGGGGGCGCGGCCGTTCTGCATCCCGGGGTCGTCGCGGTTTCACGTGAAACAGACGGCGGACCTGATTCCGAGATCGGCATGACCCGTGGACCGGCGTCATCCTTGGCTTGCCCCAGTCAACCCGGGGTCGCCGCTCTGGCCGCAGGAGAAGTCGGCGGATGTGGTCGGCGGATGTGGTCGGTCGGTCGCGCTGCCCCGAACGTTCGAAAGCACAATCCGCTCGCGGCTCGCGGCTCGCGGCTCGCGGCTCGCGGCTCGCGGGTTCCGGGTTCCGGCTCCCGCCTTGCGTGGCGGGCGATGGGCGGGGCGGTGGGCGACGAGCCTGGCGTCGCGGGCGGATAGTGGCGGAGCGGATGCAGCGGCGAGCGGCCGGGCACGGTGGCGGGCGACTTGGCGGCGGCCGCTGGGGTGAGTGCGGGCGCTGATGGATCCTCTACGCGCGTCGCAGGAGGCTTCGGGATGGTCCAGTCAACCCGAACCACCCCATGCGCCGATCAAAGCGCCAGCGAGCCGCTCAGTGGCGCGAAACGACATCTCCGTTGTCATCGCACCTCGGCCGAGGCTCCCGACTGCGGTCAATCTGCGGGAGCAGCCTCGCAGCGAACTTGGCGGGAGTCCGCCGAGCCACCAGACCGCCGGACCGCCGGACCGCCGGACCACCGGACCACCAGGCCGCCGGACCACCAGGCCGCCGGAACCGCTGGCCGCTGGACCGCAAGAACTTGGTGTTCGAGCGGAAGACAGCGCAAGCCTGGCCCCGGACCGCAGGATCGCCCTTCGCTGCGCGGCGTCACGGTTTCACGTGAAACCGCGACAGCGACTCGCTGGCACCAGAACCCTGTCGTCGACGGTCAAGCGAAGTCGCCTCCCCGTCTCGGACCCCCCGGCGTCGGTGCTGCGGATCGACCTCGCCGTCCGTCGGCATCCGGGCATCCGGGCCGGGCGGGCCGAGGTCTGCTGACGCGGTCCGAGAACACGGGCCAAGCCGTCACCGCCGACGCGTACCAACGAGCCAGCGGGCGGTCGTCGGCGGCTGAGCACCGCGCCGGCGGTGGCATGTGGCGCCGATCGGAGCCGGCCCGTCCGATCTCGTCTCCAGTGGGCCGTCGAACCCGCCGATTTGGCGGTTCGCGGACAACGACCGACTGGCCAAAAAGTTATCCACACCGGTTGTCCACAGGCACCCCCCGTTTCACGTGAAACAGCGCGTGGGAGCGGGTGCGAGCCTGTGGATGACGGCCTGTGTTCAGGATCTCGGCAGCCTGTGGATATCGCCTCTCGATGCCTGCGCGACCACGCGCACCCGGCCGACGGCGGGTGCCGATCCGGTGGCCCGGGACCGCTCGAACAGGTAGGGACAGCGGTGCCAGACTCGGTTAGGGTCAGCGTCGTGCACGACAACCCTCCCTCAGTCCCGGACTTCACCCAGTGGCCGTCATTTCCCTTCGAGGGTGACCTCCACGTGAAGCAACTCGATGATCCGGTCCCGGTCGAACCGCCCCGGAAGGGCGAGGGTCTCCGGGAATGCACCGCCTGCAACGCACCCGACGACGCCTACATCTGGGTGGGCGAGCGGTGGCGGGTCCGCGCCATGGACCGGCCCACCGGGTTGCCCATGGTGCTCATCCTGGAATCGCGCACCCACCTCGACCTCGGCGACCTGCCGAACCTTCTGGCCGCCGAGCTGGGGGTGATGACCGTACGTCTGGAGCGGGCCATCCGGTCGCTCGACGGCGTGGCACGGGTGCACGTCAATCGCTGGGGCGACGGCTCCGCCCATCTGCACATGTGGTTCCTCGCCCGTCCGTACGGCCGCCTTCAACTGCGGGGCACGTTCCTGTCCCTGTGGGACTCGATCCTGCCGCCGATCTCCGAGGCACAGTGGCGGGAAAATCTGGCGCTCGTCGCGGCCTGGCTCGCCGAGTTCGGTGGCCGCCCGCTCGCCGAGCCGCCCCGCATCCAGTGGCAGGCGCCGTCCAGTCTGCTTGCCCAGTCCGCTGCCGCGGATGCCGCTGCCGCAGCGGAGGCCGCTTCAGCGGCAGCAGCCGGGACGGAGGTGGTCTCGGTCATCGAGGCGGCAGAGGAGATCCCGGAACCGGCGTCGGACTCCACTCCTGATCCGAGCGACGCCGACGGCGGACCCCGGGCCGAACCGGCCGGGGACCCGGACGCCGATGCCGGCTCGACGGCGACCACCGTCACCGACCGCCCGGCTGAACCCGCCCGGTCGGCCACGGTCAGCGGTCCGGCGGCTGAACCCGCTCGGACGGCATCCAACACCAATCTGCCCGGCACCCCGGCCGCCGGCACCCGGGACTCCACCGCCGCAGCATCGGGCAGCGCAGCATCCGGCAGCGCAGCCACGACGGCCACCGACAGACCTCACGTCGTCGGCTCGGCGGAGAAGCCCACCGGCGGGCCCCACGTCGGCCCGGCGAGCGGAAGCGCCGACGAGGCTGATTCCGCCAACCCAGCCGCGTACGACCCGGCCACCGGGGACGCCTCCGGAGAGGCAATCAGCAGGACCGCCCCCGAGAAGCGCGCCGGCACTCCGGGCGCGGTCGCGCGCACCAACGGCAGCGACACACCCGACATACGCGCGACCCACTGATCTGGAACCGACCGTGAGGTTGACCCCGACCGGCCAACCTCATGGTCGTCCGGCGGGTGGTCCGCTCGGTCGAACGGGTTGGCGGGTAGGTCAGTGCCTGGTGAGGCGGGCGGCTGCTCGGGCGACCAGGGTGCCGAGGAGTCGGCCGAAGTCCAGCCCGGCCGCCTGCACGGCGAGCGGGAGCAGTGACGTCTCCGTCATCCCTGGCGAGACGTTGACCTCCAGCACGTGCGGCTGGCCGGCTGCGTCCACGATCACGTCGACGCGGGAGAGATCCCGTAGACCGAGCGCGGTGTGCGCGGCGAGGGCCACGTCAGCGACCGTGGCAGCCACCTCCGGGTCCAGCCGGGCGGGGGCGTGCCAGGTGGTCCGCCCTGCTGTGTAACGGGCGGCGTAGTCGTACACGCCGTTGCGCGGCACGATCTCCACCGGCGGCAGCGCCTGCGGGCCGTCGCCGAGGTCGACGACGGAGACCGCCACATCCATCCCCGGCACGTACCGCTCCACGAGCGCCGTGGAGTAGTACGCGAAGCAGCCGACCATCGCGGCGGGCAGCGCGGCGGCGTCCCGGACCACAGCCCCGCCCAGCCCGGACCCGCCCTGCGCCGGCTTCACCATCAGGGGTACGCCCAGACGGTCGACGATCCGGTCCAGGACGGCGACCGCGCCGAGCTCGGAGAAACGATCGTGCGGGAGCGCCACCCAGTCGGGGGTGGGGATGCCGGCCTCGCGGAGCACCGCTTTGGCCGAGGGCTTGTCCCAGGCGACCCGGGAGGCCCGAGCGTCGCAGCCGACGTACGGGACGTCGCACAGATCCAGCACCCCGCGCAGTGAGCCGTCCTCGCCGGTCGCGCCGTGCAGTGCGATCACCACCGCGTCCGGCGGGTCGGCCGCGAGCGACGGCAGCAGCGCCACGTCCGCGTCGCGCAGCTCGGCCTCCACCCCGACGGCGCGCAGCGCGTCGAGCACCCGACGACCGGAGCGCAGCGACACGTCCCGTTCGTAGGAGAGCCCACCGGCGAGCACCACGACGCGCAGGTCGGCCGAGGCGGCGGAGTCGGTCACGAGGAGGTGCTCGGCGGTCGTAGCCATGCCGGCATCATGCCAAGTCGGGCCCGGGCACGTCGGAGCCGGCCCGGCCGCGTCGGCCGGCGGCACCACCCACGGCACCGAAGACCCGGCGCATGGCGATCTCCTGCTCCATCACACCGGCCAGCCGGCGGACGCCCTCGCGGATCCGTTCCGGCGGCGGGAAGCTGAAGTTGAGCCGCATGGCGTCGGTGCCGGTGCCGTCGGCGTAGAAGCCGGTGCCGGGAACGTAGGCGACCCGGGCGGCGACCGCTCGCGGCATCATGGCCTTCGAGTCGAGCCCGTCGGGCAGGCTGGCCCACACGAAGAGACCGCCGGCCGGGGTGGTCCAGCTGGTGCCCTCGGGCATCAGGTCGGCCATCGCGTCGAGCAGGGCGTCGCGGCGTTCCCGGTAGACCTCGCGATAGACCTTGAGCTGCTGCCGCCAGGGCATCGTGCTCAGGTAGGTGGCCACTGCGGCCTGGGCGAAACCGCTGGGGCAGAGGATCTGCGCCTCGTTGGCGATGACCAGTTTGTCGCGGACCGCGTGCGGCGCCAGGATCCAGCCGACCCGCAGCCCGGGGGCGAAGGTCTTGGAGAAGGTGCTGAGGTAGAAGACGCCGTCGCGGCGGCGGGCCCGCAGAGGAGCCGGGGCCTCACCCTCGAACCCCAGTTGGCCGTACGGGTCGTCCTCGACGACGAGCAGGCCGGCGCGCTCGCAGATGTCGAGCACTCGTTCCCGGCGCTCCTCGCTGAGCGTCACGCCGGTCGGGTTCTGGTAGGTGGGGATCGTGTAGAGGAACTTGACCCGCTGGCCCGCGCGGGCCAGGTCGGCGATGGCCGCCTCCAGCGCCTCCGGGATCAGCCCGTCCGCATCCATCGGTACGTGGACGACCTGCGCCTGGGCCGCCTGAAACACGCCGAGCGCACCGACGTACGTCGGCCCCTCGGCGAGCACCACGTCGCCCGGGTCGAGGAAGAGCCGGGCCACCAGGTCCAGTGCCTGTTGCCCGCCCACGGTGACCACGACGTCCTCGGGGGAAGCACCGCAGGCGGCGTCGATCCCGGAGAGCGACATCACCTCGCAGATCCGTTCGCGCAGCTCGAGGGTGCCCTGACCAATGCCGTACTGAAGGGTGGTCACGCCGTGCTCGGAGCCGAGCCGGCCGAGCATCTCGCCGACCGCGTCCAGCGGAAGGGCGGCGATGTACGGTGCGCCACCGGCGAGCGAGACGACCTCCGGACGACTGGCCACCGCGAACAGTGCTCGGATCTCGGAGGCGGTCATCCCGCGTACCCGCCGGGCGTACCGGTCGGTGTAGTCGTCGAGTGTCGTGCCGGTCATGACCTCACCTCGATCGCTGCTCGAGTGGCTCCCGCCCCGGGTACCCCGCACACCGCTGACCATGGCGGCGGACACACCGATTGTCGATCCTAGTCCGCCGGAGTGGTGCTGCCGCCGTGCCGCAGCAGATCGACCACATGGCGGACCGTCCTCGGCGTCCCCCGTTGCGCTGGGCATTCGCGAGTCCCCTCCCGCATCTCCGATCGGCGGCGTACGATCGCTCGTCGGGGGCAGGAAGGCGGCGCTGTCGTTCCATGCCGGTCTCACCACCGAGCCTATTGTGGGGATGCGCCATATGTCGCGACGTCTGGTCAGCCTGACCCTCGACACGTTGGAAGACCTCCCGCGCCCGTGCCGGCAGTGCGTCTACTGGGAGCTCGATCCGGTCTCCGCGGACCGGGCCTGTGCCGCTGGCGATCCGGGCCTGGAGAAAGAGGCATGGGTCTCCCAGACGCTGCTGGAGTGGGGCTCCTGCGGCAAACTCGCGTACGTCGACGGCATGCCGGCCGGCTTCGTGATGTACGCCCCGCCCGCCTACGTGCCCCGTTCGATGGCGTTCCCGACCTCACCGGTCTCCGCGGACGCGGCACTGTTGATGACCGCCAACGTGGTAGCCGCGTTCTCCGGCGGCGGGTTGGGCCGGATGCTCGTGCAGGGTGTCGCCCGGGACCTGACCAAGCGTGGGATCAAGGCGATCGAGGCGTTCGGCGACGCCAAGTTCGGCGACGCGGACGACCCCGCCGGCGGTTGCGTGGCCCCGGTCGACTTCTTCCTCTCCGTGGGCTTCAAGACCGTACGTCCGCATCCGCGCTTCCCTCGGTTGCGTCTTGAGCTGCGTACGGCGCTGAGTTGGAAGTCCGACGTCGAGTACGCGCTGGAGAAGCTGCTCGGGTCGATGAGCCCGGAGACCCTGCTCCGGCCGGTCCGTCCGGCCCCGGCCACCCGCTCCACCAACGGCTGACGCCCGGCGTCGAATCAGTCCAGCACAGTGCCGGCGGTCACCACGGCACGCAGTTCGCTGACGTCGAGCGATCCGGTCGGGACGTCTCGTTCGATGGGGTAGTACATCCGCTGCACCGCGGCCACGATCGCCTCCACCACCCGGTCCCGGAACCGGGGGTCGACAAGGTGGGCGCGGTCCGTCGGCGAGGTGAGGTAGCCGACCTCGACCCGGACGGCGGGCATCCGCGTCAGTCGCAGCAACTCCCACGTCTTGGCGTGGGTACGGCAGTCCCGCAGCCCGGTGCGAGCGACGATCTCCCGCTGCACCAGACCGGCCAGGCGTTCACCGGTCGCCGAGGTCACCCCGTTGTCGGTGCCGTAGTGGTAGGTCGCGACGCCCTCCGCGTCCGGGTTGGCGTGGCCGTCTAGGTGCAGCGAGATGAACACGTCGGCGCCGAGCGAGTTGGCGAGCAGGGCCCGGTCGGTGTCCGGCAGGCAACTGTCTGGCGACGGGCCCCGGGTGAGCTGCACCCGCACCCCGGAGGCGGCGAGTCGCCCCTCCAGTCGGCTGGCCAGGTCGTGCACCAGGTCCGCCTCGGTCCAGCGCAGCGAGCCGTCCGGCACCACCATTCCGGGGTCGGTGCCGCCGTGCCCCGGGTCGATGACGACCGTCTTGCCGACCAACGCCGGCCCGGACTGCCGGATCGCGTCGGATTCGCGGAGCCACTGCGGGCGGCCACCGACCACCTTGCGGCCGATCCGGCGGAGCGCGTTCATTGTGTGTGGGCCGCAGGAGCCGTCCGGGGTGAGCCCGACCTCACGCTGGAACTGGGCCACCGCCCTCGACGTCCGGACACCGTAGATGGCGTCCGCGCGGCCCACGTCGTACCCCATCTCCAGCAGTCGCTCCTGTAGCGACCGGACGTCCTCGCCGGTGAGGGGCTCGGGGACCGCGTGGTAGAGCGTGCGGGCGCCGAGCCGCCAACGGGCGGCATCCAGGGCTCGCCAGGTCTCCGCGCCGACCCGGCCGTCCACACTGAGCCCGCGCGACTGCTGGAACGCGCGCACGGCCCGCTCGGTGTCGAGGTCGAACTCGTCGGTTTGCGGGCCGGCGGCGGCCAGCAGTTCGAGGCCGGTCAGGATGGTACGGATCTCCGTGACCGCGGGTCCCCGGTCACCGGGTCGGATCGGACGCACGCACGACCCCCTCTGCACGACGCTGGCTGGCCGGGCGGCCCAGGCTTGAGGCTATGCGTTCCGGGGCGGCGAGGAGGCTGGGGCCGAGAAATACGCCGACGA
This sequence comes from Micromonospora sp. NPDC047187, assembly GCF_040643355.1. Classification (NCBI taxonomy): domain Bacteria; kingdom Bacillati; phylum Actinomycetota; class Actinomycetes; order Micromonosporales; family Micromonosporaceae; genus Micromonospora; species Micromonospora sp. NPDC047187. Next base: position 205,380 of record NZ_JBEYUF010000004.1, read on the forward strand.
AGACACCGAACCCCGCACCCGGCGAGCGGGTACGGGGTTCGGTTGATGTTTCTGCTGGTCAGAGGGCCGACTCGATGAGCCGGACCAGCTCGCCCTTCGGCTTGGCACCGGCGATCGACTGCACCGGCTGGCCGTTCTTGAAGACGGTGAGCGTCGGCACCGACATCACCCGGTAGGCCCGCGCGGTCTCCGGGTTCTCGTCGATGTTGAGCTTGACGATGGTGACCTGGTCACCCATCTCCCGGGCGATCTCCTCGAGCAGCGGCGACACCTTGCGGCAGGGCCCGCACCACTCCGCCCAGAAGTCCACCAGCACCGGCTTGTCGGCCTGCAGCACGTCAGCGACGAAGCTCTTGTCGGTGACCGCCTTGGTTGTTCCCACTATGCCCCTCCTCCGGGATGTGTTCCTTGTTTCAGCTGAGCGTCGCGATGAACCGCTCGGCGTCGAGCGCGGCGGCACAACCGGTGCCGGCCGCGGTGATCGCCTGACGGTAGGTGTGGTCGACCACGTCGCCGGCGGCGAAGACACCGGGCACGTTGGTGCGGGTGCTCGGGGCGTGGACCTTCACGTAGCCCTCGTCGTCCAGCTCGACCTGGCCCTGGAACAGCTCGCTGCGAGGGTCGTGACCGATGGCGACGAAGACGCCTGTCACGTCCATCACCTTGGTCTCGCCGGTGTGCACGTTGCGGACGCGTACCCCGGTGACCTTGCCGTCCTCGCCGAGGATCTCCTCGACGGTGCTGTTCCACTCGACCTTGATTTTCTCGTTGCTCAGCGCCCGGTCGGCCATGATCTTGCTGGCCCGGAACGAGTCGCGGCGGTGGATGATGGTCACCGACTCCGCGAAGCGGGTGAGGAAGGTGGCCTCCTCCATCGCGGAGTCGCCGCCGCCGACGACCACGATCTGCTGGTTGCGGAAGAAGAAGCCGTCACAGGTGGCACACGCGGAGACGCCGTGGCCCAGGAACTCCTGCTCACCGGGCACGCCCAGCGGACGCCAGGCCGAACCGGTGGAGAGGATGATGGATCGCGCCCGGTAGGCGGTCTCGCCAACCCAGACGGTGCTCACCGCGCCGGAGCCGGCGTCGCCGGTGTCCACCAGCTCGACGCGGGTCACGTCGTCGGTGAGGAACTCGGCGCCGAACCGCTCGGCCTGCTTGCGCATGTTGTCCATCAGCTCGGGGCCGAGGATGCCGTCGGCGAAGCCGGGAAAGTTTTCCACCTCGGTCGTGGTCATCAGCGCGCCACCGGACTGCACGCCCTCAATGATCAGCGGCTTCAGGTTGGCACGTGCGGCGTAGACCGCCGCTGTGTAGCCGGCCGGCCCGGAGCCGATGATGATCAGGTTGCGGACCTCGTCCACTGCCGTCTCCCGAGTTGTGTGTGTTCGGCGTCGGCGCGAGCACCGATGCTGATCCGAGTTGCCGACGCCTGGGTGGGGCCGGCAGCTGACTTCCAGAACGTCATCGTACGAACCGGGGATTCCCGAGCCGGGCATCCGGTGGGTCAGGTCACGTGGGGGGTCATCGTGCCATTGACCGTGGATTCACCCTACCCGCGCCGAATACCGGCTGTCCGAGCCGGACCCAGGCACTCCGCACTCCGGGCCACTCACCCAGGCCCACCGGGCGCCGGTCGCGTCGGTGAAGTGGATGACCAGCGCCTGATCGCCCTGGAACCGCGCGTAGTCGATCACCTCGACCACCAGTGGGGCCGATCCGTGCTCCGTCGCGACGCTGGCCAGACAGCCGGTCAGCGCGGCGTCGTCGGTAAGCCGGGCCAGCTGGTCCGACCCGTCGGGCGAGGGACGGCGCTCGCCCTCGGCATCCACCTCCGGCTGCTCGCCCGGGCTGTTGCCGGTCGCCCGACTGGCAGCCGGTTTGCCTGGGGCGTCGGTGCCGTAGGCGTTGCCGAGGGTCTGCGGGGTGTAGTTCGTACCGCTGCGCAGTGCCGGCCCGGTGGTGCGTGCCGTCCCGGGCCCCGCGACGCCCTCCGGCGCGCTGGCCGGCCGGTTCATGGCGGTGGTGTCACCGGAGTCGTTCGACGCCCGCATCGAGAGCTGGTTGAGGCCCAGCGCGACGGCGATGACGGCGATCGCGGCGGCGGCCACGGGTGCGCCACGGCGGGCCCAGCCGCGCCGGCGACGGCCCGGGCCGGTGGACGCCCAGCGCCCCGACCCGCCGGACGTGGGGGCGGGAGGCCGGCGACCGGCCCCGCCCTGCGCCGGTACGACCAACGGGGTCGCCGCGTCGCCGTCCCGATCGACGCTGGGCGCGCCGGCGGGTGCCTCCTCGGTCGAGGTGTCGGTCGTCGGCTCCGCCGAGGCCAACGCGGCCAGGAGGCGGTCGGTGATCGCCGACGGCATCTCCGGGGACGGCTCGGCCCAGCGGGTGAGGTCCGTCCGGACCTCGGTCACGGCGGGGGCCAGCAGCGCGTACGCCTCGGCCCAGGACGGGTCCGCCGAGACCAGTCGGGCGACCTCGTCCTGCTGCGGGGTGCCGTCCAACGCCCCGCCGAGGTAGTCAGCGAGGAGGTCGATGTCGACCTCCCGGAACCCCTCGGTCGTCACGTGTCCTCCTGGTTGGCGTCCCGCCGGTATCGACCTGACCCCGATCCGACGCCCTCCACCGGGCCGTGGTTCCCCGGCGTGACGCCGGGCACGCCCGTGATCGGGGCGGTGGGGTCCGGTCGGGCCGAAGGCGTCGCGACGGTGGCGGGGCGAAGATGCCCGAGCAGCACGGCCAGCCGCGCCCGACCCCGGGCGCACCGGCTCTTCACAGTGCCCTCGGCGACACCGAGGATGCGGGCGACCTCGGCGACCGGATAGCCCTGTACGTCGACCAGCACCAGCGCGGCGCGTTGCTCAAGGGGCAGCGCGGCGAGCGCCTCACGGACCACCAGCACTGTGTCGTGGTCCACTGCCGGTGCCGCCGGCTCGAGCCCGCCGGTGCCGTCGTCGGCCCGGTTGCCGTCCGGCAGCGGCACCGTGGGGTGCGCCTGCCGGCGTCGGATCCGGTCCAGGCAGGCGTTGACCACGATCCGGTGCAGCCAGGTGGTGACAGCGGAGTCGCCGCGGAAGCGGGCCGCCGCCCGATGCGCCGACAGCAGGGCGTCCTGGAGTGCGTCGGCTGCCTCCTCGCGGTCGCCGAGCGTCCGCAGGGCCACCGCCCACAACCGGTCCCGGTGCCGGTGGAACAGTTCGGTGAAGGCGTCCCGGTCTCCCGCGACGTGCGCGCGCAGCAGCTCCAGGTCTCTCGCGGCGGCGCGCTCGTCCATCACCGCGTCCAGTGCGTGCGGTGCCCGGATCGTGGGGCCCGGCTCACGACCCCTGGACCGTAATCTCCTGCACCCCCAGCTTGAACCCACCCTCGGCCGGAGCCAACTCGGTGATCCAGAACAGCAGGTACTGGTATTTCTGGTCGGCGTCGAAGCCGTTGAACGTCATGGTGGTGCCGTCGTGGTCCTCGAACGGCTGGCCGATGGCGGTCTTGTAGCTCGCGACCAACTGCTTGTCACCGTTGGAGCTGGACGGCGGGTTGGTAGTGCCGGCGAACAGCTGGGCGGACGCGTTGGTGGCCGACAGCACTGCCTGCACGGACTTGACGGTGTGCGGCTGGCCGAGGTCGATCCAGACGCCCATGCCCTTCTTCAGGTTGCCGAAGTTGGGCCGGTCGCGGTAGGTCTCGGTCTCCCAGCCCTTGTCATCGTCACCGTCGATGACCTTCTCGGCGCCGTCGACCTCACTGCGGTCCTTGCTGTCCGGGTCGATGATCCGGACGTCCTTCACTGTCAGCTTGCGGGCCGTCGCGGCGGCCGGGGTGGCGTCGCCGGCCGGGGCACTGGAGGTCGGCGCGGCGACCGGGTTGGACTGCGGGTCCTTGTCGTCGCCGCCCAGGGCGATGATCCCGATCAGCAGACCGACCAGGGCGACGGCCAGCAGGCCAGCGATGCCGACGGCGACCTTGCGACCCCCGGCCGCGGCCAGCGGCGACGGCTCTTCCCCGGTCTCGGCGGCGAACCGCAGTGGCCCGCTGTTGTCGAGGTAGTGCTCGTCCTCGGCCGGCACGTCCAGTCGCGCCAACTCGGCGGCGAGCACGTCGGAGGACGGCGGCGCGATCTCGGCGTCGAGCAGATCCATGGTCAGGTCGTCCAGGTACGCCGGAACGCCCGCCCGAACCTGGCGCGGTGCCGCGATGGCACCCCCGGCGTCCCGAACAGCGTCCGGGATCGCGGCGCGGCCGTGGCCGGCGGTGGCGCCGTGCAGTGGTGCCTCGGTGTGCGGCCACGAGCCGGTCAGCGCAAAGTAGAGGACCCCGCCGACCGCCCGGATGTCGTTCTCCTGGCTGTCGGCGCCGTCGGTGCGGGCGTCGGCCAGGACCACCCGGCCCTCATCACTGATCATGACGGTGCCGGGGTGGACGTTGCCGTGCACCATGCCGGTGGCGTGCACCGCGGCGAGCGCGCTCGCGACGGCGTTGCCGATCGCGGTGGCCCGAGCCGGGTCCAGGGGGCCGTCGGTCGCCAGGTCCCGCAGGGACTGCCCGTCGACCCACTCGCGCACCACGTACGCCCGGTCGGCCTCGTCGATCGCGTCGTAGACGCCGACCAGGTTGGGGTGGATGACCCGGCTGGCCGCGACGGCGGCCTGAAGCATTTCGGTGGCGGAGTCGCCACCCGGGTAACGCAGCACCACGGCAACGGGACGGCGCAGGATGACATCGACCCCGCGCCAGACCAGCCGACCCGCACTGTCGTTGTTGATGTGCTCAACCAGTTCGTACCGCTCGGCGAGGACTTCACCGGCCGTGGGAGCACCGAAGGTCATGACCGGAGGAGCGCTTTCGTCCGCCTCCTGACCCTCGCCGACCTGGGTCACCCGTCCTCCCTCGGTGATCGTGTCGATCGATGAACCCGAACTGCTGGGCATGTGGCTTCCCGCTCTGCCGTTGAAGGAACCGGCCGACCGGTGTCGACGCCCAGCGTCGGCCCCTGCCGTACCCGTCGAGAGCGACCTTACCCGGGTTGCCCGTCTCTCCGACATGTCATCTTCCCGCCGTACCTGGCGGGGTTCCGGCTGTCGAAGAGGTCGTCCGGTTACGACCGTTGTCAGCCACGTTGCTGGCACATGTACTAGCTAATCTACGGCTTCGCCGCAAGTGACCGACGCCGGGGCTGGGCTGGCGTGCCGCTTGCGCTACCTCGTACGTTCCCACCGATCGGGTCGCCACCCTCAGCCGTACGGTTGGTTATCCACAGGCCGAAGCGGCGGTTGACCGGCGAATCGCGGAGTTATCCACAGGCGCATCCCCAGCCTGGTGATCCGTCGTCACAGTCCGTATGACTGTCAACTTGTTGTAATCGAATGCGGACGTTCAGCGACCGAGCCGTCGGCGAACCATCCCGACCACCTCGGTGATCTCCCCGATCCGCAGCAGCATGGCCAGACCCAGGTAGGTCCCGCCGATCACCACGCCGCCGATCACGAGCTGCACGACAGCCTGCATCCAACTTGGCCTGTCGCCGCCAGGCAGAAGACTCACGACGAGGAGGCCGACCAGGGCGGCCCCCAACGCGGCGACCGCCACTCGACCGAGCGTCCGCAGGATGGCACCCATCCCGATCCGGCCTACGCGGGGCCGCAGCAGCCACGCCGAGGCGAAGGCGGCAGCCAGGTAGGACACGGCGTTGCCGATCATCATCCCGGCCGCAGCGAAGTGGGCGGCGAAGGCGACGTAGAGCACCACCTGCACGCCGATCCGCAGGGCGACCACCGGGATGTTGATCAGCGCCGGGGTGCGGGTGTCCGGCAGGGCGTAGAAGGCGAAGGTGAAGAGCTGGCTGATCGCGAACGGCACCAGCGCCAGCGCCGCCACGAGCAGCACCAGCGAGGTGTCCGCCGCGTTCTCGTCGGTGAACGCGCCGTAGCGGAACAGCGTCACGGCCAGCGGAGTCGCCAGTACCGCGTAGCAGACCGCGATCGGGGCGAGTACCGCCGAGACGGTGCGCGTGCCCCGGGAAAGGTCGGCGGCGACGTCGGAGTACCGGCCGTCGGCGGCGGCCGCGCTCATCCGGGGCATCAGTGCAGTGATGATCGATACGGCGATGATGCCGTGCGCCATCATCAGCAGCAGGAACACGTTGTTGTAGATCAGCGGGCCGGCAGCGTTCTCCTTGCCTGCCCGGTTCAGCAGGTTGAACATCACGATCAGGCCGACCTGGCTCACCGCTACGTAGCAGAACATCCAGCCGCCGAGACGCCCCAGCTCCCGTAGCCCGAGGGTGCGGAAGTCGAACCGGAACTTCCACCGGAAGCCGACCTTGCGCAACGCTGGCAAAAGGCCGGCGGCCTGGATCGCGACGCCGAGCAGGGTGCCGCCACCGATCAGCAAAATCCGGCCGGTGGTCATGTCCTCCGGCTTGACGATCTTCGCGCCGAAGATCGCGATGTACAGGCCCGCGGTGGCGATCACCACGATGTTGTTGAGGATCGGCGCCCACATCGGCGCGGCGAAGTGCCCCCGGGTGTTGAGCACCGCGCTGATCAGCGCACTGAGACCGGTGAAGAAGATCATCGGCAACATCAGGTACGACAGTGCCTTGACCAGGCCCCGGAAGTCTTCGCCGGTGTTCTCGCCAGCGTAGAGCTTGGTCAGGAGTCCGGCCGACAGCACGGCCAGCAGGGCCGCCCCCGCCAGGGTCAGCACCGCGAGGGTCAGCAGCCGCTGGGCGTACGCCTGGCCGCCATCGGTGTCGACCCTGCGCCGACGGACAAGCACCGGGATCAACACGCTGGTGAGGATGCCGCCGAGCAGGAACTCGTAGACCATTCCGGGCAGGATCTGCGCGGTGGTGTACGCGTCACCCACCAGCGCCCCACCCAGCGCGGCGGTCAGCGCCAACGTGCGCAGGAAGCCGGTGCCCCGGCTGACCAGGCTGCCGATCGCCATCACCGCGCTGTTGGTCGCCGCGCTCGCCTCGCCCACCTGCTCCTGCGGCGGCGCGGTCGACTCCATGGCCGGCTGGTTCAGCGGCTCGGCGGAGATGAAGGTGGCGCCGTCCCCGGGACGGGCGCCAGCGCCGCCATCGTTCGCGGCGTTGGCGCTGCGGTAGAGCCCGCCGCTCATCTCCAGCCTCCCAGGGGTACGTCGAGTCGGACACCGACCCGCACGCCACAGACCATAGTCAACCCCCACCCGTTACCCGCGCCCGGCGGATCGGATCACACCCCGGCCCGATAGGCTGGTGATCCCATGTCCGAAGCCTCCGCTCCTCACGCCGCCGACCGCCGCGAACTCACCGCCGCGCAGCGCAACGCCGTCGCCGAACTGCTCCGGGTGTCCCCGGTCGCCGACGAGTTGGGCCGCCGCTTCGTCCGCGCCGGTCACGAGTTGCATCTGGTGGGCGGTTCGGTGCGGGATGCCCTGCTCGGTCGACTTGGGGATGACCTCGACTTCTGCACCGACGCGCACCCCGACGAGACTCTGCGGATCATCAAGGGCTGGGCCGAGTCGATCTGGGAGACCGGTCGGGAGTTCGGCACCATCGGCGCTCAGCGCGACGGCCTCCGACTGGAGATCACCACCTTCCGCGCGGAGTCGTACGACCAGGTCAGCCGCAACCCCGTGGTGGTGTACGGCACCAGCCTCGACGAGGACCTGAAGCGGCGCGACTTCACGATCAACGCGATGGCGGTCAGCCTGCCGGACCACCGGTTCACCGACCCGCACGGTGGACTGGACGATCTGTCGGCCAAGGTGATCCGTACCCCGAGTACGCCTGGTGAGTCGTTCGGCGACGACCCGCTGCGGATGCTGCGTGCCGCCCGGTTCGCCGCCCAGCTGCGTTTCGCCGTCCACCCGGACGTGCACCTGGCGATGACCGAGATGGCCGCCGACCTGGACCGGATCACCGCCGAGCGGATCCGCGACGAGTTCACCAAGCTGCTCTGCGGCGCCGACCCGATCACCGGGCTGCGGCTGCTGGTCGACACCGGGCTGGCCGAGCGGTTCCTGCCGGAGCTGACCGGGCTGAAGCTGGAGATCGACGAGCACGCCCAGCACAAGGACGTCTACGAGCACACGTTGACGGTCGTCGAGAACGCGGTCTCCTACGAGGAGGAGGGCTGCGACTTCATCCTGCGGATGGCCGCCCTCCTGCACGACGTGGGCAAGCCGGCGACGAAGGCGGTCGGTTCCGACGGTCGGGTCAGCTTCCACCACCACGAGGTGGTCGGTGCCCGGCTGACCAAGGCCCGCATGAAGGCGATGCGCTACCCGAAGGACGTCACCGCGCAGGTGACCGCGCTGGTCGCGCTGCACCTGCGCTTCTACGGGTACGGGCGGGGCGAGTGGACCGACTCGGCGGTGCGCCGCTACGTCGCCGACGCCGGTGACCTGCTGCCCCGCCTGCACAAGTTGACCCGCTCCGACTGCACGACCCGCAACCGGCGCAAGGCCGCCCAGCTCGCGGCCGACTACGACGCGCTGGAGGACCGGATCGCCCGGATCGCGGCCGAGGAAGACCTGGCGCGGGTTCGACCCGACCTGGACGGCAACGCGATCATGGAACTGCTCGGCGTACCGCCGGGGCCGGTGGTTGGGCGGGCCTGGAAGCACCTCAAGGATCAACGCCTCGAGCATGGCCCGCTGGACCGCGACGCCGCCGAGGCGGAGCTGCTGCGCTGGGCCCGCGCCGAGGGCATCCTCGGCTGACGCGCTCAACCTCGATGCTGGTCGGGTAGCGCGATCTGCCGTGAGGTGGCGGGAGCCCGTCAGGTGGCCGACAGCGATGCACAGCTGTCCGGTCGACGACGAAACGCGAGCGGATCGACCGAATGGCTGAGGTGTAGCGCTTTCATCGTCGTCCATGATGGCTGGGCGTCCGTCGGCTACCGGTGCATCGACACCGCCGCCGACCCCACCGCCCGTCCGGCCCTCCGGATTGGACGGGCGACGACCAAACGGGGAGATCACCTAGTGAAACGCCGTGGCGTGATACGCCGCTCGGCGGTGGCGAGCCTTGCTCTCGCTTCCGCAACCATCATCGTCAGCGCCGCGACCGGTGGGGCCGCCATGGCCGAACCGTCCGCTCCGCTGGCACCGAAGCCCGCAAGCAAGTTGACGGCCCCCCAGCAGGACGGCCGGTTGGCCAAGGCCAAGCCCGCCGAGGTCGTACCGGATCGCTACATCGTGGTCCTCAAGGACAAGAAGACCACCCCGGCCAAAATCAAGGCCGCCGCTTCGGCTCTGGCCAAGGAGAACGGCGGCAGTGTCCGTCGGCTGTACAGCAGCGCCGTCAACGGCTACTCCGCCGCCATGACCGCGAAGCAGGCCGGCCGGCTGGCCGCCGACCCGGATGTCGCATCCGTGCAGCCGGTGATCCGCTTCCAGAAGAGCGGAACGCAGAGCGCGCCCCCCTCCTGGGGCCTGGACCGGATCGATCAGGTTTCGCCCAAGCTGAACGGCAGCTACACCTACCCCAACACCGGTGCCGGGGTGAAGGCGTACATCGTGGACACCGGCATCGACATCAGCCACAGCGACTTCGGTGGCCGTGCCTCGAACGGCTACGACGCGGTCGACCAGGACAATGTGGCGCAGGACTGCAACGGTCACGGCACGCACGTGGCGGGCACCGTCGGCGGCACGAAGTACGGCGTGGCCAAGAACGCCAACCTGGTCGCCGTCCGGGTCCTCGACTGCGAGGGTTTTGGCACCACCGAGCAGGTCCTGTCCGGGATCGACTGGGTGACCGCCAACGCGCAGAAGCCTGCCGTGGTCAACATGAGCCTCGGCGGGCCGGAGGACTCGGCGATCTCCACAGCGGTCAGCAACTCCATCGCCACCGGTCTCACCTACGCGGTGGCCGCCGGCAACGAAGCGGACGATGCCTGCGCGTACAGCCCGGCCGGGGTGTCGGCGGCGATCACCGTCGGAGCCACCGACAGGATCGACCGTCGGGCCTCGACCGAATACTTCGATTCGAACTACGGCCCGTGTGTCGACGTCTGGGCGCCGGGCGTGGACATCGTCTCGGCGGCAAGCGGAACCACCGACGGGTCGGTGGCCTTCAGCGGGACCTCGATGGCGGCGCCGCACGTGGCCGGAGCCGCTGCGCTGCTGCTTCAGTCGAACCCGACGTGGTCCCCGGCGCAGGTGCGCAACACGATCGTGACCCGAGGGCTCGCTGGCGCAGTGCTGAACCCGCAGGGCGGGGTGGACCGTCTGCTCAACGTCGCGTCGGCCCTCTCTCCCGCGCGTACCTCGCACGGCCTGCTGGCACGTTCCAACGGCTATTTCGTCTCGGCTGACGGTGCGGGCAGCAAGCCTCTGGCCGCCGTCGGCCCGGTGCTGGGCGGCTGGGAGAAGCTCGACATCGTCGACGCCGGCAACGGCTTGGTCGCACTGCGGGCGAACGTCAACGGCAAGTACGTCAGCGCCAACGGTGCCGGCAGCAAGCCACTGATCGCCGCAGCCGCGTCGGTGAGCACCTGGGAGAGGTTCCAGTTGGTTCACCACATTGACGGCACGGTGAGCCTGCGGGCCACTGTCAACAACAAGTACGTCAGTGCGCCCAGCAACGGTGGCCCGCTGATTGCCAGCGCGACGAACGCCAGCACCTGGGAGAAGTTCGACCTCGAGACGAACCTGATCGTCAGCTTCAAATCGGCCGCCAGCGGCAAGTACGTCTCCGCTGACGGTGCCGGGAGCAAGCCGTTGATCCCGTTGGTCGCGTCGGTCAGCACCTGGGAGAAGTTCGAGCTGTTCGATCTGGACTACTACGGCTACTTCGGCCTGCGTTCGTTGGCCAACGGCAAGTGGGTCTCGGCGACCGGTGCCGGATCGAAGCCGATGCTCGCCTCAGCCCCGAGGATCGATGCCTGGGAGGCCTTCACCTTCTGGCACCGGGGTGTCGGGACCACGGACGGGTCGGGCTGGATCTACGCGAACGTCGACGGGCAGGCGGTCAGCGCCGGCAGCGCCGGCACCAGCCAGCTGATCCCGAACAAGGACTTCGACTTCTGGAGTCCGGACTTCGGCCTCTCGGCGGGCGAGCGGTTCGTCATGAACCTCGCCTGAACCAGCCACGGAATTACCACCGGCGCCCGCCGGCACCCCTCCCTCGGGAGGTGGTGCCGGCGGGCGCCGGCCGTTCGTGGGTCATCCGGGGCAGGCCAGAGCCTGACGGTCGGCGGGCCCCTCGGGCTCAGCGCGAGACGGTCCTGCCGTCCACCGTGTCGACCCCGGTGGCCGGCGCGGTGGCGTCGGCCCGTCCGGCACCGAGCCGCGCCAGCAGGCCGGGCAGGTCGATCCCGGTGAGGTCGCTGCCGAGCTGGAGGCCCTGGGCCACGTTGCCGGCCACCGACTTGGTGAGCGACGACGCGCCGTCGGTGGAGATGACGGTCATCTTGTCGATCGCCCCGATCGGCGCACTGGCCGCCTCGACGACCTGCGGCAGCACCTTGACCAGCAGGTCCAGCACGGCTGCCTCTCCGTACGCGGCGAACGCCTCGGCCTTGCGCGCCATCGCGTCGGCCTCGGCCTCACCCTTGGCGAGGATGGCCGCGGCCTCGGCCTGGCCTTCCCGCTCCACGGCCTCGGCGATGGCGGAGCGTCGCCGCTGCTCGGCCTCACCCTCCTTGGCGCCCTCGATGGCGTTGGCCTCGGCGAGCGCGGCCCGCCGGGCCCGCTCACCCTCACCGGTGAGGCGGGCCTGCTCGGCGGAAGCCTGCGCGGCGGCGATGACGGACTGACGCTGCGCGTCGGCGTGCAGCACCGCCGCTGCTCGGGACGCCTCGGCCTCCTGCTCCACCTTGTACCGGGCCGCGTCGGCCGGCTTGCGAACCTCGGTGTCGAGTTGGCGCTGCTTGAGTTCGGCGTTGCGCTCGGCCACCTTCTGCTGTTCGGAGAGGATCGCCTGGTCCCGCTCGGCCTGGGCGAGCGGTCCGGCCGCCGCGGACTTCGCCTTCGCGGCGTCGATCTCGGCCTGGATGCCGGCCTGCTTGAGGGCCAGGTTGCGGTTCGCCTCGGCGATGGCCTCCTCGGCGAGCAGCCGCTCCTGCTCGGCCTGCTGCCGGGCCCGGGCCTCGGCGATCGCCGCGTCCTTGAGTACCCGGGCGGCCTCGGGTCGGCCCAGGTCCTGAAGGTAGGAGCCTTCGGCGAGGATGTCCTGGAGCTGGAAGGTGTCCAACACCAGACCCTGGTTGGTCATCGAGTGCTCGGCCTCCTCGGCGACCGCGCTGGCGAACGCCGCCCGGTCCCGGATGACCTCCTCGACGGTGAGCCGGCCGACGATCGAGCGCAGCGCGCCGGCCAGCACCTCCCGCGTGAAGTTGTCGATCTCGTCCTGCTGGTGCAGGAACCGTTGTGCGGCGGCCCGGATCGCGTCCTCGGTGCCGCCGACCTTGACGATCGCCACGCCGTGCAGGTCGGCGCGGATGCCCTGCTTGCTGACGGCGCCCCGGATGCCGACGTCGATCCGCCGGCTGGACAGGTCGAGCGACTGGAGCTTCTGCACCACCGGCAGCACGAAGACCGAGGCGCCCAGCACGACCTTCTGCCCGGAGTTGTCGGTGGACCGCCCGCCGTCGGCGGTCTGGGTGGTGCGGCCCTTGCGACCGGTGACGATGAACGCCTCGTTCGGGCCGGCCACCTTGATCCGGGAGAGCACGAAGAGCACCAGGATGAGCGCGAGGAGGACCGCGCCACCGATGGCGATGAGTAGGGCCATGTGAGGAGTCCCGTCTATGAGGGGGAGGTCAGTAGGTCTCTACGTGCACGCTGGTTTCGCTGAGCGCCTGCACGACGAAGACCTGGGCGCCGATCGGGATCGGCTGGTCCGCTCGGGCGCTGAGCTTGACCGGTTGGCCGGCGAGGCGAATGCGGACCTCGCCGTACCCGTTGGCCGGCACCGGGGTGACGACCAGGCCGAGCGCGCCGACCAGGTCGTCGCGGGTGGGGGTGGGGTCGGTGCGCATGTTCCGCGCCGCCCGACTCAGCCGGGACGCCAACCAGCCGGTGGGCACGGCCGCGAGCACGCCGCCGGCCACCGCCCCGACGACCATGCCAGGTGTACGCGCACCGAGCAGCTCGTTGACGATGGCCGCGCCGAACCCGAACGCCCCGGCGAAGCCGGCGACCGTCTCGACCGAGATCGGCCCGTCAACGTCGGCGTGCCCGAACTGGAGCAACTCGGTGCCGAGCAGCGCGAGCGCGAGCACACCGACGCCCGCCCCGCCGATGATCAGAAAGATGAGCGTCCCCGTTGCCACGACCTTGACGGTATCGACGCCGCGCAACGCCGAACGGTCCGGCAGAACGCTGGTAGCCGGCCGGCGAACGAGTCCGCAACAGAGAGGGAGAATGGGTGGATGCGCTGGACCGTGCTCGACTCGCCCATCGGTGAGTTCTCCGTGGCCACCGACGGCACGAGCGTCTGCGGCGCGCATTTCGGCCGGCTCGAGGCGGCCACCAACGAGCCCGACGACGCGCTGTCCAGGCAGGCCGTCGACGAGTTGCGGGCGTACTTCGCCGGTGAGCTGACCACGTTCACCGTTTCGGTGTCGGTCCCGCGTGGCTCCGACTTCGAGCGCGCCGTGTGGCGGGAGATGACCCGGATCCCGTACGGGGAGACGCTGACGTATGGCGAGGTGGCGCGGCTGGTCGGCGATCCCGGAGCGGCACGGGCGGTGGGCGTGGCCTGCAACCGCAACCCGGTCCCGGTGATCGTGCCGTGTCACCGGATCGTCGGCGCGGGCGGCAAGCTGGTCGGCTTCGGTGGGGGCCTGCCCCGCAAGGTCAAGCTGCTGGAGTTGGAGGCCGGGGTCGCGCTGCGACACGCCTGGTCCCGAGACTGACGAGTTGACGTTGCGGCTGTCGCCGTACCTGGAGATGTCGAGCTGAACGCGGCGAAGGGCCGGGTCCGCACGGACCCGGCCCTTCCGCGTGCTTGATGATTCAGCGCATCAGCGCGTGACCTCACCGGCGATGAACTCCTCGACGGCCTGGTGGGCGTCGTGGTCGGCGTACTGCACCGGCGGGGACTTCATGAAGTACGACGAGGCCGACAGGATCGGGCCGCCGATCTTCCGGTCCAGGGCGATCTTCGCGGCCCGGACCGCGTCGATGATGACGCCGGCCGAGTTCGGCGAGTCCCACACCTCGAGCTTGAGCTCGGCGTTGAGGGGGGTGTCACCGAACGAACGGCCCTCGAGGCGGATGTACGCCCACTTGCGGTCGTCCAGCCACGGCACGTGGTCCGACGGGCCGATGTGCACGTCGCTCTTGCTCATCTCGTGCGGGATCTGCGAGGTGACCGACTGGGTCTTCGAGATCTTCTTCGAGACCAGCCGCTTGCGCTCCAGCATGTTCATGAAGTCCATGTTGCCGCCGAAGTTGAGCTGGTACGTGCGCAGCAGCTCGACGCCGCGGTCCTCGAAGAGCTTCGCGAGGGCGCGGTGCACGATGGTGGCACCGACCTGGCTCTTGATGTCGTCGCCGACGATCGGCAGGCCCGCGTCCTCGAACTTCTTGGCCCACTCGGGGTCGGAGGCGATGAAGACCGGCAGGGCGTTGACGAACGCGCAGCCGGCGTCGATCGCGGCCTGGGCGTAGAACTTGGCGGCCTGCTCGGAGCCGACCGGCAGGTAGCAGACGACGACGTCGACCTGCGCGTCGCGCAGCGCCTGCGTCACGTCGACCGGAGTGGCGTCCGACTCCTCGACGATCTCGCGGTAGTACTGGCCCAGACCGTCGAAGGTCGGACCGCGCTGCACGCTGACGCCGGTCGGCGGCACGTCGCAGAGCTTGATGGTGTTGTTCTCGCTGGCGACGATCGCCTCCGCGAGGTCCATGCCCACCTTCTTGGCGTCCACGTCGAATGCCGCGACGAACTCCACGGCGTTGACGTGGTAGTCGCCGAAGGCGACGTGCATGAGACCCGGGACGCGGTCGTTCGGGTTGGCGTTCCGGTAGTACTCGACGCCCTGAACCAGGGACGAGGCGCAGTTACCCACACCGACGATGGCGACGCGGACGGAGCCCATAGCGTCTGCCTCCTTCTTTTCTGTCACGGCCGCTCATTCCTGGTCTCTCCAGGCGGAGGCGGGCTGTTGTCTTCTCGTCGGCCGCCGGCTGTCCCGATGTTCGGGACCGTCGGGGCTCGGCCGGAGCGCTCGTTGGCGATGAGCTCCTCCAGCCAGCGGACCTCGCGCTCACAGGCATCAAGGCCGTGGCGCTGCAGTTCCAGCGTGTAAGCGTCGAGGCGCTCGGCCGCCCGGCCAAGCACGTCACGAAGCCCTTCGCGACGTTCCTCGATCTTGCGGCGGCGACCCTCCAGAATGCGTAGTCGGGTCGCCTGGTCGGTCCGGGCGAAGAACGCGAAGTGCACCCCGAAGCCCGTGTCGTCGTACGTCTCGGGCCCGGCCTGTGCGATCAGCTGGGCGAAGCGTTCCTTGCCTTCCGCGGTGATTTTGTAGACCACCCGACCTCGTCGGCTGGTCAGCGCGGGAACCTCCTCGGCAGTGGCGGGTGTCTCAGCAGCCTCGGTGATCCATCCCGCCGCCTGCAGCCTGCGTAGCGTGGGATAGAGCGAGCCGTAGCTGATCGCCGCCCGGATCGCGCCGAGTTTGGCGGTCAGTTCCTTGCGCAGCTCATAGCCGTGCATCGGAGACTCCTGCAGGAGGCCGAGGATGGCGAACTCAAGCACTGGCCACCCTCTCTTTACCCTCCGGCGTGAAGTGGTAACCGCCGCGATGTATCGGACCGATACATCGCACGTTAGCGGGTCGTGCGGGCCAGGGCAAACCCCCGTTCCGAGACCCTGTCGTCACGGATTGTGAGCGTGGTCGCCTGGTCGGGCCGGACCGCGTACCCTTCTCCGCATGCGTACGCAGCGCCAGGTCGTCGACTACTCGCTTCAGAAGCGAGCAGTGCTGCGTGAGCTCCTGGCCGGACGAGTCGGCACGTACGACGTCTGCGACGCGTCGCCGTACCTGAAGAACGCCGCTCGGTTCCACGGCGAGCCGACCGACCGGCGCTGCCCGATCTGCCGCAGCGAAAACCTGACCCTGGTCCACTACATTTACGGTGACGAACTCAAGCAGTCCGCCGGCCAGGCTCGGACACTGACCGAGTTGCCCGTGCTGGCGATGACGCTGCGTGAGTTCCAGGTCTTCGTGGTGGAGGTGTGCCTCGGTTGCGACTGGAACCATCTGGTCGAGCAGTACCTGCTCGGCCGGGACGGTCTGACCGGCGACAGCGACGGCATCAGCGAGCAGGACGCGGCGGGCGCCGGAGGCGCCGGGCGGCGGAGGCGAGAGGCGCAACGGTGATCTCAGCTGGTTGGACCGGCCCCGGGGCCGACGAATCCCGGGACGGCCGACCGCTTGTTGGCCCGATTGGCCCGATTGATACGGCAATGACCCCGGTCGGCCGGCACCCCCATGCCGGCGCCCCGGGTGAAGCAACTCACGGCAACCCGGTGGCGGCGCAGTCGCGCCCCACCGCGACCGGCAGGGTGTGAGGAATGAACTCGTACGGCGATCCCAGTTCTGCGCGCGGACGGACCCAGTACTCGGGTCCAGACGGTGACCCCGGACCGGGCGCGGACGACGCGTACCGCCGACCCGGCGGTGACTCCGGCGGGGGCGGCTGGTCAGCCTCGGAGGGCGGCGCGGCGACCCCGGGCCGGGCCTCGGTGACGCCGCGGGCCGCCGGTGGTCGCGCCACGGTCGGCGGGTCCGCCTCGGTGCCGCCGCGTGGCGGCGCGGCCGCCGGGTCCGCCTCGGTGGGTTCGGCAGCGACCGGCCGGGCCGGTCGAGCCTCGGTGCCGGTGTCACCGGCACCTGGTGTGGCCGCTGGCCGCGCTGGCGCCGGTCGGGCCTCGGTGCCCGTCTCCCCGGCGCCGGGCGCTCCGGCGGGTCGGGCCACTGTCGGCGCTGCCGCCGTCGGTGCGGCCTCGGTCGGCACTGCCTCGGCGGGTCGGGCCAGCGTCGGTTCCGCAGCGGTCGGTGGTCGTGCGGCGGTCGCCCGGGCGAGCGTCTCACCGGTCTCCGGTGGACCGGGCGGTCCCGGTGGGCCGGGCGGTCCGGGCGGTCCCGGTCGGGGCGGCCGTGGTCCGGGTGACTCGGGCGCGGCCCGGGCCAAGAAGCGCAAGCGGATGAACCTGCTGATCGCCGGGTTCGCCGTCTTCATCATGCTCGCCGGCATCGGCGTGGTCGGGTTCACCTACTACTCGACAAACGTGGTCATGCCGAACGAGATGCCGCTGCCGCTGTCCACCACCGTGTACGCCAAGGACGGCAAGACGCAGCTCGCCAAGCTGGGCAGCGAGAACCGCACCTTCGTGACCATCCAGCAGATCCCGCAGCACGTGCAGGACGCGGTCGCCGCGGCGGAGGACCGGAATTTCTACCGGCACTCCGGCGTCGACTACAAGGGCATCGTCCGGGCCGCATGGAACAACGTCTCCAACGGCGACAAGCAGGGCGCCTCGACGATCACCCAGCAGTACGCCCGCAACGCGTTCGAGAACCTCAAGGACGACACGTACGGCCGGAAGGTGAAGGAGGCGATCCTCGCCTCCAAGCTGAACGACAAGTACGACAAGCCGACGATCATGCAGCACTACCTGAACGTCATCTACTTCGGTCGCGGCGCGTACGGCATCGAGGCGGCGGCACAGACCTACTTCGGCAAGCCGGCAAGCAAGCTCACTCCCGGCGAGGGAGCAGTGCTGGCCGCAGTGATCAAGCAACCGGTGGCGAGCGAAACCCACAAGGGGTTCGACCCGGCGGTCAACCCGACCGATGCCAGGTCGCGGTGGGACTACGTGATCGGCGGCATGAAGAAGGAGGGCTGGCTGGACTCCCCCAACCACCCCCCGGCGCCCACCGAGTACCCGAAGGCGCTGCCGCCGAAGAAGGATGGCGTGGGCTTCGGTGTCGACAGCCCGCGCGGCAACGTCATCAACTACGTCCGCCAAGAGATGGACGAGATGGGTCTCTGCTCCGACAGCGGTGCGGAGGGCAAGACCAGTTGCGTCGACGCGCTGCGGGATGGCGGCTACCGGATCACCACCACCATCGACCCGAAGCTCCAGGCCGCCGCGGAGAACACCGCGATGCAGTCGAAGAAGGGCTCCGAGCTCAACGACCAGCCGAAGAACCTGATGGCGGCGGTGGTCTCGATCGACCCGAAGAAAGGCCGCGTGCTCGCCTACTACGGCGGTGACAGCGGTGCCGACTTCGACTACGCCGGCAAGAACATCGACAAGAACGGCGACCTGACCGGTGGGCACCAGCCGGGCTCGTCGATGAAGGTGTACACCCTGGCCGCCGCGATCGAGGCCGGCATCTCCGTCAAGTCGCACTGGGACCCCACGCCGTACAAGCCCGAGGGCTCCAGGGACACGATCGGTAACGCCAACCGCACCAACCTCAAGTGCGGCAAGTACTGCACGCTCGAAGAGTCGACGGTCCAGTCGTACAACGTTCCCTTCTATTGGGTCGCCGACACGATCGGCGCCGACAAGGTCGTCGACATGGCCAGGAAGGCCGGCGTGACCACCATGTGGGGCGTCGACCCGCCGCAGGCCTTCGACCTGTCGAAGAAGGGGCCGAAACCGTTCGACAACTACACCGGTTTCGGCAAGTACCCGATCACCGTGTTCGATCACGCCAACGCCATGGCCACGTTCGCCAACGACGGCAAGTACATCAAGGCGCACTTCGTCGTCAAGGTGGAGCAGCAGGACAAGGACACCGGCAAGTGGAAGGTCGTTGGCAGCGAGCGCATCAAGCCGGAGCAGCGGATCCCCAAGAAGATCACCGACGAGGTCACCGGCGTCCTGAAGCAGATCCCCCGCCCCAACAACATCTCCCTGGAGAACGGCCGCCAGGCCGCCGCCAAGACCGGCACCTGGGAGTACGACAACAAGGACAACTCCCACGCCTGGACGGTCGGCTACACCCCGCAGAACGCCACAGCGGTCTGGGTGGGCAGCCGGGATCCGAGGAAGCCGCAGATCAAGCTCGCCAGCGGTAAGGACATCGGCGGTTCGACGCTCCCTGGCCCGATCTGGGAGAAGTACATGAACGCCGCCCTCAAGGGCCAGGAGGAGATCCCCCTGCCCAGCGTCACCGGCGAGGGTGACGTCACGAAGGGCAACGGCAAGGAGCCACCGCCACCGCCGACCAACCCCGGGGGTCAGCCCGGCCAGGGCACCCCCTGTAACCCGCTGATCGACATCTTCTGCAACCCCGGGGGTAACAACCCTGGCGGTAACCCTGGGGGCACTCCCGGCGGTAACCCAGGAGGTAACCCAGGCGGTAATCCCGGCGGCGGAGGAACCGGTGGCGGCGGAGGGCTGTTGCCCGGCCTGCCACCCAACCGGGACTGACCCGCACCAGCACCCGACGCCGCCGCCGGCCGGACGACCTGTCCCGGCCGGGGGCGGCGTTTTCGTACCCGGAACTCCGCGCCGGGACGGGACGGGCACCCCTGTCGTACGGCAGGATGCCTCTCCATGAGCACCCAGTCGACGCCCGGCATCGACGACGCCGGAACCACCGATCACCCGTCCCGCTCCGACGGGTTCGTCCGCGGCATCTCCAGCGTCATCGGCGGGCCGCTGGGCGACCACGCGACAGCGCTGAACCGGCCGGCCGGTCAGGAGCGTCGCTTCTGGACCGCAGTGCGGATCGTGCTGGCGTTGGCGTGCCTCACGCTCGCGTTGCACTGGGTGCAGAAATCGCCCTGCCAGGACGGCGCCTGGCAGAACAACGTCCAGTACACCCGGTTCTGCTACACCGACGTCCTCGCCCTCTACTACGCCGAAGGGCTCAACGAGGGCAAGGTGCCCTACCGCGACCACCCGGTCGAGTACCCGGTGCTGACCGGCTACTTCATGGGGGCGTTGGGCCTGCCGGTGCACGCCATCGGTGACGGCGACCCGAGCATCAACCAGGGCCAGTGGTTCTACAACCTCAACGCGCTGGTGCTGGGCGCGCTCGCGGTGGCCACGGTGGCGGTGATCCTGGCGTTGCGCCGCCGACGACCCTGGGACGCGGCGATGTTCGCACTCGCCCCGGCGTTGGTGCTCACCGCAACCGTCAACTGGGACCTGCTCGCCATCGGGCTGGCCGCCTTCGGCCTGCTGGCCTGGGCTCGAAAACGACCGGCGGTGGCCGGAGTGCTGCTCGGGTTGGCCGGCGCGGCGAAGCTCTGGCCGCTCTTCCTGCTCGGGCCGATCCTCATCCTGGCGCTACGGGCCGACCGGCTTCGTGCCGCGCTCACCGCCATCGGGACGGCTGTCGCGGCAGTGGTGCTGGTCAACCTGCCGGCCGCCCGCGCGTACCCGGAGAACTGGGACCGGTTCTTCGAATTGAACACCACTCGACCGATCGACTGGGGCACGCTCTGGTACATCGGGCGCTACCTGGACGGCAAGGTCGGCAACGACCCCGCCAACCTCGGCCCGTTCGAGTGGCTCAACGCCAACATCCCGACCCTCAACACCGTCTCGTACGCGCTGTTCGGGCTGGCCTGCCTCGGCGTCGCCGTGCTGGCGCTGCGGGCGCCGCGCCGACCGCGGCTGGGTCAGCTCGCCTTCCTGGTGGTCGCGGCGTTCCTCATCTTCAGCAAGGTCTGGTCGCAGCAGTTCGTGCTCTGGCTGCTCCCGCTGGTGGTGCTGGCCCGGCCGAAGTGGGGCGCGTTCCTGGCCTGGCAGATCGCCGAGGTCTGCTACTTCGTGGCCTTCTACGGGGAACTGCTCGGCGCGGCAACCAGCCGTCCGGTCTTCCCGGAGGGGGTGTTCGTGCTGGCCTCGACGCTGCGACTGGCCACTGTGGTGGTGCTCTGCGTCTTCGTCGTCAAGGAGATCCTGCACCCCGAGCAGGACGCGGTGCGGGCCACCTACCCGGACGACCCGGACGGCGGCGTTCTCGACGGCGCCCCGGACGCCCCCTGGATAGACCGCTGGCGCCGCACCACGACGACCAGCGAACAAGCACCCGTACCGGTGCCCACGACCTGACCCTAAGGCCGACCGCGGCCGGCACCACGTCAGGGTTTTCGGGGGAGCCGCCCGGCGCAGGGATCAAGCCTGACCGCCCGGAGCCGGGTGGGCTCCCCCGAAAACCCGCCCTAAAGCTTCACAGGCGATAGACGACAGCGTCGCCGACCTCCTGCCGGCTGATGCCGAGCGACTCGACCGGCGCGTCGATGTTGATCTCCCACGGTGTGCCGGCCACCTGGCCGCGCAGCAGCACCACGGTGCGGACGCCGAGCGTACGCAGGTAGTCGACGCTCGTCTGGTCCGGGAACGACTGGCTCACCCGACGGACGTCGTCGAGCTGGCGCGGCGTGAAGCCGCTACCGCCGTTGACCACGTCCGGGAACCCGCTGGTCGACCAGAGCATCACGTGCTGGTCCAGGCTCTGATTGCTGGGCAGCACCAGCAGCGGACCCTCCGCCGACCGCATCGCCGCCGGTTGGGTCGGCACCACCGGGTGTGGGGTGGTGTTCAGGCCCTCGACGGTGACCAGCAGCAACGGCAGCAGGGTGGCCATCCGCAGCCACGGCCCCGGCCACGACGGAATCCGCTGCGCGGTCAACTCGCGGACCCGGTCGGTGAGGGCGGTGACCGCGCCCGCCGCGAGCAGGCCGAGCAACAACGTGGTCCAGAGCATCAACCGCCCGGGGGTACGCAGGCCGCTCCAGCCCGGCAGGTGCTCGAAGAAGGGCACGTAGGTGAAGGTGCCGTCGAAGAAACGGGTGCCCATGGCGAAGGCCATCGTCACCAGCACCCCGGCGAGCAGCAGCAGTCGGTGCCGCAGCCGCCACGCCGAGAAGAACAACCCGCCCGCGGCGAGCGCGTAGAGCACGAAGCCCGGCAGCAGGGTCATCTCCGGGTGCCACGGCAGCGCTGCCCGGGCACCCTCGTGCAGCCCACCCCAGATCCGCGACTCCCCGGGCGCCGTCACGAAGCCCGACGCCGGCGGCGAGAAGAGGCTGATGTCACCGATGGTGCGCTCGGCGTACGGGTGCAGCTCGGTCACCTTGAAGAACGGGAACGCCATCAGCAGACCGACACCGGCGAACAACAGCCCGCCGAGCACGTCGGCGGCGAACAACCGGCGACCGAACGGAACGGCCTGCCCGGTGCGCAGCCGCCGCGCGAAGAACAGGACGGCAGCGACCAGCACCGCGCCGGCCAGGAAGTACGCGAAGGGCAGCCCGATGCCGAAGCCGAGGCTGAGTTGCCAGGCCGCCACCAGCCAACCGGCGTAGACCCACCCGTCATGCCGGCGCTCCGGCCGGTAGCCGTGTCGGAGGGACCACCCGTGCCCGCGCGCCAACATCGCCAACGCCAGCGGAATGCCACCGTTGGAGAGCACATGCAGGTGCCCGGCCTGGGCCAGCAGCCACGGCGCGTAGGTGTAGCTCACGCCCGCGACGGCCGCACCGATCCGGCCGGCCCCGAGCTGTCGGGCCAGCGCGTACGCCCCGAGCGTGGCGAGCGCGTGCGCCAGCACGAACATGATGTTGTAGCGCAGCACGGCGTCCTCGGGACCGCTGCCGAGCATCCCGGCCGGGGCGTACCCGAGCAGCGTGTCGGAGAACGCGAAGCTCCACAGCTCGGGGAAGAACGTGTTGGACTGCCACAGCCGCGCCGGCTCGGCCAGCAGGATGTGCCCGGACCAGGCCATCTGCCAGGCTTGCAGGCTCGGATCCCAGTAGTCCTGCGGAAGGGTGTAGCGCGGATAGCGCAGCGTCGGCCAGGTCATCAACACGGCCAGTGCCAACGCGCCGAGGGCGGCCAGGGTCCACTCGTGGATCAGGAACCGCCCGACCGCCCGGCCCGCCCGACTGAAGATGGAGGGCCGTGGCTCCGGCGCGGAGGCGAACGCCTCCCAACGCTCCGGGTCGTCCGGCTTCGCCTCGCTGCCGGCCTTGTCCGTGCCGTCGGCGCCGTCCACCTTCGCGCCCTTGGCCGCGTCGTCGTCCTTGGCTGCCCCGCTGTCCTTGGTCGCGTCCTTGGTCGCACCGCTGTCCTTGGTCGCGCCACCCACCGTGCCGCTGTGCTTGGCCGTGCCGCTGTCCTTGGATGCGTCGGTGCCCTTGGCGGTGCTGTCGCTGGCCGCGGTGCCGCCCTCGGCGGCATCCTGCTTGGCCGCGGCGTTCTGCTGGGTGGGGGTGCCGGCCGCGGCTGTGGTGGCGGGTTGACTCTCGGCGGTCGCGCCGGTGGGGGTGGGCCGGGCGTTGCCGGTCCCGGGCTGTCCGCTCGTCATGCCGCCAGGCTCTCCGCTCGGAGCTGCTCACGCAGGAAGTCGATGTCGGCCGCCTGACCGGTCACACCGCCCGGTGTCTCGACGACCACCGGCGCGCCGGCCGCCCGGATCACCGCCACCACCAGCTCCGGGTCGATCGTCCCGCCGCCCAGGTTGTCGTGTCGGTCCTGGCCGGAGTTGAACGCGCCCTTGGAGTTGTTGGCGTGCACCAGGTCGATCCGCCCGGTGATCGCCTTGACCCGGTCGACCAGGCCGAGCAGCTCCTCGCCGCCCGCGTACGCGTGGCAGGTGTCCAGGCAGAAGCCGACCTCGTAGTCACCGATGGCGTCCCAGAGTCGGGCGAGCGCGTCCAGCCGTCGGGCGCAGGAGTTGTCGCCGCCGGCGGTGTTCTCGATCAGGACCGGTACGCCGAAGCCGCCGGAGTCCGCCGCGTACGCGAAGGTCTTGCGCCAGTTGTCGAAGCCGACGGCCAGGTCGTCGCCGGCGTTGACGTGCCCACCGTGAACGATCAGGCCCTTGGCGCCGATGGCGGCGGCCGCGTTGGCGTGCCCGAGCAGCAGCTTGCGGCTCGGGATCCGGATGCGGTTGTTGAGCGTGGCCACGTTGATGACGTACGGCGCGTGCACGTAGAGGTCGACCTCGGCGGCGCGCAGCCGCTCGGCATCTTCGCGAGGCTTGGGCGCCTTCCAACCCTGTGGGTCGGCGAGGAAGAACTGCACGGTCTCGGCGGACCGGGCGGCCGCCTCCGCCAGCGGGTCGGTCGAGTCGACGTGGGCTCCGATACGCATGCGAGCGAGCCTACGTCGCGCCCCCGACCGGCGCGGCGACGGCCGGCGCGGTGTCGCGTCACCTCAGGGACCGACGATCGTTGATGGGTTTGAACCGGCGATCAGCATCCCGGTGCCGCCAGCGGCGCGAGCGTTGCGCACACGGCGACCGGCGGTCGACGGCGGACAGCGAGGTCACCCCCGCGGCGCGGCCCGGCGCAGCGGGGGCGACCCCACCGCACAACGGGTACCGAGCGACGACGAATCTCGGAAATTGTGCTTTTCCCCCCGACAAGGTACGAGTGCTGTTGTATCGTCAGATAACAACACGATAAAGCTCCGCGGGGCGTCTTCGGTCCAACCTCATCGGTGTGGTCGTTCCTCCCCAGGTCCCACCCAAGGAATGCGGACCGGACGCCCCGCGGCCTCGTAGACGAGGGCCCACCACCGACCGATTGACGGTTGGACGGTGGGCCCTCGTCGGCTCGTCCGGGTCCGGAGCCGACCACCCCGGGCATGATCGTTGGGACCGGGTATCCTGGTCAGGTTGTCCGCGTCCGGCCGGGTTCCCTCGGCGCGTGCGGGCAGCGACACAAGACCTCCTGCCACGGAAGGACCGTGGCCGCTTAGCCCACAGGAGGTGAGCACGTCTTGCGTCACTACGAACTAATGGTCATCCTCGACTCCAGCCTCGAGGAGCGCACCGTCGCACCGTCGCTCGACACGTACCTGAACGTGATTCGGACCGCGGGTGGCTCGGTTGAGAAGACCGACGTGTGGGGCCGTCGGCGCCTCGCGTACGAGATCAACAAAAAGGCCGAAGGTATCTACGCCGTCATCGACCTGCAGGCCACGCCTGCTGCGGTGGCCGAGCTGGACCGTCAGCTCCGGCTCAACGAGTCCGTGCTGCGCACCAAGGTCATCCGACCGGAAATGCGCTAGAGCATCCAACCCCGGTTCGTCCGGATCAGCCTCCGCGACTCTGTCGTACGGCTCTGCGAGCCTGTACGACGAGACGCTGAGTGCGCGAGGAGATGGTCATGGCAGGAGACACCACCATCACGGTCATCGGCAATCTGACCGATGACCCCGAGTTGCGGTTCACCCCCTCCGGGGCTGCGGTCGCCAAGTTCCGAGTCGCTTCGACGCCCCGTTTCATGGACAAGGCGTCGAACGAATGGAAGGACGGCGAGCCGCTGTTCCTCGCATGCACCGTGTGGCGGCAGGCCGCCGAGCACGTCGCCGAGTCGCTGCAGCGTGGCGCTCGGGTGATCGTGTCGGGCCGGCTGCGTCAGCGGTCGTACGAGACCCGCGAGGGTGAGAAGCGCACTGTCATCGAGCTTGAGGTCGACGAGATCGGCCCGTCGCTGCGCTACGCCACGGCGAAGGTGCAGAAGATGTCCCGCTCCGGCGGTGGCGGCGGCGGCTTCGGTGGCGGCGGTGGCGGTGGCGGTGGCAACCAGGGTGGCGGCGGAGGCAACTTCGACGACCCCTGGGCTTCGGCTGCTCCTTCTCCCGCGCGTGCCGGTTCGGGCGCCAATTTTGACGAGGAGCCACCGTTCTAATGGCGCCTAGCGCTCGCGATCGCAAACCAGGAGCACGTGCAACGGCCAAGGCTGCGGCACTGCGCAAGCCCAAGAAGAAGGTGAACCCGCTCGACAAGGACGGGATCGCCTACATCGATTACAAGGACACCGCGCTGCTGCGCAAGTTCATCTCCGATCGCGGCAAGATCCGCGCTCGTCGGGTGACCGGCGTGACCTCGCAGCAGCAGCGGCAGATCGCCCGTGCGGTCAAGAACGCCCGTGAGATGGCGCTCCTGCCATACACGGCCACCACCCGCTGAGAGGAGGCACCGATATGAAGATCATCCTGACTCAGGAAGTGTCCGGCCTCGGTGCCCCGGGCGACATCGTCGAGGTCAAGAACGGCTACGGCCGTAACTACCTGCTGCCGCAGGGCTTCGCGATCGTCTGGACCAAGGGCGCGGAAAAGCAGGTCACGGTCATCAAGCGGGCCCGTGGGGCCCGCGAGATCCGCGACCTCGACCACGCCAACGAGGTCAAGGCTCAGCTCGAGGGTCTCAAGGTCAACCTGAAGGTCCGCGCCGGCGACGGTGGACGGCTCTTCGGCTCGGTCACCCCGGCCGAGATCGTCGACGCCGTCAAGGCCGCCAGCGGCCCGGTCCTCGATCGTCGCCGGCTGGAGGTGCCCGGTCACATCAAGTCGATCGGCGCCTACCCGGTGAAGATCAAGCTGCACCCTGAGGTGACCGCGTCGTTCAACCTGAACGTCGTTCAGGGCTGACGTCCGCAACACCACCACGAGGGCCCGCACCGAGCGATCGGTGCGGGCCCTCGTGCGTACGTCGTCCGACCCGACAATGCCCCCGGCCAAGATGGTCGCCGCCGGCATGCCCCGCCGCCCAGCGGGCCCCGACCTGCCTTCCCGCCCAGCCGCCCCGACCCGACGCCCGTCCGAGCCGGCCCCGGCCCGCCGACGGGTCACCCGATGGGCTGGCCCGTCACCGCGCTGATCAGCACCGTGGAGAGGCCGCCGCCCACCACCGCGGCGGCAACCGCGATGGTCGCCGAGCGCCACGTCGTACCCACCCGCCGCAGCAGCGCCGCCACCACCAAGCTGCTCACCAGCGCCAGACCGAAGCGCGGCGAACCGGCCAGCAGTGACTCCAGTGCCCGGGACCGGGCGGACTCACACCCGCCCCCGCTGATGTCGGTCACACAACCAGCCGGCGCCTGGCTGTCCAACGTCAACAGCCAAACGAAGATCAGCATCGCCGGCACCAGGTAACAGGCCGCCGTGTACAGCAGAGGCCGGACGGACCCACCCGGATCCGGGTCCAGCAGGTCGTCCTCCAGACGCCGCGCCCAGGCGCCAGTGGCCGCCGACTCGACCCGCCGACGCACCGACGCCGTTCCCACCGCCGGCCGGTCCGCCCGACGCCGGGGCGTACCCGGACGCGCCGCACCCGTACGTTGCGCGGGCGCGCTGCGCGGCCGTGGGGCGGTGTATCCCACCACTGGAGACCGGGGCGCCGACGTCGTCGGATCCATCCAACGCGGGTCGTCATCGGCCAACCTGGTGCCGGACCAGAACCCGTCTTCCCGGCTCGGCCACCCCTCGGCCGCCACCGAGCGATCGGAGCGCGGCGCCAGCGTACGGTCCCACTGTTCGTCCTCGATCGCGGACCGCTCCCACTGGCCGGTGCGGTCCGACCGTTCCCAGCCACCGACGCTCTCCACCGCCGACCACTGCCCGCTCAGGTCCCCGCCGTCCGCGCCGGCCACCGGCGGCCACGCGTGCACGCCCGAGGCGTCCCACGGGTCCACCGCAGGCGGGTACGACGGTTCGGGCTCCGCCGCCCGGTCCGATCCACGGGCCCACGGGTCGGCCGCCGGACGGGACCAGGACTCCTCCGCCGCACGGCGGCTACGCCGGCTCGGACGGCTCGGCTCCTGGTCCGGCACCTGCTCGCTCGGGGTGGACTCCGGCTCACCGCCCGACCAGATCACCTGTGGACGGCCGGCGGGCGCGCGGCGGGGACGCCGGTCCGAGACGGTGCCAGAGACCGGCTCGTCCTCCCCGGCGTCGGCCCGTCGGCGGCCGGCGTACCCCTGGTCCTGCGGCCGGTCGAGCGTCCACTCCCGGGTGTGGTCCGAGTCTGGCGCCGGGCCGATCGCTGCCTGCTCCCGTCGACGCGGCTCGCTGCCCCGCCGCCGACCACTCGACGACTCGGCGGACCGTCGGCCTGCCCCGGAGATCGGCCGCTCGGGCTCGTCCTCATCGTCGTCCGGTGCCGCGTGGCGACCACCGCCGTCCGCGTGCCGGACCCCTGACTCCAGCGCCCACCGGGGCAGGTAGGCGTCGACAGGCTCGTCCTGGCCGCGGTCCAACGCGCGCCGCCGGCTGGAGGTGCGGTAGCGCCCGTCCTCGTCGTACGGATCAACCGGAACAGACGCCGCGCGCTCACCCCACGAGGCGGTTGGCTGGCGCTCGCGCGGGCTGCCATCGCCGCGTCCCCAGTCCCGGTAATTCACGGCCGGAGTGTGACCCTTCTGAACCGAAAGCGGAATCCGCTGTCCAGGTGTAGCCGTTCGCTGGAGATAGTACGGGACGATCGTGTCACAGGCCCGACCGAAATATTCTCCTCCACAGGCTGGGGAGCATGTTCTCCCAGGTCAAAGACTTATGGCCGAGAATTCCCCAATGGTTATCCACAGGCTGTGCACACGCTGCGCACATGCTGTCCACCGGGATCCACAGGTTGTCCCGAGGCTCGTCCACCGGCGTTGTTGAGTCTCTGACCTCGGGGTCCGTATGGTTGGCCCTCGACCGCCGGCGATGGCCCCCGATCGACCGGCCCGGTCGGAGGAGAAGTGTCATACCCCAGCGGTAGAGCTGGGGTTGGATCCGGCGCAGTGGAGGGGGGACCCGTGTCGGTAACCGACGACATGCGGGCAGAGCCACGCTCGGGCGGAGGCCAGTCACCCGCACAGCGGGATGGCCAGTTCGACAAGACCCCGCCCCAGGACGTCGCGGCCGAGCAGTGCGTCCTCGGCGGCATGCTGCTCTCCAAGGACGCCATCGCCGACGTCGTCGAGATCCTCAAGACCAACGACTTCTACCGGCCGGTGCACGCCACCATCTTCGACATCATCCTCGACATCTACGGCCGGGGTGAGCCGGCCGACTCCATCACTGTCGCGGCGGCGCTCGCCGACTCCGGGGATCTGGTACGCATCGGTGGCGCGCCGTACCTGCACACACTCATCGCCAGCGTGCCCACCGCCGCCAACGCGGCGTACTACGCCCGCATCGTCAGCGAGCGGGCGGTGCTACGCCGACTGGTCGAGGCCGGCACGAAGATCGTGCAACTGGGCTACGGCACCGCCAGCGGGGGCAGCCGCGACGTGGACGACGTCGTCGACCTCGCCCAGCAGGCGGTCTACGACGTCACCGAACGGCGGGTCAGCGAGGACTTCGCGATCCTGGCCGACATGTTGCAGCCGACGCTGGACGAGATCGAGGCGGTGGGCGCGACCGGCGGCATGATGACCGGCGTTCCGACCGGCTTCAGCGACCTGGACCGACTGCTCAACGGCCTGCACGCCGGACAGTTGATCATCGTGGCCGGAAGGCCGGGTTTGGGCAAATCGACCGCGAGTATGGACTTTGCCCGAAATGCTGCTATTCGCGCCAACCAGGCGGCTGCCATCTTCTCGCTGGAAATGAGCAAGGTCGAGATCGTCATGCGGCTGCTCTCCGCTGAGGCGCGGGTGCCGCTGCACGTGCTGCGCAGCGGTCAGCTCTCCGACGACGACTGGACCAAGCTGGCCCGGTGCATGGGTGAGATCAGCGAGGCGCCGCTCTTCGTCGACGACACGCCGAGCATGAACCTGATGGAGATCCGGGCCAAGGCTCGGCGGCTCAAGCAGCGGCACGACCTCAAGATGATCGTGGTCGACTATCTCCAGCTGATGACCTCACCGAAGCGCACCGAGAGTCGCCAGCAGGAGGTCGCCGACCTGTCCCGTGGCCTCAAGCTGTTGGCCAAGGAGGTCGAGTGCCCGGTGATCGCGGTCAGTCAGCTGAACCGTGGCCCCGAGCAGCGCACCGACAAGCGACCCCAATTGTCCGACTTGCGTGAGTCTGGCTCAATTGAGCAAGATGCTGACGTTGTCATCCTTCTGCACCGCGACGACTACTACGACAAGGAGTCGCCGCGAGCCGGGGAGGCGGATTTTATTGTTGCCAAACATCGAAATGGACCCACCGACACCGTGACCGTCGCGGCCCAGCTGCACCTGTCCCGCTTCGTCGACATGGCCATCGGCTGACCGGCGCGGCGACCCGTCGTCGGTCAGCCGAGCAGTGGGAACCAGCCCGCCGACTCACCCAGTTCCAGTCGATCCCGGTCGGTCAGCGGAACGCGCCCGGTGGCCTTCAGCAGGAAGTCGTGGTCGTCCCACGCGCCGGGTCGAACGGTGTCGTCACTGAGCAGGCCGTCCATGGTCGCTACGGCGACGCGTACCGCCAGTGGGCCGGGCGGCGGCGCGTCGGGCAGTTCCAGCGTCAGGTCGAGGTGGTGGACGGCGGCCTCGGTGGTCAGGGTGGCGAGGAAATCGGGTACGCGCAGCACGTGTCCCTGGGTGGTCACGTACCCCTCGGGGTCGGCTGACGTGGCGGCGCGGACCGCCGCCGGCGCGGTGTCCCGCCAGAGCGCGACGATGCCGGTCGGGCGGTCGAAGGCGGCGGCCGATCGGCGGACCCACCAGGCTTGTCGGGTGGCGTTCTCATCATCGCCGGGGAAGTCACGCCAGTAGCTCACGTCGTCGACGTCGGCGGGGCCGTCGACAGGGCTGGCCAGGGTGACGAGTGCCCGCTGGGCGTCGCCGAGCACGTGCAGGAGCAGGTCGGCGATGACCCAGCCCCGGCAGCGGGTGGCTCGTTGCAGGCCGGCATCGTCCAGGCGACCGACCACCGCGGTGATCCCGTCGTACGCCTGGGTCAGCGCCTCGTCCGGTCGGATCGCGGTCATGCGATTCAGCCTCGCATGAAGCATCGCCCCCGCCAACGATCAATGGCCCGGGTGGTGTGCCCGGGCCGACGCGTGGATCGACCCGGGCGGAACGTCGGCTCCGGCTCAGCCGAACATGTCGTCGAGGAAGCCCTTGCGCTTCTTCTGCCGGTAGTGGCCGTGGTAGCCGTGGTGCTGTTGCTGCTGGTGGCCGTACGCCGGCTGCGGCGGGTAGCCGTGGGCGGGCGGGGGCGGCGGGACGGCGCCGTAACCGGGCTGGTGCGCCGGGGGCGGCGGGGGCGGGTAGCCGGCCGGCTGCTGCGCGGGCTGCCCTGGCGCGCCGCCGGCCTGTTGGCGGCTCCAGTTGGCCTCCGCCTCGAACAGCTTCTCCAGCTCGCCGCGGTCCAGGAAGATGCCTCGGCACTCCCCGCACTGGTCGATGACGACGCCGCTGCGCTCGTACTGGCGCATTTCTCCGTGACACTTGGGACAGGTGAGGCTACTCATCGCCCGACGGTACCCGGTATTTCTATGCAGTTGCTGTGAGCGCCTCGGTGACTTCTTCGTCGGACACCTCGTGGAAATCGTCGTAGTAGACGCTGACCGCGCCGAAATCCGCCGGGCGTTGCGCGCAGATGATCTGGTCGGCCTCGGCGGCGAGCAGTTCGTACGCCTCCTGCGCGCCGACCGGGACCGCGACGACGACGCGGTGTGCCCCGAGTTGGCGGACGACTTCGACGGCGACGCGGGCGGTTGCGCCGGTGGCGAGGCCGTCGTCGACGATCACGGCCGTCCGCCCGGTGAGGTCCAACTGTGGGCGGTCGCCCCGGTAGAGCCGTTCCCGGCGCTCCAGTTCGGCCTGCTCCCGGCGGCGCACCTCGGCGATGTCGTCGCTGCTGAGTCGGCTGGCCACCGCGTCGTTGAGCACCTGCACACCACCCGGCCCGAGTGCGCCGAAGGCGACCTCCCGGGCCCACGGCATGCCGAGCTTGCGGACGACCAGCACGTCCAGTGGTGCGCCGAGGCGTTCGGCGACGACCCGGGCGACCGGCACGCCGCCACGGACGAGGCCCAGGACGACGACGTCCGGTTCGCCGATGAGTGCGGTGAGCCGTTCGGAGAGCACCCGGCCGGCGTCGGCCCGGTCGAGGTACGTGGTCATGCCTTCAGGTCTACGCCCTGGCGCGCCGTTTCGCTCGGAAGTTACGCCGAAGTGGTCCGACCGGATCGCTCATCGGCAATCGCGGCGGTCGGTGTGTCGCTTGGTCGGCGTAGGGCGGGAGCCCAGGTCAGCAGGGCCAGCGGGTACAGCAGGTAGCCGAAGCGGGTCGAGGGCATCAGGGCGATGGCGGCGAGCAGCCCGTACCCGCAGATGAGCGCGGTGGCGACGGCGGTGCGGGGCGGGCGGCGGGCGAGCCGGACGGCGATGGCCACTCCGGCGGCGACCAGCAGCCCGGCGGCGATCAGCCGGCCGGCGGGTAGCGCGCTGGCGATCAGGTAGCCGGGGAACGGGGACTGTGCTGGGCTGGTGACCAGCCCGTGGCCGAGGGGGAAGCGCAGCACGTTCTCGGTGAGCGCGTCGCGGTCCACCAGCAGCGCCGGCAGTAGTGCGGCGATGGGCAGTCCGATCGCGCCGACGGCGACTCGGGTGCCGGCGCGTCGGGTCAGGCCCCAGACGATCAGGACCAGGGCTACCGGCCAGGCGAACAGCTTCAGCGCGCCGGCGAGTCCGACCGCGAGGCCGGCCCGGCCGGGTCGGTCGGCGGCGGCGAACGCGAGGGCAAGCAGGCAGAGCGCGAGTACGGGTAGGTCGTCGCCGCCGGTGGCGAGGGTGAGGGCACAGATCGGCAGTACGGTGGCGGCCTGCACGCCGCGCAGCAGGGCGGCGTCCCGTCGGTGGGTCGCGGCGGTGGTGGCCTGGCCGGCGGTGGCCTCGCCCGTGGTGGCCGGTGCTCCGCGCAGGGCGGCCACGGCCAGGGCGAGCGCCAGGGCGGTGCCCACCGCGAACCAGACCCGGGAGTCGGTCCACCAGGTGTCGAGCAGCGCCCTGGGCAGGCCGAACATCGCCATGCCGGGCTGGTACGGGGTGTAGCCCATCAGTTGCTCGCCCGGTGGCAGGGCGGCGATGGCGTCGGGTCCGAGGTACGGCGTGCCGTGTTCCAGGAGGCGGCTGCCGGCCTGCTCCACGACCAGCACCTCCTCCTGGGCCCGGTCGGTGCGCCCACCGGCCCGGTCGATGCTCTGCCAAGCCAGCGGCAGCAGTGTGGTGGTGGCCCAGGCGAGACCGGTGACCGCCCAGCGGGCTGGCAGACCGGTCAGCCGGGAGGTTGGAGAGCGTCGACGCAGCAGAAGTTGGGCGATCACCGTCAGCGTTGCCAGCAGGTAGCCGACGGTGGCGACCGCTCCCCAGGCGCGGTGCGGCAGCAGGGTGGACGTGACCGCGGTGATCGCGGCGAAGGTTGCCGACACCGCGTAGAGGCCCAGGTCGAGGGCGAGTCCGCCGGCGGCGTTGTCGAGCGTGCGCCAGTGCCAGCGACTGCGGTGGGCGGTCGGGTCGTCGACGATCACGCGCGACAGTCTGGCAGACCGGGCTGCCTGGGCAGCGGGGCGATGCCTGCTCAGGCGGGCAGGTGTGGCAGGCGGTCGGGCCTGGAGCGGCCGGCCTGGCGGCGGTTCTGGCTCAACCGGATCACCGCCCCGGTGTCGTGCAGCGGCGCGGCGAGGGCGCCCGGTCGGCCGCCCGAGCCGCGCTGCATCGCCGCGAGCAGGGTGCCGGACGGCATCGGCCGGGCGAACAGATGGCCCTGGCCGGCGACGCAGCCCAACTCCCAGAGGGCACGCCGCTGCGGCTCGCTCTCCACGCCCTCGGCCACCACGTCCAGGTCCAGGCTGCGGCCCAGGTCGAGGGTGGAGCGGATGACGGCGGCGGCCTCGGCCGAACTCTCCATCGTCGTCACGAAGCTCCGGTCGATCTTCAGCTCGTGAACCGGGATACGGGAGAGCAGCGAGAGGGAGGAGTAGCCGGTGCCGAAGTCGTCCAACGCCAACCGGACTCCCTCGTCGCGTAGCCGGCTGAGCACCCGGTCGACCACGTCGAGTTGGCTGAGGGTCAGCGTCTCGGTCAACTCCAGGACCAGCCGGTCGGGTGGTAGGTCGTGGGCTCTGAGGCGGGCCAGCACCGAGCCGGGGAACCGCGCGTCGAGCAGGCTGCGCGGGGACACGTTGACAGCGACCGGTACGTCGAAGCCGGCGTCGCGCCAACTCACCGCCGCGATCAGCGCCTGGTCGAGGATCGCTTCGGCGAAGGCCGGTAGCAGGCCGGACCGTTCCACCGCCTCCAGGAACCGCAGCGGGTCGATCAGGCCGTGGGTGGGGTGGTGCCAGCGGGCCAGCGCCTCAGCGCTGGTCACCTCACCGGTGCCGAGGTCGACGATCGGTTGGAAGTTGACGACGAACTCGTGGTCGGCGACCGCGCGCGGCAGGTCACCGCCCAGGGTGAGGCGACCGAGGTCGGCGGTGTCGCGGGTCGGGGCGTACGTGGCGATCCGCTGCCCGGCCCGCTTCGCCTGGTACATGGCCACGTCGGCGCGGCGCAGCAACTCGGCCATGCCGCCGTTGGACGGGGCGCCGGAGATCCCGCCGCTGGCTTCGACACTGATTCGCATGCCGTCCAACTCGAACGGCTCGTGCAGGGTGGCGAGCAGCGTCTCGGCCCGGTGCGCGGCGACCGCCGGGGCCGGCAGACCGCGCATGAGTACGGCGAACTCGTCGCCGCCGAGGCGGGCCACCAGGTCGCTCGGCTGGGCCGCACCCCGCAACCGGTCGGCCACCTGCACCAGCACCTGGTCGCCGGCGGCATGCCCGAGCGTGTCGTTGACTTCCTTGAAATGGTTGAGGTCGATCAGCACCAGCGCGGTCACCCCGTCGGCATGGCGGGTGCTCAACTGTTCGGTGCCCTCGTCGAGGAGGTGCCGGCGGTTGGCCAGGCCGGTCAGCGCGTCGTGCGAGGCCGCGTACGCGTGCTCGTCGGCGACCCGGGCCAGTTCGGCGTACGCCTGGGCGTTGCGGACGGCGGTGCAGAGCGCGGAGGCGAAGGTGCGCAGGGTGTACTGCTCCCGCTCGGAGAGCTGCACCGGGCCGCGGAAGCGCAGTCGAAGCATGCCGACGTCGACCGTCCGGTCGTGGCCTTCCAGCGGCGCGGGGACGATAGTGCCGTCCACGTCGGTGGGCGTGCCGGTCGGGCCGTCGAAGGTGATACCGCCGGTGCCGCCGCGTACGGTGCGGCCGCCGTCGCGCAGCTCGATCTCGACCTCGTCGGCGGAGAACAACTCGGCGGCCTGGGTGACGGCTGTGGTGAGGACGTTGTCCAGGTCGACCACGTTGAGCGCGTCGGTGGTGCGGGCCAGCCGCTGCCACGCCTGCTGCTCGGTGCGGCCTCTGATGCGCGCGGAGTAGGCGAGGTGCAGGCTCAGGACCAGGGGTGGGACGGCGAGCAGGAGCCGGGGGTCCATCTGGAGGGTAAGCAGGGTCAGGGCCGCCACCACGAACCGGACCGCGTAGCCGGCCAGGCGAAGATCCAGGTTGCTGCGGAACTGGGTCGAGATCTTGGTGCCGGAGGCGAGCGCGATAACGGGGATCGCCAGCACCTCGTCGAGGAAGGCAGCGAGGAGGTACCCGACCGACAGGATCCCCACCAGCTGCGGGGCCTGCATGGCAGGCCAGGTCCAACCGAGCAGTGCGAAGGCGATGCCTGCCCCGGCCGCGACGAGGATGTTCTTGCCAACGCCGAAGGCCAGCTTGATCGGTGGTAGACGGGCCGAGGCGATGGTGATCCCGATGCAGGTGCAGAGCACCACCCATGGAATGGGGGCAATGGCGGCCGCGATGACGATCGCCGCCTCGCTCCAACTGATCAGGTGCACCGTGGACCGGACACGTACGCGCGTCTTGACGAACGCACCCAACGCGATCATGGCGGTGAGCGTTACCAGGGTTGCTCCGTCGGGTGTCGGAGCATCGGCCGCGGGGAAGGTCAGTCTCAGGGAGGCGAGCGCAACGATCGTGGCAGCAACGACGAGGAGACCGACGATCAGCCGTAGCCGTCGATCGGTCCCGTCATCGCGTCGTTGTGAAGAGGCCACGCAACTCCTGGATTACCTCGCCTGTCGTTCTCGCAACCATATCGCCGAGCGATGCAGAAGTCCTGCACCGATGTCAGCCCCACTCGTTTCCGCGCATTTCACCCACCCTCTCCTTCGTGTGGATGTCGGGCTTCGTTGGCGCCGACTCTCTACGAATGGAGCTTAAATGGGTTTGGCCCTAGTTAGGGATGATAAATGTCGTTATCCTCAACATTAGTTAATCCTGTCCGCATAAGTGACATTCTGTTTGCGTTCCGGTGCGGAGAGCGCTGGGATGCTCGCCTGTTGCATCCGGTCCGTTGCGGAATGTCGCGAGCCGTGCCGACTGATTAGACCGCGCCCTCAGTGTGGGTGCTGCGGTGCCGCAACTCATCCGCCGATTCGGTCAACCGCTCCTCAACTTCAGCCAGGAGTCCCCTTCGTCGACTGTGGGCGCAACCGTTCGCAGATGAACATTGATGATGGTGGCACTCCCCGGGGCCGTTCCCGGCGTCGGGGCCGAGGGGGCGGTGCCGAAACTCGCTTTCGCTCCTTCTTTCGATGCTGCGGTTGGAGTCGCGAACGCTGAGGCGGCAGATGGTTCTTGCAATGTTCGCATTGCACTCGTCGGCGCCGTCACAGCGGATGGCCGCGGGAGCGTTCACATCGGCGGCTTGATGGCATCGGGCGTTACATCAGGTGCCCGTAAGCTTCGTTCCGTGATCGGCTGAATACCCCGCTGAAGCAGGGGGACGGGTGGAGATTCAACTTCTGGGCGGCCTCTCGGTGCAACTGCTTGCTCGCAAGCTGCACCTGGGTACGCCCAAACAGCAGGCTGTCCTCGCGATGCTCGCGGTCCAACCCGGGCAACTGGTGACCCTCAACGACCTGGTCGACGAGCTGTGGCCGGACGGTCCGCCGCGCTCCGCAGTGGCGAACGTACGGACCTACGCCGCCAATCTGCGCCGAACCTTCGAGGCTTTCCAGTCTGGTCGGGGCGTCCTCGTTAGACAGCAGAGCGGCTACCGGCTCACCCTTGGGCCGGAAGCTATTGACGTGTTTCGCTTCGAGATGGAGTGCGTAGCGGGTCGCGAAGCCCTGATAGCCGGCCACGTCGACCGCGCTCTGGAACGGTTGGGGTCCGCCGTGGCGCGCTGGCGGGGTGCGATGCTCGCCGGCATAACGCTCGGGCCTGTGCTCGGCGCGCGCGTGATGGCCGCCGAGGAGGGACGCCTGCTGGCCGTGGAACTCCTTGCCGACGCGCAGCTCAGGGCGGGACGGGGCGACCAGGCGATCCCCCTGTTGCGGGAGGTCATCGCCCGTCATCCCCTCCGGGAACCGGCGTACGTTCTCCTCGCGCGGGCGCTGCACGAGCGCGGCGACCACGCGGGTGCGCTCGTCACGTACGACGAGGTTCGGGCGAAGCTGATGGCCGAACTCGGCGTCCTCCCGGGTTCCGACCTCCAGGCTCTCCACCGCACGATCGTTTCGGCGGTGCCATCCCGGCCGCCGGCGAACCGCGCCGCATCCCGTCCGGCTGGCCAGAGCGCCCGTCGTGTTTCGAACCCAACTTCCACAGTCGATGTCCCGGTCTCCGCAAGAGCGCCTCAGCCCGACCTGGTGGATCACCTCCCCCGAGCGGTCACCGACTTCGTCGGCAGGGAGGACGTGGTGTCGCGACTGCTGGCGGAGACCAGGCGGATCGAAGAGCGGGTGCCAGCCGTGCACATCATCGACGGCATGGCGGGTAGCGGCAAGACGACCCTCGCCGTGCATCTGGCCCGCCGGCTGTCCGATCGATACCCGGACGCCGCGCTGTTTATCGACTTGTGCGGGCACGGCGAGAAGAACCGGGTGGAGCCGGCGAGTGCTCTGGCCTCGCTGCTACGACAGATGGGCGTTCCGGCTGGCCGTGTGCCGGTGGAGTTCGACGACAGGGTGGAGTTGTGGCGGCAGGAACTGGCACGTCGGCGATCAGTGATAGTGCTCGACAACGCGGCGAGCAGCGAGCAGATCATGCCCCTGCTGCCGGTCGAGCCGACCACCGTCGTGCTGGTGACCTCACGGCGGCGTCTGACCCACCCGGATGTCGGGCCCTCGCAGACGCTCCCGCTCCTCAACCCCCGGGAGAGCTTGGAACTCCTCAGCCTGAGTGTCGGTCGGGACAGGATCGAAGCCGAATCGGATGCGGCCGCCGAAGTGGTGCGCCGGTGCGGGTACCTCCCACTGGCGATCCGGCTGGCGGGTGCCAGGCTGGCGCATCGGCGCGGCTGGCGGTTGGCGGACCTTGCCGGGCAGATGGCCGGCGAGGTTCCGGTGCTGCACCATCTGGCCCAGGAAGAGAGCACCGTCACCGGGGCCTTCGCCGCTTCCTACGAGCCTCTTCCGAGTTCGACCAAGCGTGTCTTCCGATTCCTGGGCCTGTATCCCGGTAGCCGCTTCAGCACACCGGCAGTAGCAGCGCTGACCGGTCTGACGATCGCGGAAGCTCGCGCGGCGCTCGACGACCTCG
The DNA here is from genome assembly GCF_040643355.1 of Micromonospora sp. NPDC047187. Lineage (NCBI taxonomy): Bacteria > Bacillati > Actinomycetota > Actinomycetes > Micromonosporales > Micromonosporaceae > Micromonospora > Micromonospora sp. NPDC047187. Next base: position 243,608 of record NZ_JBEYUF010000004.1, read on the forward strand.
TCGACAGGAACCTGGTGGAGGATCTGGACTCGACGCGATATCGACTGCACGACCTCATGCGGCAGTACTCCATCGAACTGTGTTCGCGCACCGACTCCGCGAGCGACCGAAAGGCCGGGCTGGAAAACCTGTTCGATTTCACCCTGGAGATGGCACTGAGGGTCGCCAAGACGCTGGAGTTCAACGACCTGGGATCTCGCGTCACACATCTTCCGTTCGCGCGACCCGAGTTGATCGACGCGATCGGGGAGCCCACCGCCGACTGGTTGGAGACGGAGCGGACGGACCTGGTGACGATGGTGAGGTCAGCACTTGATGAGGGCTTCCACGAGCACTCCTGGCGACTGGCCCGCGCTCTCTGGCGATTGTGTTACATCCGCGGGTACTTCGAGGACATCATCACGACCCACCGGCACGCGCTGACCGCAGCGGAGGCATCCGGGGACGTCGGCGCAATGGCATTGATGAACAACTACCTCGCTTCCGGATACGTTCGGACCGGCGACAACCGGGCAGCGCTGCACCATCTGACCCGCGCTGTCGCCCTTGCCGGAGAGTCGCGGGACGCGCTGAACGCGGCTCGATACCGCGCCAATCTCGCCGCCGTCTACTGGTGGAGCGGCAATCTGGCCGAAGCGGTGACGGTCGGTCTGGAGTGCCTGCGTGACTACAAGGGGTACGGCAACGTCAGGGTGCCGATGGTGCTGCCGAATCTCGGCATCGCACTGACGGCCCTGGGCCGTTACGAGGAGGCGCTGCGGATCCACCGCCTGCACCTGGCGTGGGCCCGAACGAACTCCGACGAGTTCCACACCCTCAACGCTCTCAGCCACATCGGCGCCGTACGCCTCCGGATGGGTGATCTTCCGCAGGCGATCCGAATTCTCCTGGCCTCCTTGGCCCTGCGCGATCGCACTGGCCACCGGTACGCCGAGGCCGAGGTGCGCAACGACCTCGGGATCGCCTATCGCGGTCTGGGTCGTCTGGTGGAGGCCCAGCAGGAGCACGAGTTGGCCCGGAAGCTGTCGATCGGTTCGGGGGAGCGACACGTCGAGGCGGCTGCGCTCAACGAACTCGGGCGCACCCTGCTGGCGCAGGGGCGAGGTGGCGAGGCGTTCGAGGTGCACCAGGAGGCGTTGCGGTTGGCCACTCGGATCGCGCACCCCCACGAGCAGGGTCGAGCGTTGGCAGGGCTCGCCGAACACTTCGCCCGCATCGACCCGGCCGAGGCTCGACGGCACTGGGAGCGGGCGTTGGCGATCTTCCGACGGATGGGCGTGCCGGAGCGCTTCGAGGCCGAACGTCGCCTCGCCGAGTTGACTGGCGCGACGGTGGTCGCAGAGCGCTGACCAGCCTGAACGGCGCTTATCGATTTCTTATCGGCACGCCCGGTAACCTACCGGCCGTATCGACGAACGGGGGAGGTTCTGCCCCTGGGCAGAACCGGGTCGTCGACACGCGCCCGCTGCTGGGTCCCCCCAGCGACCTTGGTGGTGGGCTGGTGAGGGAGGAGCGGCGTCGGGGCAGTTGCGCCGTCAGCACCCGGTGCGGTCGCCAGCGCGACGCCGCTCCTTCCGACCGCCGTCGTACCGCACCGATAGGCTCACGACCGTGACCGAACCCGCGCAGCTCAGCCACGTCGATCGCGCCGGCGCGGCCCGCATGGTCGACGTCTCCGCCAAGGCGGTGACGGGTCGGTTGGCCGTCGCGGCCGGCCGTCTGCGGACCACGCCCGAGGTCATCGACCTGCTGCATCGCGACGGGCTACCCAAGGGTGACGCGTTGGCCGTCGGGCGGCTGGCCGGGATCATGGGGGCCAAGCGCACTCCTGACCTGATTCCGCTCTGTCACCCGATCGCCCTGCACGGCGTCACCGTCGACCTGCGGTTGACCGCCGACACCGTGGAGATCACGGCCACTGCCCGCACGGCGGACCGGACGGGGGTGGAGATGGAGGCACTGACGGCGGTTGCTGTCGCGGGTCTCGCCCTGGTCGACATGGTCAAGGCGGTCGACCCGGCGGCCTCGGTGGAGGCGGTCCGGGTGCTGCGCAAGGAGGGCGGCAAGACCGGCGAGTGGGTTCGGCCGGAGGACCGGCAGTGATCCGGGCTCGGGTGATCGTCGCTTCCAATCGGGCCGCGGCCGGTGTCTACGCCGACACCAGCGGGCCGCTGCTCGTCGCCGGCCTGCGGGAGCTGGGCTGTCAGGTCGACGACCCGGTGGTGGTGCCCGACGGTGAGCCGGTCGGCGACGCTTTGCGGGCCGCCCGCGCCGACGGTGTCGAGGTGGTGCTGACCAGCGGTGGCACCGGAGTGACCCCGACGGATCAGACCCCGGACGTGACCCGGGGCCTGCTGGATTACGAGATCCCCGGCATTGCGGAGGCTATCCGCGCGCACAGTCGTGATCGCGTGCCGACGTCGGTGCTGTCCCGGGGCCTGGCCGGGGTCGCCGGTCGGATGCTGGTGGTCAATCTGCCCGGCTCGACCGGCGGTGCCCGGGATGGCCTGGCCGTTCTCGGGCCGATCCTCGGCCACACCGTCGACCAGCTCCGCGGCGGGGACCACTGACCGCTCCGCGGTGGCGACCACTGGCCGGTGCGCGCCAGGCCCGGGCGGGTGTCGGTCCGTGCCGATAGGCTCGGTCGGTGAGCACGGAAACCGCACCCACAGCGGATCGGGTCACCGCACCCCCACCAGCCGGGTGGGAAGAAGCCCGCTCGCGGGTCTACGCGGTCGGTCTGGCCGCCGCGCTGCCCGCCGCCGCCCGACCACTTGTCGACACCGACGGGTCGACCCTGGCCGAGCCGTTGACCACCCGCACCGACCTGCCGGCGTTCCCGACCTCCAGCGTGGATGGCTGGGCGGTGCGCGGCAGCGGGCCGTGGCGCGTCGTCGGCCGGGTCCTGGCCGGCAGCACCCCCGCGCCGCTCACCGAGGACGACACCACCGTCGAGATCGCGACCGGTGCGATGGTGCCCGAGGGCGCCACCGCCGTGCTGCGGGTGGAAGAGTCGACGAGCGCTGACGGCCTGGTCACCGGTGTTCCCCGGGAGACACCCGAGTGGCGGAACCCCGGCGAGGAGGCGTACGCCGATGAGGAGCTGTTGCCCGCCGGCACGCCGGTCGACCCGGCGGTGATCGGCCTGGCCGCCGCCTGCGGGCACGACACGCTGCGGGTCCGACGGGCGCCGCGCGCCGCGCTGCTGGTCTTCGGCGACGAGTTGCTGACGGCGGGCCCGCCCGCGGCCGGTCGCATCCGCGACGCGCTGGGCCCCGCGGTCCCGGCCTGGCTGCGGCGCTACGGCTGCCAGGTCCGCCCGTCCGACGTGGTCGGCCCGGTGGCCGACACGCTGCCCGCGCACGTGGCGGCCCTACGCTCGGCGCTGGGCCACGCCGATCTGGTCTGCACCACCGGCGGCACGATGAACGGCCCGGTCGACCACCTGCACCCGACCCTGGAGGCGCTCGGCGCCGACTACGTGGTCAACACGGTGGCGGTCCGCCCGGGCTTCCCCATGCTGCTGGCCCGGCTGACCGGCCCCGACGGGCGAGCCCGGTTCGTGGCCGGGCTGCCGGGCAACCCGCAGTCCGCCATCGTCGCGCTGGTGTCGCTCGTCGCCCCGCTGCTCGCCGGCCTCCAGGGCCGGTCGATGCCGGTGCTGCCCCAGGTCACGTTGGCCGAGGCGGTGCCCGGTCGCGGTGACCACACCCACCTGGCGTTGGTCCGACTGGACCGGTCCGCCGGCGTCGCGTTCCCGGTCCGTCACGTCGGCTCGGCGATGCTGCGGGGCCTGGCCGGCGCGGACGGGTTCGCGGTCATCCGATCCGGCACCAGCGGCGAGCCGGGCGACCGGGTTCCGATCGTGCCACTGCCGTTGTTTCCCGGGGAGCGTGCGTCGTGACCGCACCAGCGATCACCTTCGGCGAGGTCACCGACCAGCCGCTCGACCTCGCCACGCACGAGGCGGCGGTCGCCGACCGCCGGGCCGGCGCCGTGGTGTCCTTCCAGGGCGTCGTCCGCGACCACGACCACGGTCGCCAGGTCACCAGCCTGGAGTACGAGGGCCACCCCAGCGCCGCACAGGTGCTGCGCGAGGTGGCCGCCGAGATCGCCGCGGAGCCCGACGTCTACGCGGTGGCGGTATCGCACCGGGTCGGCCCCCTGGTCATCGGTGACGTGGCGCTCGTCGCTGCGGTGAGCACCGCGCACCGGGCGGCGGCCTTCGCGGCCTGCGCCCGACTGGTCGACGAGGTCAAGGCGCGACTGCCGATCTGGAAGCGGCAGGTCTTCACCGACGGCACCGACGAATGGGTCAACTGCCCCTGACCGCTCAGCGGCGGCCGTTGACCACCACGGCCCGGGCGAGCCGGTCGCCGTAGAACGCCGGCTCCGCGCCTGGACGCCAGGGCAGCGCGGCGACCAGGACGATCAGCGCGAGGGCGAGCGAGTTTTCCATCAGTGCCCCGAACAGGCCGTCCTGGTAGTGCGACATCTCCGGCAGTTGGTGTTCGTACGGCCAGATCGGAGAGATCAGGAAGAGCAGGTAGAGCCCGATCGCGGCGAAGCCGTGGCGGAGCCCGGTCAGCGTCGGGTACCAGATCGGCGGGCGGAGCCCGTTGACCCCGGGTAGACCGCCGAAGGCCGGCCCCTGGCCGGTGCGCTGCGGCATCCCCCGGCTCGCCTCGCGGCGACGCACGGCGGCGTCGGCCAGCACGATGATCGCCGGGATCACCCAGACCAGGTGGTGGGTCCAGGAGATCGGGCTGATCACGTTCGCGGTGAGACCGACCAACGTGAAGGCGGTCAGCTCGTCACCGTCGGCGCGGGAACTGGCCGCCCGGGACAGGCCCAGCGCCAGGACCAGCACCGAGAAGGCGAGCCACAGCAGCCCCGGGGTCTCGATCGAGTCGTACAGCCGGGCGAGCAGGCCGGCGAGGGACTGGTTGGGCGTCATGTCCGCCGCGCCGACCCGTTCGGTCTGCCACAGCACGCTGCCGAAGTAGGTCCGCGACTCGTCACCGACGATTGCGAAGGTTCCCACCGTCACGCCGATCGTGGTGCCGATGGCGGTGGCCGCCACCCGCCACTGACGGGTGATCAGCAGGTAGGCGATGAACAGCGCCGGGGTGAGCTTGACCGCTGTGGCGAGGCCGATACCGGCCCCCGCCCAGGCCCCGCCGTAGATGAAGCGCAGCAGCGGGCCGTCGGTGGCGGCGTAGTGGGTGCCCCGGCGGGACCGCCAGCGAAGGCCGATCAGGTCAGCCATGATCAGGGCGAACAGCAGGATGTTGACCTGGCCGTAGCCGAGGGTCTCCCGAGCTGGCTCGATGGCGACCGCGAGCGGCACCGCCAGGGCCACCGTGAACCACAGTGGCCACCCGAGTCGATCCACGATGGGTCGGAGCAGCCCGGCCAGCACCAGCGCCAGGGCGGCGATGCTGGCGGCGGCGTTGACCAGGCCGGCCGCGCCGATCGGCAGCTGCGCCATCGGCAGCATGACCAGCCCGGCGAAGGGCGGATAGGTGAACCCGAGTGTGGTTTCGGGCGCGATGAACTCGTAGAGCTCGTGACCGCTCGCCCACCACACCACGGCACCGTGGTAGATCTTCATGTCGAAGAAGTTGTACGGCCGCCCGAAGGTGCCGATGGCAAGCCATGCGGCATAGGCGACGGCGGCCACTATGGCGCCCCGTACGACGTTTCTGCGATCGATCCCGCGCGTCACACGGTCGATGCCGCGTGACACACGTTGGATTGGGGCGAGGCGGTCCGCCCGTCTACCGACATCCGTCGGCATGGCGTGGCCACCCCCGTACCAAGGTCGTCCTACCCGTCCAGGTCCTGCACGGAGCCTAGAACGGCGCCTCACGTCAGTGCCTCCCGCGTTATGCGACCGTGTCCGATCCCACACATGTTTTTGACATTTCCACCGCGTTAACGCCTACCGGGTGGTTCAGGTAATTCGTGGCCTTAGCGAGGGGTGGGGGTGGGACGCAGACGGATCGACGCAGGTCAGCCGGGGAGTCGACGTGCGGTGGACGCGGAGCGGACGGCGATTCGGGCCTCGCGGCGGGCCGTTCGGACGGCGCGTTGCATGGAACGTCGAGAGTGGCCGATGCGGTGGCCCGTCCGCCACCGCAGACCCGGCTTGCCGCCGGTGTCCGCCGCGGCGAGCAGCAGACCGCCGAGGAGCCCGAGATTCTTCAGGACGTGAATCTGATTGTTGTTCTTGGCGATCGGGTCGTCGTTGTTCCAGAAGGGATGCCCGGCGATGGTCACTGGCACCAGCGTGCCGGCCAGAACCAGCGCCGCGGGTCGACTGAACCGGCCGGTGGCCAGCATCAGACCGGCGCTGACCTGCACGGCCGCGTTGAGCCGGATCAACGTCTCGGTCTCGGTGGGGAAGCTCGGGTGTGCCTTCTTGAGCACGGGTGCGACCTTGTCGGTCACCGGTTTGGCGGCCACCGCGAGCCGACCGGGGTCGCGTAAGTTGCGATACCCGCTGACCACGAAGATGCCGCTCAGCATGGCGCGGGCGAGGGAGCGTACGGGCGTCATGGATCAGTCATACCCCGTCGCGACGTTTGCTACCCCGTCAACCGCAGGATCGGATTGGTGTTCGTACACGTACGCCACGCCGAATCGAGCGACCGTCACGGATGGACGGGCGCTGGCGGGTAACGTCGCGCGGGTGACCACGCTGCGGCTACGCCCCGAGGACCCGGCCGACGCCGGCCCGGTCCGCCGCGTACTGGCCGCCGCCTTCGCCCGCCCGGACGTGGCGACGCCACCCGAGGTCAGCCTCGTCGACGAGCTACGCGACACCACCGCCTGGTTGCCGGAGTTGGCCATGGTCGCCGAGTACGGCGGTGAGGTGGTCGGCTACGCGCTGCTCACCCGGGTGCGGCTGCGGCCGGAGCGAGGCTCGGACGTGCCCGTCCTGGCCCTCGGCCCGGTGGCGGTCGCGCCGCACCGACAGCGTGTCGGGCACGGCACGGCGGTCGTGCAGGCCGCCCTGGACGCCTCCACCGAGCTGGGCGAGCGGCTCGTCGTCGTCCTCGGTGCCCCGGTCTTCTACCGCCGGTTCGGGTTCGGCCCGGCGAGTGAACTGGGCCTGACCGGCCCGTGGGCCGGCCTCGGTGAACCCTGGCAGGCGCTGGTGCTGCCGCCGTCCACCAGCGAGGAGGGCCCCCCGCCTCGCGGTGAGGTGCTCTTTCCGGCGCCCTGGTCGAAGGTCTGACCGGGTCGACGCGATCGGCGGGGGTCAGGCCGGCTGTGTCCGCAGGTACCGGCCGAAGTGCGGGACGGTGAAGGCGACGGTGCCCCGCTCACCGGAGTAGATCAGCCCCTTCTTGATCAGCGCGTCCCGGGCCGGGGACAGACTGGCCGGCTTGCGGCCGAGGGCACGGGCGATCTCCGCGGTGGGCACCGCGGCGTCCATGTCGTCGCGGACCACCGCGCCGGGCTCGCCCTCGACCGCGGACATCATGGCCATCGCCCGCATGTACTCGCGTTCGGCGGGAGTGGCCCGTTCGAACCGGGAACCGAAGAACCCGACCGCCAGCTCGGCCTCCGCCTCGGGCGCGGCGACCCGCACATCGGCGGCGGTGATCGGCGAGCGTGGGGCGTGGTCCCAGGTGGCCTTGCCGTACGCCTGGACGAAGTAGGGATAGCCGCCGGACTTCTCGTAGAGCAGGTCGAGTGCCTTCGGCTCGTACTCGACCTCCTCGCGCTCGGCGGGCGCGCAGAGCGCCCGGTCGGCGGCGATCCGGTCGAGCCGGTCGATGCGTTGATAGCGGAACAACCGTTCGGAGTACGACTTGGCGGCGCTGAGCACGGCCGGCAGGTGCGGAAGGCCGGCGCCGACGACGATCAGCGGCGCGCCGAGCTGGGACAGCTCGTGGCAGGCGGCGCAGAGCGCCGACACGTCCTCCGGGCCGAGATCCTGCATCTCGTCGATGAAGATGGCGATGCCGGTGCCGACGTCACTGGCCACGGCGGCGGCGTCACTGAACAGCTCGACCAGGTCGATCTCGATGTCGCCGGAGTCGGCTCGGCCGCTGGCGGCCGGCACGTCGATGCCGGGCTGCCACCGGTCGCGCAGCTTGGTGGCGGCACCGGCCCGGCCGGTCGGGTTGGATCGTTGGGCGAACGCCTTGAGGACGCCGAGGAACGCGTCGATCCGGTCCGGTGCGCGGTGGCGGGGGGCGAGCTCCCGGACCGCCATGTGCAGTGCGGCGGCGACCGGTCTGCGCAACGACTGGTCGGGTCGAGCCTCGATCTTGCCGCTGCCCCAGAGTCGGTTGATCGCCTGCGACCGGAGCGTGTTGAGCAGGACCGTCTTGCCGACGCCACGCAGCCCGGTGAGCATCAGGCTGCGCTCGGGACGACCCCGGGCGATGCGTTCGAGCACGATGTCGAAGACGTCCAGCTCCCGCCCCCGCCCGGCAAGTTCGGGCGGACGCTGACCGGCGCCCGGCGCGTACGGGTTGCGGACCGGATCCACGCATCGCAGATTATCGGGCCATCTAGCTGCGAGGCTAGACATGGATAGATGCGGCTACCGGCGTGTCGAGACCCGTCGACCACTAACTAGGGCTGTCTAGCGTGGACGCTAGACAGCCCTAGTTTTGGCAATCGGACCAGCGATCGGCCAGATCGGGCTAGCGCTTCTTCAGGCAGAGCACGTAGTCGAACAGGTCGACCGAGTTGTCGTGCACGTAGTTCGCGGTCGCCTGTGGTGCGAGCGTCTCGCATCGGTCGCCGTCCGTGGTCGCCGGAATTCGCAGCAGCACCTGATAGGTGTTCGGGCCGCAGGGCACCTTGCGAAGGTCCGCGTCGCTCTCACTGCCGTCGTTCACCACGCAGTCACCCCTGGCGAACTCCTCGCCCGGAGTCGGGGCGGCCGACGTCGGGGCGTCGGTGGGCAGCGCGGGTGGAACGCCCGGGGCACTCGTCGACGGGGTACGCGCCGCGTCGCTGCCAGCGTCGGCCACCTTCCAGACCGCCCATCCGGCCAGGCCGAGACACGGACAGAGCACGAGCAGCACCACCACGGTGATGATGAGAGCGACGTTGCGGCCGGTCTTCTTCGCCGGCGCGACGGGCGGCATCCCGTAGCCGCCGGGAGGCTGCTGCCCCCACGGCGCGGGTGGCTGACCCGGCATCGGCCCGGCCGGCTGACCGGGCATCGGGCCCGCCGGTGGGTACGGCCCGGCCGGTGGGAACGGCCCCGGCGGCGGGTAACCCGGGTCCGAGGTGGTCGGCGGCGCCCACATCGGCGTGGTCGGCGGCTCCGGACTGGTGGGCGGCGGCGCCCACATGGGTGCCGTCGGTGGCTCCGCGCCGGTCGGCGGGGGACCCCACTGCTGGCGGGTAGGGTCGTCAGCGGCCGGCGGGGTGCTCCACTGGGGCACTGTCGGGTCGACCGGTGGTGAGCTGTCCGGCTCGTTGGGCGGGCGCTGGTACGGATCGTCCGGCTGGTCGGAACCCGCAGGTCCGTAGGTCGTCATGTCATCCCCGGGGGTGGGTGGTCTCAGCGTTGCTTGAGGCAGAGGACGAAGTCGAGAGTGTCCAGCTCACTGTCGAAGAAATACCAGTTGGTGTAGCCCTCGACCTTGCCGCACTTGGCCTCGGCGTCCCGCTCGCCGCTGGTCGGGCCGTCGATCCGGCTCAGCACCTCGTACGACTTGGCGGTGCAGCCGCTGATCAGCAGCTTCGGCTTGCCGCCGGCGGTGCCGTCGTTGCGGACGCACTGACCGACCTTCGCGAAGCGGGGATCGGCCGACGACTCCGGGGCGGCGGCGCTCGGGGCGGGCTCGACCGCGTCCGCGCTGGGCTCACCGGCGACGGCCGAGTTGCTCGGCGCGGCTGCCGGCGCCGGGTCGCTCTGCCCACGGCGGAACCAGAACGCCCCGGCGACGGCGACCACCAGCAGTACGACGGCCAGTACCGCGATCAGCGGCCCCCGCCCGCGCCGGCTCGGCGCCGGATCCTCGCCGTACGGGTCGTCGGGCCGGTACGGCTGCCCGCCGTACGTCGGGGTCGGCGGGGCCGGCTGGTACGAGCCGCCGTAGGGCGTGCGGGGCTCGTGGCCGTAGGGCGTATCGGTCCCGCCGCCGTAGGGCGCGCCGGGCGCCGCACCGTAGGGCGGGTTGGGTGGGCCCCCGTACGGCCCAGGTCGTCCCTGCGGTGCGGGCGGGTACGACGGGCCGGCGGGCGGGTAGGGCTCCGCTGCGGGCGGGTAGGGCTGTTGCGCCGGTCGACCGGGCGTCTCGTCGGGTCTTTGCCCACGCCACGGCCCTGGGTGGCCGCTCCCCGGTTGTCCGTAGTTCGTCATGCCGCCCTCCTGCACGAGTGGTGAGAGGCCGGCCACCAAAGCGCGACGCGGGCTCCGGGGTCACCGTAGCGTGGTCCACTGATGAGCTCACCTCCACCGAGCGCCACGGCCCTCGCCGGCCGTCGTGCCAGCAGCACGCCGACAGTGATCTGGACAGCGTTGATCGTGGTCTACGTGCTCTGGGGGTCGACCTATCTGGCCATCCGGATCACCGTGGAGACGATGCCTCCGCTGCTGTCGGCCGCGCTCCGGTTCGCCGTGGCCGGCCTGGTCCTGGCGGTGGTGCTGCGACTGCGTCGAGGCCCCGGCGCGCTGCGGGTGGACCGACGGCAACTCGGCTCGGCCGCGCTGGTCGGGGTGCTTCTGCTCGCCGCCGGCAACGGCCTGGTGGTGCTCGCCGAATCGGGGCCGCCGGGAGTGGCGGTGCCGTCCGGGATCGCCGCGCTGCTGGTGGCCACGGTGCCGTTGCTGGTGGTTCTGTTGCGCTCGGCCACCGGGGATCGGCCGCCGATCTGGACGTTCGCCGGGGTCACAGTGGGCTTCGTCGGCCTCATCCTGCTGGTGCTGCCGGGCGGTGGTTCGGCAGCGGTACCGCTGGTCGGGGCGTTGACAGTGGTGGCGGCGGCCACCTCCTGGTCGGTCGGGTCGTTCCTGTCCGGACGGATCCGGATGCCCGCCGACCCGTTCGTGGCCACGGTGTACGAGATGATGGCCGGCGCGCTGGTGCTGGTGGCAGTCGCCGCCGGTCGGGGCGAACTGGCCGACTTCCACCCGGCGGCGGTGAGCACCCGGTCCTGGTTGGCGCTGGGTTACCTCATGGTGGCCGGCTCGCTGGTGGCCTTCACCGCGTACGTCTGGCTGCTGCACAACGCGCCGATCTCGCTGGTGTCGACGTACGCCTACGTGAACCCGGCGGTCGCGGTGGCGCTCGGCGCGCTGCTGGTGGCCGAGCCGATCACCCCGCAGGTGCTGCTCGGCGGTGCTGTCATCGTCGGCGGGGTCGCCCTGGTGGTGACCACCGAACGGCCGCGTCGGGCGGGCACGGGCTCACGATCGGGGGACACGCCGGTGCGCGACCGCCAGTAACGTCCGGCCCATGTCGGCCGCCGCGCTGGTGTCGATCGCGCTGCTCGGCGCGCTGGTCGGCCTCGTCGTACCCCTGGTGTCGCGGCGCTTCGCCACCGCGGACCCGCGGCCATTGGCGTTTCCACCGCCGCGTCCGGTCCGGCGGCCCTGGGTCGACCCGATGGTGGCGGCCAGCGTCTTTGTCGGCCTTGCCGTCGCCGTGGGTGACGACCCGGCGCTGCCGGTCATCCTCGCGGTCGCGGCGGTCGGTCTGGTGCTGGCGCGGGTCGACCTGGCCTGTCTGCGGCTGCCCGACCCGTTGGTCCTCGTCGCCGGGCTGCTGGCCCTCGGAGGGCTGACCACCGCGGCGCTGCTGGCCGGCACTCCCGGCCGGCTGCTCGGCGCGCTGGGAGGCGCGACGGTCGCGGGCGCGGCGCACGTGCTGCTGGCCCTGCTGCCCGGCTCACGGCTGGGTTTCGGGGACGTGAAACTCGCCGCCGTCCTCGGCCTGCCGCTCGGCTGGTTGGGGTGGGAAGCCCTGCTGACCGGGTTGCTCCTGCCGCACGTGCTGCACGGCGGTCTGGTGCTCGGCCTGCTCGCCGCCCGAAAGGTGCACCGGAACACCCTGCTGCCCCTCGGCCCGGCCCTGCTGGTGGGCGCCTGGCTCGCCCCCCTCCTCACCTGACGCGCCCCCGCCCCCAACTTCGTCGATCTTGCCGTTTCTGCGCCGACATAAGGTGCATCCCTCGCACAGCGGCGACCGAAAGTGCAAGATCGACGGAGCATGAGGGGACCGGCGGTTAGATCAGGCGGAGTTGGCGGTCCTTGGGGCGGCGGGGTTCGGCTTCGCCGAAGCGTTCGAAGAGGCCGGGGTCGATGGTGTTGAGGAACGGTGACGGGGCGCAGTCGCGCTCGGCGCCGTGCCGGGTGCGGCGGGCGGCGTGACTGACGTACAGCCGGTCCTGAGCCCGGGTCAGGCCGACGAAGAAGAGCCGGCGCTCCTCGGCGACGGCGTCCTCGTCGGGCGTCGAGCCCGGCCAGCGCAACGGCAACAGCCCGTCCTCGACACCGACCAGGAAGACCACCGGGAACTCCAGGCCCTTCGCGGCGTGCAGGGTGAGCAGCGTGACCGCCTCGGCGCGCGGGTCGAGCGCGTCCACCTCCGCGCCGGTGGCCAACTGCGACAGGAAGGCCTCCAGGTCGTCACCGCAGCGTCGGGCCAGCGGGGTCAGCAGGTCCACTGCCGAGCGGACGTCCTCGGGACGGACCGCGCTGCTGGCGCCGTCCAGGGTGGGCACGGCGAACCGTTCCGCGACCACCTGACCGGCCAGCCGCACCCGGGCGGCAAGCGAGCCGGCCAGACCGTCGGCGTGCCGTAGCTCGCGGGCGATGGCCGCCACCCCGGGCCGATCCCGCAGCCGGTCGTGGGAACGCTTCTGCACGGGGATGTTCGCCCTGGTCAGGGCATCCACGATCGGGGCGGCCTGCGCGTCGGTGCGGTACAGCACGGCGATGTCGGAGAACGACAGCGAGGTGGACCGGCCGTCGATGCGGCCCGAGTCCAGTGAACGGTGCGACAACCCGCCGACCAGGTCGTCGACGGTACGCACCACGAAGTCGGCCTCCTCGGCCACTGACGCCGCCGGGTAGCGCCCTACCAGCGGGGCCTCCGGGTCGAGCCGGGCCGGGTCCAGTCGCCGGCCCCGGACCAGCGAGGACGGCGCGATGGCCTGCACGGCGGCGGCCAGGATCGGGGCCGACGACCGGTAGTTGCGGTTGAGCCGGACCAGTCGGGCGTCGGTGAAGTCCTCGGAGAAGCGCAGGAAGTAGCCGACGTCGGCACCCCGGAACGAGTAGATGGCCTGGTCCGGGTCGCCGATGGCACAGAGGTTGCCGTCGGCGGGGCTGAGCAGCCGCAGCAGCTCGTACTGCACCTCGTCGACGTCCTGGTACTCGTCGACGAAGATCCACCGCCAGCGGTCCCGGTACCGTTCGACCAACTTCCGGTCGGCCCGCAGCAGCTCCACCGGCAGGGTCACCAGTTCGTCCAGGTCGACCAGGTCCTGCTTGCGCAGCAGCGACACGTACGCGGCACTGTCGTCGCCGGCCTCGGTGCGGGCCGCCGCCCGCTCGGCGTCGTCGGCGATCCGGAAGTCGGCCGGGAGACCCGCCGCGCCGGCGTTCTCCCGCAGGATGGTCAAACCCAGAGCGTGGAACGTACCCACCGTGACGTCCTCGGCGACCGGGCCGAGCAGGCCGTCGAGCCGGTGCCGCAGCTCCTCGGCGGCCCGGCGGGTGAACGTGATCGCGAGGCAGTGCTCGGGGAAGACGTTCAGCTCCGCGCAGAGGTACGCGATCCGGTGGGTGAGCGTCCTGGTCTTGCCGGTGCCCGGACCGGCCACGATGAGCAGCGGACCGCCGGGTGCGGAGGCGGCCACCCGCTGCATGGCGTCCAGTCGGTCCAGCAGGCCGGTGCCGACCTCCTCCATGCCGGAGAGCATCGGCTCGAACGGCTCGTGCGGAGACGGCGGCGACGCGATCGGCCGCGCGGGCGCCGGGACCGGCTTCCGCTTCGGCTCCGCCTTGGCCGCCGCCGGGCGCTTGGCCGGAACCCGGGGAGCCGGCTCCGCGGGTCGCCGCTGCGCCGGCACCGGTACGTCGAACAGCGTCTCCTGCGCGCCCAACTCGGCCCTGTCGAAGAGCGTGATCACGCCGTACTCGCCGTCGTAACCGGGCACCCGGCGGACGTCGCCGCGCCGCAGCCGTCCGATGCCCTCCGCGAGCAGCTCACCACCGGCCTGCGCGATCTCGGTCAGCGGCGTCGCGGTCAGGATCTCCAGCTCGGGGCCGAGTGCGGCCAGCAGCTCGTTGAGCCGCCCCTCGACCTTCTTCGACCGGGCGCCCACCTTGTTGATCTCGCCGAGGATCTCGGCCAGCGGCACCAGGTGGGTGACGTCCCGGGCGTGCGCCGGCCGGTGCCCGTCCGGGCGGTCGGCCAGCTCCTCGATCCGGCTGAGGACGCCCACGGTGAGTGGCTTGCCGCACTCGGGGCAGCGCCCGCCGGCGGCCCGGGTGCGCTCCGGAGACCAGTTGACCCCACACAGCCGGTGCCCGTCCGCGTGGTACTTGCCCTCCTCCGGGAAGAACTCGATGGTGCCGGCCAGGCCGTCACCCGTACGCAGCGCCTCCCGAACGGCGAAGTAGTCCCGTTCGGCGGTCAGCACTGTCGCCTCCCGGCCCAGAGCCGGCGGCGAGTGCGCGTCCGAGTTGGACACCAGTTGGTAACCGTCCAGGCTGCCGACCCGCCAGTTCATGGCGGGGTCGGAGGAGAGCCCGGTCTCCACGGCGAAGATGTGCTCGGCCAGGTCGGCGTAGCAGTCCGCGATCGCGTCGAAGCCGGACTTCGAACCCAGCGCGGAGAACCAGGGAGTCCAGATGTGTGCCGGCACCAGATATCCGTCCGGGCTGGCCTCCAGGGTGATCTCCAGCAGGTCGCGGGAGTCCAGTCCGAGGATCGGCCGGCCGTCGGAGCCGAGGTTGCCGATCCGGCCCAGCGCGGTGTTGAACCGGGCCACCGCGTCCAGATCCGGCAGGTAGATCAGGTGATGCACCTTGCGGGTCCGGTCGTCCCGCTTGTAGATGGTGGAGATCTCCACGCTCAGCATGAAACGGACCGGGTCCGCCTCCGCGTTCGGCGCGAGTCGGGGTGGCAGCCGTCGGGCGAGGTCCCGTTCCGCCTCCGGGTCGAGCCGGTAGAGCCCCGGTTCGGCCGGGCGCAGCGTCTCCCGCAGGTGGTCGTACCAGGCGGGGTGGGTGAAGTCGCCGGTGCCGAGCAGGCCGATGCCCTTACGCCGGGCCCACCACGCGAGGTTCGGCAGGGTGAGGTCACGGCTGCACGCGCGCGAGTACTTCGAGTGGATGTGCAGGTCCGCGACGAATGGCGGTAGGCCACCGGGGGGTACGGCGCTGAACGGGGGCACGCCGCATCCTGTCACGCCCGTCGCGCCGGCCACCCGCCGCCACGCGCGTACGTGACCTCCGCTATGCCGAGCGCAGCTCGACCAGACTGATCTGCGGCTCCGCCCCGACCCGGACCGGAGGCCCCCAGAAACCGGCGCCGTTGGTCACGTAGACCTTGGTGCCGTCGACCTCGCCGAGCCCGCTGACCACCGGCTGCTCCAGCCTGACGGCCAGGTTGAACGGCACCATCTGCCCACCGTGGGTGTGCCCGGACAGTTGCAGGTCGACGCCGTAGCGGGCTGCCTCCTTGGCCGCCAACGGCTGGTGCGCGAGCAGGACCACGGGTCGACTCGGGTCGCGGTCACCGAGGGCGGCGGCGAAATCCGGCCCGGCGGCGAGGCCGGTGCCCGCCCCGGTGAGGTCGTTCACGCCGGCCAGGTCGAGCACACCGCCCCGGGCCTGGATCTCCTGCCGCCGGTTCTGCAGCACCCGCAGACCGAGCCGGTCGACCTCCTGGACCCACTCCTCCACGCCGGAGTAGTACTCGTGGTTGCCGGTGACGAAGAAGCTGCCGTAGCGGGAGCGAAGGTCGCGCAGCGGCGCGGCGGCCGAGCCGAGTTCGGCCACGGAGCCGTCGACCAGGTCACCGACGATCGCGACGATGTCCGCGTCGAGCCGGTTGATCGCGGCGACGATCCGCTCGGTGTGTGCCCGCCCGCGCAGCGGGCCGAGGTGGATGTCGGAGACGGTGGCGATGCGCAGACCGTCCATGCTGCGGGGGAGTTTGGCCAGCGGAATCCGCACCCGGTCGAGGTGAGGTGGGCCCAGCGCCGTGCGGATGCCGTACCCGGTGACGCCGGTGGCGGTGAGGCCGGCGAAGATGGCCGCCCCACGGGCCAGCAGCAACCGACGGGACGGGTCGTGGTCCGGTGCCGCTACGGCGCCGGCGGCCGGCGGCTCGGTCGGGCCGGCGGCACCGACCAGCACCGGCTCGGGCGCGGCGGTGGTGGGCTCCGCGGCGACCACCCGGCGACGCAGCACCAGCCGGGCGACCAGCATCGGGACTTCCAGCACGACCAGTACGACCAGCAGGTAGAACATCAGCGCGAGCCACAGGTAGCCCGGCCAGGCGAGCCAGTAGAGCCCGGCCTGCGTTCCGGCGAGGGTGACCGGCACGAGCAGGGCCAGCACCAGGGCGGCGATCCCACCGACCCGTCGCCAACGGCCCGGCGTGGTGGTGTCCCGAACGAGCCGCTTCCACAGGTAGAGGTGGATGAGACCGGTGACCAGCGCCAGGACAGCCACGAACCCCAGAACCGCCATCATTGCGTGCGCCTCCCTCAGCCGCCCGCGAACGGGGGCAGGACATCGATCGTGGCCCCGGCCGGTAGGGGTGCCTGACGATCATGACAGGTGACGCCGTTCACGAGGAAACTCGCCACCCGCAGCACCCCGGCGAGCCGGTCGCCGTGGCGCCGGGTCAGCTCGGACGTGAGGTCGTCGAGTGACCGCCCGGCGGGGATGGCCTCCTCGGCGCGACCGGCGGCGGCGCGGGCGCCGGCGAAGTAGCGGATGGTCAGCTGTGGCCCCTCCACGCTCAGCCTCCGATCGCGGACATCGGGCGGGTCGGCTGGAGGAAGGTGGGGTCGTCGATGCCGTGCCCGGCGCGCTTGCCCCACATCGCGGCACGCCAGCGCCGGGCCAACTCGCCGTCGTCCGCGCCGGTGCGCAGCGCGGCGCGCAGATCCGACTCTTCCGTGGCGAAGAGGCAGGCGCGGACCTGACCGTCGGCAGTCAACCGGGTGCGGTCGCAGTCCCCGCAGAAGGGGCGGGTGACGCTGGCGATCACACCGACCCGGGCGGGGCCTCCGTCGACCAGCCAGGTCTCCGCCGGTGCCGCGCCGCGCTCGGCCGGGTCGGGGCTCAGATCGAAGACTGTACGCAACGACGCCAGGATCTCCTCGGCGGTGACCATGGTGTCGCGGGCCCAGCCGTGCTGGGCGTCCAACGGCATCTGCTCGATGATCCGTAGCTGGTAGTCGTGGTCGAGGGCGAAGCGGAGCAGCGCCGGCGCCTCGTCCTCGTTGACACCACGCATCAACACCGAGTTGATCTTCACAGGGCTGAGCCCGGCGGCCGCCGCCCCGGCGAGCCCGGCCAGCACCGCGTCGAGACGGGGGCGGCGGGTGAGCTTGGTGAACCGGTCCGGGTCCAGGGTGTCCAGTGAGACGTTCACCCTGTCCAGGCCGGCGGCCCGCAACGCCGGGGCCAGCCGGTCCAGGCCGATGCCGTTGGTGGTCAGCGAGACCCGTGGGCGGGGTTCGAGGGCGGCGACCGCCGTCACGATCTCGACCAGCCCGGGTCGGATCAGCGGCTCACCGCCGGTGAACCGCACCTCGGTCACGCCGAGCAGCTCGACAGCCACCCGGACCAGCCGGACGATCTCCTCGTCGGTCAGCAACTCGGGGCCGGCCAGCCAGGGGAGACCTTCCGCCGGCATGCAGTAGGTGCAGCGCAGGTTGCACTTGTCGGTGAGGGACACCCGCAGGTCCCGGGCGACACGGCCGTACCGGTCGACGAGGACGGCGTCGGTCCCCGGGGCGACGCTCACCTGTCGACCGTAGCGCGCTCGGCGCGGCTCAGGACGCCACGGGCGGTCTGGACGACCACATCTCGGAAGCTGACGCCGAAGAGTGCGGTGTGCACTAGCAGGAGGTGCAGCTGGTGCAACGGCACGCGCTCACGCCAGCCGTCCGGTAGCGGCCAACTCTCCTGGTAGGCAGCCAGCACCCGATCCAGGTGGGGGATGCCGCCGAAGAGGGCGAGCTGGGCGAGATCCGTCTCCCGGTGCCCACCGTGCGCTGCCGGGTCGACGAGCCAGGCCCGGTCGTCGGCCCCCCACAGCACGTTGCCCGGCCACAGGTCGCCGTGGATGCGCGCGGGCGGCTCGTCGCCGCCGAGCCCGTCGAGGCGGCCGATCACCTGCTCGACCAGAGCGGCATCGGCGCTGGTCAGCGCGCCACCGTCGATCGAGCGTCGCAGGTAGGGGGCGAGGCGTCGCTCGGCGAACCAGGTCGACCAGCGCCCGCCGGTGGGGGTGTTGTCCTGTGGGAGCGAGCCGATGAACCCGGGCCAGGTGGCACCGAAGGCGGTTGCGCCCGCCCGGTGCAGCTCGGCCAACTCCCGGCCGAAGCGCTCCGCGGCCTCCGGCGTCGGTTCGCCGGGCTCCACCCAGTCGAGCGCCAGCAGCTCCGGCAACACCACGATCACCTCGGGTACGCCGACCGCGCCCGCCTCCCGCAGCCAGCGCAGGCCGGCGGCCTCGGCGGCGAAGAAGCCCTCCGGCGGCGGTCGGTCGGCGTCTTCAGGCCAGGACTTGGCGAAGACGGAGTGGCCGTCGTCGAGGGTGAGCCGGGCGGCCGCGCAGATGTTTCCACCGGCGACCGGCGTCTCCCGGAGCCGCTGATGGGTCCGGAAGGTCGGTAGGTGTGCCGGATGCGCGCGCAGGTACGCCAGGTCCATCAGCGCACGGTAACCGCTCCTTACGACAGCCAGGTGTCGCCCGACGACATCGGCGCTCTTTCCGCACCCGCAGGTGTGGCGCGAGCAGGGAAAACACGTTCAGTAACTGTGGATAAGCCGCGTGTCGTCCACAGGGGTGGCAGGGCCTGGTACGCCCGCCGCAGGCTTCCGACATGACCTCGACCGAACGCCCTCAGCTCGCCGTCCGCTCACCCGCCGACCTGATCGCCGCTGTGCCGTACCTGCTCGGCTTTCATCCCACCGACAGCGTGGTCGCCGTGGCGCTGGTCGGCCGACAGATCGTCTTCGCCGCCCGCGCGGACCTGCCCGAGCCGACCGAGCTGGGCGGGCTGGCCGTGCACCTGGCTGGTGTGATCCGCCGGCAGGGCGCCGAGGCCGCCACGGTTGTGGGTTACGGGCAACCGGAGCGGGTCACCCCGGCCGTGGACGCGGTGCGCGACGCGTTGAACGACTTCGGGCTGCACGTGCTCGACGCGCTGCGGGTGACCGACGGCCGCTGGTGGTCCTACCTCTGCACCGAGCCCGACTGCTGCCCGCCCGAGGGGCGCCGCTACGACCCGACCGTCAACCGGGTGACCGCCTCGGCGATCTTCGCCGGTCAGGTCGCACTCCCCGACCGGGCCGCCCTGGTGGCGCAGGTGGCACCGGTGGACGGCCCGGCCCGGGAGGCGGCCCGTACGGCCACCGCCCGCGCCGAGCTGAGACTGACCGAGCTGATCGAGCAGGCACCCGAGAGCGACCTGCTCGGGGCGCGGGCACTGCGCGCCGCCGGGGTGGCGGCGGTCCGCGAGGCCCAGCGCCGGCAGCGGCGTGGTGAGCGGCTCGACGACGACGAGGCGGCCTGGTTGAGCCTGCTGATGACCCACCTGCCGGTCCGCGATCACGCGTGGGAACGCACCGACGGCCGGGACCGGGACATCGCCCTCTGGACCGACGTGCTGCGCCGAGCCGAGCCGGAGGTGGCCGCCGCGCCGGGTGCGCTGCTGGCGTTCGCCGCCTGGCGCGCCGGACAGGGCGCGTTGGCGGCGGTCGCGCTCGAACGCACGCTGAGCCTGCACCCTGACTACTCGCTCGCCCTGCTGCTGGACGACCTGCTCCGGCGGGGCGTGCCCCCTGCCGAGTTGGACGGCTGGCCGTCGGTCGGCATGCCTGGTGTCATCCGGCCCCGCAAACGGAGCCGACGTGGCCGCCGCTGACGAGCCAGATGCGGGAGACTCCGCAGCAGCCGTATCGCAATTTCGCTATAGTCGGCTCTGGTCAGTCCTCTTCCACCCAGAGGCCGTGCCCGAACTGCGAGCCATACCCGCGATCGAGCAGGCGGCAATCGGACACGCCGTCGAAAAGCTGGAGAGCCTCGGCCCAGAAGCCAGCGTCAGTCAGCGGAACTTCGCCCGGGCCGTCGCAGCCGCAGAGCGAAGGATCAAGGACGTGGAGGCGGAGTGATGAAACGTTCCGAACCCAAGACCTCGCAGCAGGTCATCGGCGATGTCAGCCGTCAGGACCCGGTGTTCCGCGCAGAGTGGAATCGGACAGCATTCGCGCGTGAGGTCGCGCTCCGTATCGTGGGATACCGCACCGAGAACCAGCTGACCCAGGCCGCGCTCGCTCGCAAGGTGGGGATGACCCAGTCAGTCATCGCGCGACTGGAGTCGGGCGACCAGCCGCCGTCGATCGCGACCCTCGTCAAGCTCTCCAAGGGCACCGGCATGGAGTTCGACGTAAAGATCTCCCGCGGTGCCGTCGAGATCGTAGCCGCATAGCCGGCGGCTTCTCGGTAGATCGAGGATCGACTCGGCTTCCTGGAAGTCGGGGTGTCCCCGATACCGAAACACCCCGCCGCTTGAACAGGTCGGGCCAGAGGTCGCCCTCGTCGCGGCCCAGGACCTCGGCGGCCTTCGACGGTTCGCGACGGCGTCGGCGATGCGGGCCTGCACGCCCTCCGTCGAAGGATGTACGCGTTGCTCCTGTCCACGGCCGACGCGGCAGGCTCACCGCCGCCGGAGAATGATCTCGTGACCGTTCTCCGCGTTGGTACGACATGACCCCCGAGTTGCTGCTGTCGCTGGCCGGGCTGGCGTTGATCGACAGCACCAGCATCGGCACCCTCTTCATTCCGGTCTGGTTGCTGCTCGCCCCCGGGCCGGTCAACGTCCGGCGGATCCTGGGCTACCTCGCCACCATCGCGGTGTTCTACCTCGGGGTCGGGCTGCTGCTGGTCTGGGGAGGCAGCAGGCTGGGCGACGCGCTGGGCGGCGCCCTGGACAACCGGGGCGTCCTCTGGGCACAACTCGTCCTGGGCGTGGGAATGCTGGCGTTCAGCTTCCGCTACGACGGCAAGCGGCGTCCCCGTACCGGTGGTGTGTTGCGCTGGCGGGACCGGGCCACCGCCGGAGATTCCTCCGCCCGCTGGTTGGTCGGGCTGGCGCTGCTCGCGGCGCTCGCCGAGGTGGCGACCATGCTTCCGTACCTCGGTGCGGTGGGTCTGTTGGCCACCTCGGGGGTGGGAGCGGCGAGCGTGGTGGCGCTGCTCACCGGGTACTGCCTGGTCATGGTGCTGCCGGCGGTGTTGTTGCTGGGTGCCAGGGTGGCCCGCCCGCGACTGGTCGAGCCGGTGCTGGCCCGCCTGAACACCTGGATCGTCACGAAGGCGGGCAGCGCGTTGGGCTGGATCCTCGGCATCGCCGGTTTCCTGATCGCCCGTGATGCCGCCGCACGGCTGGCCCTGTTCGACCTGATCGACCGGATCGGTCGCTGACGGGCCGCTCGGGTCAGGCTGGCTGCTCCACTGTGATCCGGTGCGGCCCGGTGTAGACGTTCATGGTCCGTCCGCGCAGGAAGCCGACGAGTGTCATGCCCGCCTCGTCGGCCAGTTCGGCGGCGAGGGTGCTCGGGGCGGACACCGCGGCCAGCAGCGGCAACCCCGCCATCCACGCCTTCTGGGTCAGTTCGAAGCTGGCCCGCCCGGAGACCAGCAGCAGGTGCCCGGCGAGCGGCAGTCGGCGTTCCCGCACGGCCCAGCCGATCACCTTGTCCACGGCGTTGTGCCGGCCCACGTCCTCCCGGAGCACCACCAGCTCACCGTCGGGGGTGAACAGCCCCGCCGCGTGCAGCCCGCCGGTCCGATCGAAGCCGCGCTGGGCGGCGCGTAACCGGTCGGGCAGCTCGGCGAGCAGCGTGGCCGGCACGCTGAGCGGATCCGCCGCGACCGGGAAGAGCGACCGGGTGCGTACCGCGTCGATGCTGGCCTTGCCGCAGACCCCGCAGGAGCTGGTCGTGTAGAAGTTCCGGGACGGGTCGGTGGTCGGTTCCGGTACGCCGGGCGCGAGCACCACGTCCACCACGTTGTACGTGTTCGGCGTCTCCGCGCCGGCGCAGAGTTGCGCGGTCAACACGTCGTCGGTCGACCGGATCAGCCCCTCCGTCAGCAGGAACCCGATGGCCAGGTCCAGATCGTCGCCGGGAGTACGCATGGTGACGGCGAGCGGTTGGCGTCGGCCGGGGCCGGCCGCGCCGACCCGGATCTCCAGCGGCTCCTCCACGGCCAGCGTGTCCGGTCGGCGGACCGACCCGCGCCCGGCGGTCGCCGCGTCCAGGTCGATCCGGAGTACGCCCCGTCGATCAGTTGCCCGTCCCATCCCGCCATCCTCCACCCCCCGCCGGCACCCCACCCCCATACCCACCCCCACCTCCACGTGTTGATCATGAAGTTGTCCGCGCGTGTCGTCGGCGTGTCGACCGATAACTCCATGATCACCGGGGCGAGGGGCGGCACCGGGGCGAGGGGGTGGACCAGCAGGGTCGGAGGGGCCGGGGTGAGAGTCTTGATCGGGCCTGAGCGCGCGCGACCGAGCGCCGGCACGGCTACGGTGGCCGGGTGGGGACGTACGCCGCCGTGGTGCTCGCGGGTGGGGCCGCCCGACGGATGGGCGGGCTCGACAAGCCCGCGCTTCCGGTTGGTGGCCGGCCGATGCGTGACCGGGTGCTGGCCGCCGTCAGCGACGCGACGCCGCGGGTGCTGGTCGGTGCGGCCGACGCCGTGCCGGCGGGTGTGCGGGTCGTCCGGGAGGACCCGCCCGGCGGAGGTCCGGTCGCGGCGGCGGCGGCCGGCCTGGCGCTGCTGGATCCCGACGTCAGTGTGGTCGCGCTGCTCGCCGCCGACCTGCCGCTGCTCACCCGCGCCGCGATCGGTGAACTGCTGAAGCACCTCGACCGGAAGAGCCCGGACACCGAACCGCCGGGTGGCGGTCTCGCTCCGGCGCGACCGGCCCGCAGTGGCCTCGACGGCGAGCGAGGGCCGGACGGGGCGTGCTTCGTGGACGGGGACGGGCGGCGGCAGTCGCTCTGCGGTGTCTGGCGGGTCGCCGCGCTGCGGGCGGCGGTGCACCGGTTGACGGTCGAGCGGGGCGGCAGCCTGTCCGGAGCGCCGGTCCGGGCGTTGCTGGCCGGTCTCGTCGTGCGGGAGGTGGCCTGGTCCGGCGAGGGCCCGCCGCCGTGGTTCGACTGCGACACTGACGAGGACGTACGCCGGGCGGAGGAGTGGGCGCGATGACGGTGATGGACGACTGGGTCACGGCGGTGTGCGCCGAGCTGGATCTGGACCCGGCCGCGGTGCCGGTGCCGGCGGTGCTGGACCTGGCCCGGGACGTCGCCCACCAGGTGTTGCGTCCGGGTGCGCCGGTCACCACGTACCTCTTTGGGTTGGCGGTTGGCCGGGGCGCGGACCCGGCGGACGCCGCGGCCCGGCTCAGCGCGCTGGCGGGCGCCTGGCCGGTCGAGCTGGGCGCCGACCCCGCGGACCCGACGGCTTCCTGACCGCCGCTGTCCGATCCCGGTCCGGGCTGATTCGGCCAACAGGCGGCGTGGGTAGGGTGATCGTGACGGACGGAGGCGATCATGACGGCTGACCACCCCTCGGCGCCGCACGGTGAGCTGCCCGGTGCTTCGACTGAGCCGGCGGAATCGATCCTGCTCGACGAGCCCAGCACCACCGACCTGCGGGCGAAGGTGACCGAGGCGTGGCGGGAGTTCGCCCGCGCGCTCGCCGTACGGCTGCGGGAACTTCCCGTCGGCGCGCACCTCGACGTGACCCTGGACCCCACCGCCTCCGGCACCGGGGACGCCGTCTATTCGATAAGCGTCGACGTGGACGCGGACCGGGTGTTGTCCGCCCGCGCGGTCGGCAACGCCGCTCTGCCGGCGGGCTACCGACTGGACCGGGGCGCGGTGGCGGACATGGTCGCGCTCGGTTGGTCCCCGCCCGGGGTGGTCGCCGGCTCCGGCGGTTCCTTCGGGCTGAACGCCACGACGGCCGAGTCGACGCAGGTCGCCACGCTGCTCTCCCGCACGCTGCGGGACGTCTACGGTGCTCCGCACCCGGCGTTCCTCGTCTATCTGGTGCACGACGCCGAGGGCGAGCCGTTGGCCGTGGACGCGCTGGGCACCGCCCGTAGCGAGTTCGGTCCGGACGCCGACGTCGAGGCGGACCTGGAGGAGGCGCTGGCCGAGGCGGCCGCCGCGCAGGTCGAGCGGGACGACGTGCTCGACCTGGCCGACCGGGTCCGCACCGTGGTCTCCACCATGTTGAAGTCGGACACCGACCGGTTGCAGATCGACTCGGACGGCGACATCACCATCCGCGCCGGCTCGGCGATGGTCTTCGTGCGGGTGCGGGACAATCCGCCCCTGGTGGACGTCTTCTCCCCGGTGCTCACCGAGGTGGAACCGACCGAGCGGCTCTACGTCAAGCTCTCCGAACTGACGAACCGGATGCCGATCGGCCGCCTCTACTGCGCCGACGACACGGTGTGGGCGTCCATCCCGGTGTTCGGCCGCAACTTCCAGGCGACCCATCTGATGCTGGCCGTGCAGGTGATGACCGGTCTCGCCGACGAATTGGACGACCGTCTGCACGGCGAGTTCGGCGGCAAGCGGTTCTTCGGTGAGGGTGACAAGCCGGTCCGGCGCGACGAGTCGGAGCACCGCACCGGCATGTACCTCTGATCCCGATCAGGCCACGTCCAGCAGGGTCTTGCCGACCGTCGCGCGCGCCTCGATGGCGGCGTGCGCGTCGGCGGCGCGTTCCAGTGGGAAACGCTGGCCGATGAGCGGTCGTAGCTGGCCGGCCGCCGCGTCCGCCAGGGCCTGTTCGGTGTACGCCCGCAGCCGGGCCGGTGGCACGTCCGGGCGGACCAGGATGACCTGCCGTGCCGTGGCCGCCTCCGCCGAAACCGGGGACCACTCGCCGCTCGCCAGCCCGAAGCTGACCATCCGGCCGCCCGGGGGGAGCAGGTCGAAGGCGGCCCGGGCCACCGAACCACCGACCCCGTCGAACACCACGTCGACAGCGCCCACCGCAGCGCGGACCTGCTCGGCCCACTCCGGCAGCAGGTAGTCGACGGCCAGCTCGGCGCCCAGGCCGGGTAGCAGGTCCACCTTGCGTCGCCCACCGGCCGCGCCGATCACCCGGGCCCCGGCCCGGACCGCGAGCTGCACCAACAGGCTGCCGACGCCGCCGGCCGCGGCCTCCACCAGCACCCGGTCACCCGGGCGGACACCGACCGCCTCGATCAGCATGGTGGCGGTCCGCCCGTCGGCCAGGAGTGCCACCGCCTCGTCCAGAGCCAACCCGGCCGGTACCGCGATCGTCGCCGAGGCGTCCACTGCCGCGCGTTCGGCGTAACCGCCGGAACCTCCGGTGGCGGTGACCACCCGTTGCCCGGCCAGCGTCGGGTCGACGTCCGACCCGACAGCCGTGATCACTCCGCCGACGCCGTTGCCGGGGATCAGCGGTGGGGTGAGGCGGAACGGGCCGGGGTGACCGGCGCGCAGTTGCGTCTCGATGAAGGTGATGTTCGCGTGCGCGACGTCGATCAGCACCTGGCCGGGACCGGGAACCGGGTCGGGCGCGGGGCCGGGCACCAGCACCTCGGGCCCGCCGAACTCACGTAACCAGATCGCCCGCATGACAGCCCCCTCGGCCCCGATGGGCTGCCTCGCCCACTCGGGGCCAGTCCATCTCCTCAACCTGGGTTGAGGTCAAGAGGCGCCGGCGGACGGGCCGACGCCGGGCGATTCGACCAGCCGGGAGAGCACGATGGTGCTGCGGGTGGAGGTCACGAAGGACTCGGCACGCAGCCGCTCCAGTGCCGCCTCCAGGTGGGCGATGTCGGCGGCGCGCAGGTGCACGAGTGCGTCCGCCTCCCCGGAGACGGTGTACGCGCCGACCACCTCGGGGTGTCGGCGGGCGGCCACGCCGATCTGCGCCGGGGTGGTCCGCCCGGCGCAGAACAGCTCGACGAAGGCCTCCGTGGTCCAGCCGACGGCGGCCGGATCAACGACGGCCGTGAATCCCCTGATCACGCCGGTGGCGCGTAGTCGGTCGACGCGACGTTTGACCGCTGGGGCGGAGAGTGACACCCGGGCACCGATGTCGGCGTACGACGCACGGGCGTCCGCGACGAGTAACGCAATGATCCGCTGGTCTACCGCGTCTATCTGCAACGTTCCGCCTCTGGGAAGCAAAGCTTGTGGCTGTTTTCAAAGTTCCACGGTACCTACTCTTGGTGACCGTGAACCAGCAGCGTTTCCCGCGAAAGCGGACATATCTCATGTGCTCGCCGGAATACTTCGCGGTCGAGTACGCGATCAACCCGTGGATGGACGTGACCACCCCGGTCGACCGGGACCTGGCCGTCAAGCAGTGGGACCGGCTGCGCGAGACGCTTGTCGGCCTCGGCCACGACGTGCACCTGCTCACCGCCGAGCAGGGCCTGCCCGACATGGTCTACGCCGCCAACGGCGGCTTCGTGGTGGACGGCAGCGTCTACGGCGCCCGGTTCAAGCACGAACAGCGGGCCGCCGAGGCCGCCGCCCACCACGCCTTCTACGAGGCGCAGGGCTGGCGGTTCATCGCACCCAGCGAGACAAACGAGGGTGAAGGCGACTTCGCGTACGTGCCGGAGGCGCACGGCGGGCTCATCCTGGCCGGGCACGGCTTCCGTACCGAGATTCCCGCCCACGCGGAGGCGCAGGAGGCGCTGGGTCGTCCGGTGGTGTCGCTGCGCCTGATCGACCCCCGTTTCTACCACCTGGACGTTGCGCTCGCGGCCATCGACGACGCGAACGTCGTCTACTTCCCGGGCGCGTTCTCCGCGGCCAGCCAGCGGGTGCTCACCCAGCTCTTCCCGGACGCGGTGATCGCCGACGACGAGGACGCGATGGCCTTCGGGCTCAACCTGGTCAGCGACGGCGCGAACGTGGTGCTCAACAGCGAGGCCACCCGGCTGGCCGGCAAGCTCAAGGCGGCCGGGTACACCCCGGTCCCGGTCGAGTTGGCCGAGCTGAAGAAGGGCGGCGGCAGCGTGAAGTGCTGCATCGCCGAGCTGCGGCACTGACCCGCGAACGTCTCGGGGCCGGTCTCCCACTGGGAGACCGGCCCCGAATCGTGCTCCGGGTGGGCGTTCAGCCCAGCGTGGCCAGCTCGTTGATCAGCACGTTCGACATGACCTGACCGTCGCGCTGCACCTCGCGCAGGTACCACTTCTGCTGCGGGGTACGCGGCTGGTTGAACTGCCAGATGCCGCGCGGGCTGTCGATCTGGCCGATCTTGCCCAGGGCCAGGTTGACCTGCTGCGGCGTGGGCTTCCCACCGGTCAGCTGGATGGCCTGGTCGAGCACCTGCGCCGCGTCGTACGACGCCATCGCGTACGTGGTGGGGGTGACCTGGTACTTCTTGCGGTACGCCGAGGCGAAGACCCGGTTCGACGTGTTGTTCAGGTCGGCCGAGTAGTTCAGCGCGGTCTGGATGCCCAGCGCGTTGTCCTTCAGGTTCTCCAGCACGGTGCCCTCGGTGAGGAAGCCGGGTGCGTAGATCGGCCCGGCGAACCTCTCGCGCAGCTGCTTGATGAACTCCACAGCTGCCGCTCCGGCGAAGAAGCAGAAGACCGCTGTGGGCTTCTTGGCCAGCGCCTTGGTGATGTCGGAGGCGTACGTCGTCTTGCCGGGGTTGGAGGTGGCGTTGGTGTAGGTCACCGGGTCGCCGATCCGCGGGTCGGTCGCGCCGAACTCCTGCCGGAAGCCGCGGACCACGTCGGGGCTGCCGACGTTCTCCGGCATGATGATCGCGATGCGGCCGTTCGCCGGCAGTTGGTCGCGCAGGTAGCGGCCCAGCGCCTTGCCAGCCTCGTCGAGCACGTACGAGGTCCGCCAGATGTAGAAGACGCTCTGCAGGCTGCTCGGTGAGGCGTTGGAGCCGATCAGCGGGACCCGGGCCTGCTCCACTGTGTCCCGGATGCCGACCATCACCGCCGAGTTGACCACGCCGGTGAGTGCCAGCACGCCCTGCTTGAGCAGGCCCTCGACGGCAGCCTTGCCCGTCTTCGCGGTGTCGCCCTCGTCGGCGGTCAGCAGCTCCACGGGGTGGCCGCCCAGCCGCTGGTCGTGCAGGTCGAGGAAGAGCTGGAAGCCATTGGTGATGTCGTCGCCGATGCTCTTGAAACCACCAGCCTGCGGCGTGATCAAACCGATCTTGATCGGGCCCCGGTTGGCGCTCGGATCGGCGTCACCGTCTGAGCCACACGCGGCGACGAACCCGGTGGTACCGAGCGCGGCCAACAGTTGGAGCGCCCGCCTGCGATTCATCTGCGACACCGAGTTCCTTCCAAGGATGCGTACAGGGCCGAACACCGCCCCACCGGCGTTCTACCTGGTCCGCGACGCTGCGTCAATGGCTAGTGATCATCGTGCAGGGACCGCAACACGGCGAGGACCTGAGGCCAGGCGACGGCCTCCGGGTCGATCAGCCCGAAATGCTCGCATCCAGGCAGTTCAACAAGGGAAATATCGGAACCAGTGACACGCGCCTCCGCGACGAAATCCCGGCTCATCTCGACCGGAACCTGGCGATCGTCCGAGCCATGGACAACTACTGTCCGTGTTCGTATCGGTACCAACATCCGTGGATCCGCGCTCGCGTACCGGTCCGGGAACTGCGCCGGGCCGCCGCCGAGCAGCGCGGCGACCGCGCCCGAGTCCAGATCCCGCCGGTACGCCTCGCCCAGATCGGCCACCGGGGCCAGGGCGAGCACCCCGCCCACCGTTGCCGGAGCGGTGGCCGCCACGTACAGCGCCAGGTGGCCGCCGGCGGAGTGCCCGACCAGGATCGGCGGGGCCAGGCTCACCCGGCCGGGCAGCGCCTCGGCCGCCAGCACCGGCAGCTCGGCCACCCCGGTCAGCACGTCGGTCAGGGTGCCCGGCCAGCCACCCCCGGGCTGCCCGGTACGGCGGTATTCCAGCTGCGCCACCGGGTAGCCGTCAGCGGCCAGGGCCGCGGCCAACGGGCCGGTGTGCCGTCGGTCGTACTCGGCCCGCCAGAAGCCGCCGTGCAGGACGACGACCAGCTGCCGGGCCGGCCCGGCTCCCGCCGGGAGGCGCAGATCGGCCACCTGGTCCGGGTGGTCCCCGTACGCCACTGTCCGGTCGGGCTCGGGTGCGGGCCGGGTCAACACGGCGCGCGGGTCGACAGGCATGGCGCGACGGTAGCGCGCCCCGCCCGGGTGGTTCGGCCCCGGTAGTCGGTCCCGGCCGGCATGGTTCGCGCCCGCTGGGTAAAGATGGACCCCATGACCGAAGCGCGCTCCGCTGGACAGAACGACGAGCCCGGCCCCGACGACTCCGGCCACTCCGGCACCGTGGTGGTGGTTGGCCCGGACGGCCGGCCGATCGGCACGATGCAGACCGACGAGGGCCAGGGCGAGGACCCGACCCGCCTGGTCGAACAGCCGGCCAAGGTGATGCGGATCGGCAGCATGATCAAGCAGTTGCTGGAGGAGGTGAAGGCCGCACCTCTCGACGACGCCAGCCGCAACCGGATGCGGGAGATCCACGAGCGGTCGATCGTCGAGCTCAAGGAGGGCCTCGCCCCCGAGCTGCGCGACGAGCTGGAGCGCATCTCGCTGCCCTTCGCCGAGGACAAGGCCCCCAGCGAGGGCGAGCTGCGGATCGCGCACGCCCAGCTCGTCGGCTGGCTGGAGGGCCTGTTCCACGGCATCCAGGCGGCCCTGGTGGCCCAGCAGATGGCCGCCCGGGTGCAGCTGGAGCAGATGCGCGGCGGCCGGCAGGCGCTGCCCAGCGGCCCCGGTGGGGTAGTCCCCGGGATGCCGGGCATCGGCCAGCCGGGCGGCGGCGAGGGTCACAACACCGGTCAGTACCTCTGACCTCAGTCCACCCCGAAGATCTTCTCCAGGTACGCCGCCACGCCGTCCTCGGTGTTCGCCGTCGTCACGTCGTCGGCGACCGCCAGGACGGCGCGGTGCGCGTTGGCCACCGCCACACCACGCCCGGCCCAGGTCAGCATCGGCACGTCGTTGGGCATGTCGCCGAAGGCCAGCACGTCCGCCGCGGCCACCCCGAGCTGGTCGCAGTACCAGGCCAGTCCCGCCGCCTTGGTCACCCCGGCCGCCGAGATCTCCACCAGCCCGGAGGACGACGAGTGCGTGGCCTCGGCCAACCCCGCCACCGCCGTGGCGATCAGCTCGGCGAAGGCATCCGGGTCCTGCTCGCCGGCTCGGGCGAGGAGCTTCACCGCCGGCACCGAGAGCAACTCCTCCGGCGTCTCGATCGGCCGAATGCCGTTGGCGTCGGCATCCCACCGCAGCGGGTAGTGCGCCTCGTGCCGCATTTCCCGGCTGTCCAGGATCTCCACGGCGAAGCTGATCCCGGGCACTTCGGCCCGTAGCCTCCGGGCCACCTCGGCCAGGTGGTGCGGGGCGAGCGGGTCAGCCCGCACCACCTCGTCCTCGAACGGGTCGTAGACCACGGCGCCGTTCGCGCAGACCGCCGGCAGCGGTCGGGCGAGCTGGTCGTACACCATCTTGAGCCAGCGGACCGGACGGCCGGTGACCAGGACGACCGGCGTGCCTCGCGCGGAGATCCGCGCGAGCAGGTCGGCGGTACGTGGGCTGACGGTGTGGTCGTCGCGGATCAGCGTGCCGTCGATGTCGGTGGCGATGAGGCGGGGTGTGTCTCCCATTACCGGGACAGTAGCCGGTCCAGATACACCGCCACCCCGTCGTCGTCGTTGCGCAAGGTCACCTCATGGGCGGCGGCGCGCAGCGCGGGGTGTGCGTTGGCCACTGCCACCCGGGACCAACCGGCCCACTCGAACATCGGCAGGTCGTTGGGCATGTCACCGAAGACCAGCACATCGGCCGGGTCGACCCCGAGCGTCTGCGCCACCACGGTCAGCCCGGTCGCCTTGTCCACGCCGGGCGGGGAGATCTCGATGAAGCCGAGCCCGGCCTGGGTGAGCGTGGCGACCTGCGGCGAGACGATCCGGCGGGCCACCGCCAGCAGCTCGTCCACGTGATGGTCGGCGGTCCGGGCGAACGCCTTGATCACGTCGCAGGCGAGGCACTCGTCGCGAGTGCGCGCCTCGAAGCGGTCCTGGTAGGGCCAGCTCTCGTGGTAGTCGCCCCACAGCGGGGCGTCGTGCTCGTCGGACGCCTCGACCATCACGGTCAGCGGGCCGACCTCCGTCTCCAGGTCGGCGAGGAGCCGGGCCAGAACCTCGGCGGGCAGCCGCTCGTCGCGGAGCACCACCGGGCCGCTCGGGTCGCTCTGGTCGACCACCCGTCCGCCGCCGGCCATCACGAGGAAGTCGGCGGCACGGATGTCGTTGCGGGTCAACTCGGTCAACCGAGGGCCGCGTCCGGTTGCGCCGACCACCGGAATTCCGGCGGCGCGCACCCGGTCGAGCACCCCATGGGTGTACGCGGAGACGGTGTCATCGCTGCGGACCAGCGTCCCGTCGAGGTCGGTCGCGATCAACTTGGGCAGTCCCGGGCGGGTCATTGTTCCTCCTTCGCCCACCGCCGTCGCACCGCCAGGATCAGCGAAACCGAGTCCCGGAGTGACGGCGGGCAGCAACCGTACCTCGCGAAACGGGCCCCAACCATGGCTTCCAGGCGAATCGGACGCCAACCCCCAGCGCCCGTGAGGTGTCCCGCAGCGCCGCCCCCACCTCACCGCGCGATCTTGCACTTTCGGTTGCCGTCTCGCGTGCTTATGGGCCCTATGCCGGGACAGCAAACGCAAGATCGGCGCGGGGTGGGGGGTGGGGGGTGCGGGGTGCGGGGTGGGGTGGGGGTTAGGGCTGGGGGTCGGGGCGGGCGAAGGGGGCGGCGGGGGTGACTGTCAGGTCGGCTGGGGCGGGGAGGCCGTCCTCGATCGGGTCGGGGTCACGGCGGCGGCGCCGGGGGCGCGGTGCTGGCGGGTCGGCGGGGCGGTCGTCGTCCGGCGGCCCGAACGCGCCGGGGGGTGCGGCGGGGGTCAGCCGCAGGGCGGCCGCGAACAGCACGCAGGCCACGAACGCCATCACCAGCCCACGGCCGTACTCGACCTGGAAGCCGTCCTGGGGCGAGTAGAAGAAGTTTCGCTGACCGGGGTTGTCGAGGCTGGCCGTGGCAGCCACCAGCAGCGCCAGCAGGGCACCGGCCAGTGTGAGACCGGCCAGCCGGGCGTTCGCCCGCACGGCTGCCGTGCCGCGCAACGTCAGCGCCACGGTGCAGACGAGGGTAAGAAGCCCGACCAGGTAGCCGACCCCGAAGCCACCGACCTCGGACACCCCGGCGGGCACCTTGATCGTCGTGTTCCCCTCGGGCCCGCCGTTCGGCAGGTTCATCACCAGCCACTCACCGACGAGCGAGGCGATCGCGGCCACCGCGCCCAGACCGGCGAGCAGCAGGGGCAGACGAGGATCCTGCGTGAAGTCGGCCAGGGACCAGGCGAAGCGGCGTCGCGGGGCCGGCTCGTCGGCACCCCACTCGATCACCGCCGGGGCCTCGGATCGGTCGCCCTGCCGCGGGATCGGAAGCTCCTCGGACATCGGCCACCCTTCCGCCCTGTCACGGACCTGGGTCGCATCATGGCACAGCAAGCTGGTGGTGACAGGGATCGCAGGGCTGGCGAGCGCGCCGGTCTGTCGCTCGGCGGTCGCCTTTCCGCTAGCGTTTGCCCCATGCCTATCCGTACCGCTTCAGCACAATGGCAGGGCAATCTCACCGAGGGCGCGGGCACCATCCGCACCGGTAAGGGCGGCCTGTCCGGCAACTACTCCTTCAAGTCGCGCTTCGAGGAGGGTGAGGGCACCAACCCCGAGGAGCTGATCGCCGCCGCGCACGCCGGCTGCTTCTCGATGGCGTTCTCCAAGGCGCTTGCCGACGCGGGCTCGACGGCCACCTCGGTCGAGACCACCGCCAAGGTGCACCTGGACAAGACCGACGCCGGCATGACGGTCACCCGGATCGACCTGGAGACTGTCGGCCAGGTCCCGGGGATCGACGACGCGGAGTTCCAGAAGCTCGCCGAGGCCGCCAAGGCCAACTGCCCGATCTCTCGCCTGCTCTCGCCGGGTGCCGAGATCACCCTCAACGCCCACCTGGCTGCCTGAGCCAACCGGCCCACACCGTACGTCCACGGAAGGAGCCTCCGCCCGATCCAGGGTGGTCGCTTCTTCCGTGCATGTGCGGATGACGGCCACTGTCGTCCGGCAGGACCGGGCCGCGTGCCCCCGCGTCGGGCACAATGGGCGAGGTGCCGGTGGAGATGAGCCGTGAGCGCTTCGAGGAGTTGGTCGGCGAAGCCCTCGACGAGGTGCCCGAAGAACTACTCGGCCTGATGAACAACGTGGT
The DNA here is from genome assembly GCF_040643355.1 of Micromonospora sp. NPDC047187. Lineage (NCBI taxonomy): Bacteria > Bacillati > Actinomycetota > Actinomycetes > Micromonosporales > Micromonosporaceae > Micromonospora > Micromonospora sp. NPDC047187. Next base: position 277,205 of record NZ_JBEYUF010000004.1, read on the forward strand.
GATCCTGGTCGAGGACGACCCGCCACCGGGAGAGGTCGACCTGCTCGGCCTCTACGAGGGGCATGCGCTCACCGAGCGCGGCTGGGACTACTCCGGCGTGCTGCCCGACCGGATCTTCATCTACCGCCGTCCGATCCTGCGGATCTGCGACAACGACGAGGACGTCATCGACGAGGTGGCGGTGACAGTGGTGCACGAGATCGCCCACCACTTCGGCATCGACGACGCGCGGTTGCACGCGCTCGGCTGGGGCTGAGCCCCGCCGCTCGACGCCCGCCCCCGCTGTTCGATCCGCCCGCGCCGCGCCGCCCGTCCGATGGCCGGTGCTTGCCGAGGTCGCCTACCGTCGGTGCAGCGAACGCGACCCTATTCAGGAGGCCCTTTCATGCGCAGCGAGCTGTTCTCCGCGGAGAATCTGGAGAAGGAGTCCGCGCAGCCCGGCATGCGGTTGCAGAACTCCAAGATGTTGAAGATCGAGCTCAACGGCGAGGCGATGGCCCGGGTCGGGTCGATGGTCGCCTACCAGGGCAATGTGCAGTTCCAGGCGTTGGGTTCCGGCGGGCTCGGCAAGTTCCTCAAGCAGAAGCTCACCGGCGAGGGCGTCCCGCTGATGAAGGTCACCGGGCAGGGTGACGTCTTCCTCGCCGAGCTGGCCAAGGACGTGCACATCATCGACCTGGAGCCGGGCGACTCCCTCTCCATCAACGGCAGCAGCGTGCTCGCCTTCGACTCCACCCTCCAGTACGACATCAGGATGGTCGGCGGCGCCGGGATGGCGTCCTCGTCCGGCCTCTTCAACTGTGTGTTCACCGGCTACGGGCGGATCGCCATCACCACCAGGGGCACCCCGGTCGTGCTGAACGTGGACGCCCCGACGTACGTCGACCCCCAGGCTGCGGTCTGCTGGTCGGCCAACCTCCAGACCGGCTACCACCGGGCCGAACAGCTCGGCCTCGGCACTCTGCTCGGGCGTCGCACCGGCGAGTCGTTCACCATGAGCTTCGCCGGTCAGGGCTTCGTCGTGGTGCAGCCGTCCGAGGAGCCGCCGATCATGGGCAGTGGCCAGCAGCAGCAGGAGGGCGGTCTGCTCGGCGGTCTGCTGAGCTGACCGGGAGTGGCGCTGGCCGCACCGGACCTGTCGGGCTGACCGCAGCGGCGCGGGCGCTCCCGTTCTCTTGGGGGCGCTCCGCGCCGGTCAGGTCAACTCACCGGTACGCAGGCGGGTCAGCCAGGCCACCGCGTCGGCGTAGTCGACGTCGGAGAGCCCCGCTGGCGCGGGCACCGGGCGTTCGCCCGCCTCGGCCCACCGGTGCCGGGGGTAGGACCCCAGGAAGCGGACGTCGGCACAGACCCTGCGGAGCCCCTGCAAAGCCTCGCCCAGGCGTACGTCGGCCACGTGGCCGGTGCAGTCCAGGAAGAAGACGTAGCGGCCCAACGCCTCGCCGGTCGGCCGGGATTCGATCCGGGTCAGGTTGACCCCACGGACGGCCAACTCCATCAGCACGGACAGCAGCGCGCCGACCCGGTCGTGGGCGATGTAGACCGCGAGCGAGGTGAGGTCGTCACCGGTCGGCGGCGGTGGCGGCCCGGGGCGGGACACCAGCGCGAACCGGGTCACCGCGTCGGGGTGGTCGGCGATCTTGTCGGCGAGTGTGGTGAGTCGGTGCCGGGAGGCTCCGATCGGTGCGCAGATCGCCGCGTCGTACTCACCCGTGCCGGCGCCGGCGGCGGCCGCGCCGTTGGAGAGCACGTCGACCACCACGGCGTCGGGCAGGTGGTTGCGCAACCAGCCCCGGCACTGGGTGGACGCCTGTGGATGGGCCGCCACGGTGCGGATCGAGGTCAGCGGGGTGTCGGGCCGCGCGGCGAGCACGAACTCCACCGGCAGGATCACCTCCCGGGTGATCACCAGCGGCTCGCCCTCGGCCATCTCGTCCAGCGTGACGCCCACCGCGCCGCCGATCGAGTTCTCCAGTGGCACCAGCGCGGCGTCGGCGTCGCCGGCGCGGACGCTGTCCAGCGCCTCTCCGACGCTGCGGGCGGGCGTACGGGTGCCGCGCTCGGCGGCGGGTATGGAACGCAGGGCCTGCTCGGCGAAGGTGCCCTCCGGCCCGAGGAAGACGAAACGTGTCGGCGGTGTTCCCGGCATGCCGATCAGCCTACGCACCCGGCCCGTTGGCCGGGCCGGCGTCACAGGCGAGGGCGCGAATCCCGGCCGGGCTGGTGGCGCGTACCTCGATGGTGCAGACGTCCGTGCCGGCGGTGACCAGCACCGGGGAACCGGGCTCGCCCCGGGTGATCACCTGGAGTTCCTCGTGCCCGGTCACCGTCAGCACCGTGAACTGCCAGTCAGCGGCGCAGAGCGGCCCGGTGCGGACCTGGACCCGGACGTTCGCCGGCAGCACTCCGGCCCGGCCGCGCAACAGTTGCAGCACCCGCTGGCCGGTCGGCCCGTTGCGGCAGGCCGTCGCGACCAACCCGGCGTCCGGGGTGGGCGTGACCGTACCGGGAGACGGCGCGGTGGTGGGCGGGGTGGCCGGTGCGGTGCTCGGTCCGGACGGTGTCGGGGCTGCGGTGTGGGTGGGCACGCTGGTCGGCTCCCCCAGCCCGGGTGGGGCGCCGCAGCCGGCCAGCGCCGCGACGGCGAGCGCCATCGGCAGGACTCGGGCGAGGCTCCGCGCCGGAACGCGATCGGCTGCCCGGCCAGCAGCCGCCGGTGGGGGGTGGATCGTCGACCGCGGTGAGGGGGACGCGGGCGGGGGTGGGGTGAACGGCACGGGCCGATCCTCGGGACATCGGAGAATTCGTCGCGGCCGGGGTGGCCGAGCCCATCGTAGGGCGAGCGGCGGGTCGGGTGAAGGTCAGCCGGTGACGCGGTGCCCGGCGCGCTGGAGCGCGGCCGTGCCCTCGATCAAACGGACGGTCGGCACCAGCAGATAGTCGGTGTCGAACGTGGAGAAGGTGACGGCGCTGACCCGTGCCTCGGCGAGCGGGTCGACCAGCGCGGCAAGGCTGCCGGTGCCGGCCAGGGCCACCGGGGCGGTGACCCGTAGGCAACGCCAGGTCGTCTCCACCACGGCCTGTGCCGGCGCCCGCTCGGTCGGGCAGATCACGGAGATCCCGTCGGAGGTCCAGCTCACCGTCACCACGTCCGCGTCGCGCAGCCCGCTTGACAGCGCGTACGGCAGGGTGGTGCCGGGGGCGAGCCGGCACACAGCGTATTCCCCCGGCAGCAGGGCGATATCGAGCATGAGGGCACCCTACGGCCTTCGTGTGGACCCGCCCGGGCAACGCCGCGTGCGGCGAGGGACACACTGCGCCGCAGGTCAGACCTCGGAGAAGAAGGTGAGTGAGCCGGCCACGGTGCCGTCGGTGAGCACCGGGGTGGAGATCGCGTCTACTGTCGCGTCGGAGCTGTTCGCCGAGGCGGCCTGCACCCTGAGTAGCCCACGGGCGAGCCGGCCGGAGGAGAGCGCCAGCAGGGGCGGAATCTTGTCGATCTCGGCTTCGGTCAGCTCGCCCCGGTTGGCGGTGAAGTCGAGCAGGCGCAGCCCGCCATCGAGCAACGGTCGCCCGATCAGCCCGGCCGGCTCACCGAGACAGAGCAGCTCGCAACCGGCCGTGGAGATCGCCACCACCCGGGTGTCGGCGTCGATCAGCAGGCACGGCTCGTCCGCCCGGGAGACTGTCGACGACCATTGGCCGACGTTGTCGGACTCCGGCTCTGTCGAGGCCCGCGCCGCCGGCACGAACGCTTCCGAGAGCGAAAGTTCGACGTGGGCCACCGCGCCTCCTATGTGCACCGATCGACTGTCCACGCTAGCGGGTCGCCGACGGAATCACCGAGCGCACCGGGTCACCGGGGCGCGCAGCGTGAACCGAGGCGACCGGTGACGGCGCGGAGACCGGTGAGGTGAACGGGGGGACCGGAGCCGCGTGGCGTCGCCGGTGACGTTACCGGCGGTGGGCCGGCTTGTCAGCGGCCGTTCGGCCCTCGTCGTACCACCGGTAGTCGGCGGTTGGACGGTACGTGCCGTTCAGCCAGGTGCCCGGGTGCTGTGCGACCCGGGAAAGCTTCTCGGCTGTGGCCGGGCTGATCCGGCTGCCGCCGGCGACGAGCAGCCGGTCCAGTTCCCGGTGGGTGGCCATCAGACAGTCCTTCGGAAGGCCGTAGACGCTGATCACGCCCGAGCCGACGAAGGTCAGCACCGGCGTCACCGGAACGGGCAGCCCCACCGCCTCGGAGAGCGCCTTGCTGGCCCGCTTGGCGTCCCGGCGGGACTCGGCCACGTACGGAGGCCGCTTGCCGTTGATCTGCACCACGTCGCCGGCGACGAGCACCCTGGCTCGGCCGTGGTCGGCGATGGTCACGGCAAACAGGCCACTCGGCCCGATGGCGAGGAACCCGGCTCGTTCGTCCTGACCGCGGTCGAGGACGTCCGTCACGTCGGTGCGCGGCCACTCGATCACGTGCCAGGCAGGCCCGAGGTGGTCGAGTTGGCCCAACGCCCGTGCCCCGGCCGCCTCCAGGCGGCGTGCACCCCGCTCGGCCCGACGGCGGCGGGCCCACTCGAGCGGTGTCGGACGGACCGGTTCGAGAACCCCCGGCGCCTCGACGCGGGGGTGTGGCACCGCGACGGGCGGCAGTGCCCGAGCGGACGGTACGGCTCGTCGTGCGGGAAAGACAGTCATCGCGACCTCCGGCAAAAGGTCCCTCGAAGTTATGTCCTCACTACCCTACGTTGCCACTACCGGTGTTCTGCAAGCCGGAGCGCCGGAATGACTGTGGATGAATGCCATATTCATCCACAGTTCTTTTCTCGGATGCCGCTAAACCCTGCCCTACGCTGCGGGAGTGACCCACTACGTCGACAGTGAAGTCGGGCGGCTCGGCACCGTACTGCTGCACCGGCCCGGCCCCGAACTGGCCCGGCTCACCCCGCGCAACAACGACTCGCTCCTGTTCGACGCGATCCCCTGGGTGGGGCGCGCCCAGGAGGAGCACGACGCGTTCGCCGCCGCCCTGCGCGAGCGCGGCGTCGAGGTGCTCTACCTGGCCACCCTGCTGGCCGAGACGCTGGCCGTCGCGGACGCCCGGGCCGAACTCACCGAGCAGGTGCTGCGCTCCCGGCGGCTCGGCGACACGCTGCGCGCCCGTGTCGCCGACCACCTCTCCTACCTGGACCCGGCCGCGCTCGCCGACGTGCTCACCGCCGGGCTGGCCCACGAGGAGTTGCGGATCAGCTCCGAGCGACCGGGTGGGCTGGTCTACACGCTGATGGACCGACACGACTTCGTCATCGACCCGTTGCCCAACCTGCTCTTCACCCGCGACTCGTCGCTGTGGATCGGCGACCGGGTCGGTGTCACCAGCCTGGCCATGCCGGCCCGCCGCCGGGAGACCACACTGACCGACGCCATCTACCGCCACCACCCCCGGTTCGCCGGCACCGAGTTCGTCTACCGCCCCAGCCTGGAGCACCTGGAGGGCGGGGACGTGCTGCTGCTCGCGCCCGGGGTGCTGGCGGTCGGGGTGGGCGAGCGGACGACCCCGGCCGGCGCGGAACGCCTCGGTCGGCAGGTCTTCGCCGCCGGCCTGGCCCACACCATCCTGGTGGTGCCGATCGCCCAGAAGCGCGCCACCATGCACCTGGACACCGTGTGCACGATGGTCGACGTGGACGCCGTCCTGATGTACCCCAACATCGCGAGCACGCTGTCCGCGTACACGGTGATCGCCGGCGGGGACGGCGAGGACCCCCGGGTGGACGGGCCGGCGCCGTTCCTGCGGGCCGCCGCCGACGCGATGGACCTCGACCTGCTCCGGGTCATCGACACCGGACTGGATCCGGTCACCGCGGAACGCGAGCAGTGGGACGACGGCAACAACACTCTCGCGCTGGCCCCCCGGCTCTGCGTCGGCTACGAGCGCAACACGGAGACCAACGCCCAACTGGAGCGGGCCGGCATCGAGGTGATCCCGATCGCCGGCTCCGAGTTGGGCTCCGGTCGGGGCGGGCCGCGCTGCATGTCCTGCCCGATCACCCGCGACCCGCTACCCGTCGCCGGCTGAGCACACGACCGGCCCGTCACCCCGCTGAGCGGTACGACCCCGGCTGAGCGAGACGCCGCCTGAGCTCGCCCGGCCGAGCGGAACGACGGCCCCGGCTCAGCGCAGGGTGAGCTGGCGGCCGAGCAGCCCCTGACGGGCCCGGCGGCCGGCGGCGTCGAGTGGGTCGGCGACGGTGAGCGCCTCGGCGTACCGCTTGGCGAACTGCGCCACCGGCTCCTCCCACTCGGCGGCCGGGGTCTCCTCCGGCAGGTCCCAGACCGGCACGAGTCGACCGTGCGCGCGGAACATGCCGGCGAACTTGGTCTGCTCGCCGAGCGTCAGCGTGCCGGCCGCGCCGAGTCGGGCCAGCGCGTCCAGGGCGGCGTCCTCGTCGTCCGGCAGCACCCAGCGCACGTGGGCCTTCTCCGGGACCTGACACCAGTACGCGGCCTTCGCCGCGGTCAGCCGGACCGTCGGGTAGATGGCCGCGTTCGCCCGCTCCAGCGACGCCTGGACGGTCGGATCGTCGGCTGCTCCGGGGTCGAGCCAGAAGTCGAAACCGTCGTGCATGGTGATGTCCAGCGGACCGTCCACGAGGATGTCCTGCAGCCGCGGCCCGGGGCCGGGCAGTGGCGGCACTGCCACCTGGCCACCCGGCTCGGCACGCAGCGCGCTGAGCAACGCGTCGGCCAGGTCCCGCGACACGTCGCCGGACTGCTGGTGGCGCTGGAGACCGATCAGCACCCGGCCGTCCGGCTTGGTGATCGCCGGCGCGGCCATCGGCAGCACCGTGGCGAGCGTCGCCGCCCGGTCGCCGAATTCCTCGACCAGGGCGGGTGCCAGGCGCAGCGGGGCCGAGGCGGCGGGCACCAACTCGCGCAGCGCGATCCACTCGGACTCGTCGACCAGCCCGTCGAACGGACGCGGCACGAAGACGTCTCGCACCTTGTCGCGACGGGGGGTGGTGTCGGCGGCGGCGCGCTGGCTCTTTCGACGCTTACTCACGGCGTCACAGCCTAGAGCCCCGAGCGGCTCGCCGTGACCGGGACCCGCCCGAGCCGTCCTCAGCCCGCCGACACCAGGTCGGGTCGAGGTGTCGGCGCCGGGTCGAACTCCGCCCAGACGCGCTGGCCCATGCCGTCCCGCTCGACGCCCCAACGGGTGGCCAGGCCGGCGACGATGTGCAGCCCGCGCCCGTCCGCCGCGTCCGGGTTGGCCGTCCGGAGCCGCGGCCCGGTGCTCGCGCTGCCGCCGTCGGTGACCCGAAGCTGGATCAGTGCGCCCTCGGCCGAGGGCCGCAGCTGCCAGGCAACCCGGATCACGCCGCCGGGCAGCGGTCTGGCGTGCCGCACCGCGTTGCCCACCAGCTCCGCGAGCACCGCGATCAGGTCCGCGAGGAGCGTCGGGGGTACGACATCCGTCAGCTCGGCGGCGAGCCGGTGTCGGGCCAGCCGTGCCCCGCCCGGGTGGTGGGGAACCACCACGCACCAGGCTCGATCCCTCGTTGCCGCTGCCACCGTCGCCTCCACGTCGCGCCACCCCTGGTCAACCGCGTGGTAGCCGCACCTCTGCGACCGTACCGCCGCCGGTCCTCGGACGTAGGGATACCCATCCATTCTGCTGTTCAACGATCCGACGGACGAGATAGAGGCCGAGCCCGGCCCCCGGGTAGCCGCGACGGTCGCCGGACTCGCCCTGCCAGAACCGGTCGAACGCCCGTTCCACGTGCTCGGGTCGGATGCCGATGCCCTGGTCGCTGACCCGGAACGCCACCAGATGACCGTCGCCGGAGGCGGTGATCTCGATGGGAGAACCAGGTGCCGAGTATTTACCGGCGTTGGTCGTCAACTCGGTCAGCACGGTGGCCAGGCTGGGCCGGTGACCGAGCGCCTTGGGTAGATCGCTCGGGAGGCGGAGCACCAGCCGGCGGCGCAGCTCCGCCGGCAGGTCGACGACGGCGGAACGCAGCGCCTCGCCGAGGTCGAACGGGGTGGGAGGGTCGTCGCCCGGCCCTACCTCGGCCGCCGAGCTGAGCAGACGGTCGACCAGCCGGGCCAGCTCGTTGGCGCGTTGCCCGATCACCCGGGCCGCCTGCCGTCGGTCGACGTCGGTCAGCGACTCCCAGTGGTCGGTGAGGGTGTCCGCGTACCCCTTGATGACGGTGACCGGGGTGCGCAGCTCGTGGCTGGTCACCGCGACGAACAGCTCTCGGTCGTGGTCGCGGCGCTGCTGGTCGGTGATGTCGCGGAAGGTGACCACCCGTAACGTTCCCGGGCCGGGCAGGTCGCCGGAGGTGATCCGCAGCCAGCGGCCGTCCGGCATCCGGTGGTCCCGAACCTGCCCGGAGGGCGGCAGTGGGAACGGCAACGGGTGGCTCAGCGCCTGCTCGACCGTCCGGCCGGTGACCTGGGCGGCTGCCGGGTTCCAGAGCCGGACGTGCCCGTCCCGGTCGACGACGGCCAGCCCGTCGGCGAGGGCCGCCACCACCGGGCCGTCGCCGTGCACCGGCAGGCCACTCTGGTCGCCGTACATGTGCCCGACGCAGGAGGCGAGATAAGCGATCACCCCCTGCTGCTCGGCACCCGGCTCGTCGTCGCCCGGGTAGAGCGCGTGCAGGCTGCCGACGGTGTGCCCGCCGATCTCGGCCCGGGAGACGACCATCCGGCGCAGGCCGCTGCCGGCCAGTTCGCCGGCCAGCTTGCCGTTGAGGTCACTCACCCGCGCCTGGCGTACCCGTGGCCCGGAGAGCAGGCAGACGGTGTCCGGGTCGTCGACAGCCAGTGGTCGGCCGAGGGCCCACTCCGCCGCGCCGGTCGCGGCGATGACGCGACCGCCGGTCGGACCGAACTCGACGAACGCCATCCCGGTGGCGCCGAGCGCAGGCTGGGCCACCCGGAGCAGTTGGGTGAGGACCGGCAGGCCCGCGTCCCCAGAGTTGATCATCTCGATCACGACGGTGTGGCCGGCGAGGAGAGCGGGGAAATCGATACGCTCCGGCATGTGCCGAGTCTGCCCCGCCGACCGGGTTTTGGGCACCCCCGCCCGGTCGATGGGTCAGCGGTCCAGCCGGGCGAGGGCGTACGCGGGCCGGTCGGTGATGATCCCGTCCACGCCGGCGGCCAGCACCAGCTCCAGGTCGGTCGGCTCGTTGACCGTCCAGACGTACACCTGGTTGCCGGCCGCGCGCAGTGCGGGCAGCAGCTGCGGGCGGGCCCGGACCAGGCCGATGCCCGGCCCGGCGATCCGGGTGCCGAACGGCAGCCGACCCAACCGCAGCCAGCGCGGCAGCACTTCCAGCAACAGCACGGTGGGCAGCGTCGGGGCCAGCTCGCGCACCCGACGGACCGCCAGCGGGGAGAACGACATGACGGTGACCTGCACCGGGTCGTCCGGCGCGGGGTCGGCCAGCCCGTACCGGCGCAGCAGGCTGACCAGTCGCCGTTCCACGTTCGAGCCGTAGCGGGACGGGTGCTTCGTCTCCACCAGCAGTCGGACCGGTCGCCCGGCGGCGAGCACCGCGTCCAGGAGCCGGGCCAGGGTCAGCAGCCGGGTGTGCGACTCGTCCGGTGGCAGGTCGCCGATCGGGGCGCTGCCCGGGTGCCACGAGCCGAAGTCCAGGGCGTCCAGCTCGGCGAGCGTACGCGCGCTGACCAGACCGCGACCGTTGCTGGTGCGGTCGAGTCGTCGGTCGTGCACGCAGACCAGGTGCCCGTCCCGGGTCAGCCGGACGTCGCACTCCAGGCCGTCGGCGCCCTCGTCGAGGGCGCGCAGATACGCGGCGAGGGTGTGCTCGGGTAGGTCGAACGAGGCGCCGCGGTGCGCGAAGACCAGTGGCCCGCCCATTCCGCCGGCCTCAGATGACCTGGCCGGGCTGCCCGTTCGCGTCGACCACCGGTCGGCCGACCGCAGCCCACTGGCGCATCCCGCCGTCGGCGTTGCGTACCTGCTCCCAGCCGTTGTTGATCAGGTAGGCGACGACCTGGGCGGAACGTCCGCCGGAACGGCAGACGACAGCCACCTCCCGGTCGGTGGGCACCTCGGCCAGCCGGGCCGGCAGCTCCATCATCGGCAGGTGGTGGGCGGTGGGCGCGTGGCCGGCCGCCCACTCGTCGTCCTCCCGCACGTCCAGCAGGTAGGTCTCGTCGGCGATCTCGGTCACGGGCACGGTGGGAACCTGGGGTCCGAACACAGGAAGCAACACTAGATCCTCATGGGCCGGTTCGGCACCGACCGGGCCGTCGGCACCGTCACAACCGGGTCACCCAGCGAGGGTTGGCCTGCGCCCAGGCCGGCACCTCAGTGCCGCGGAGCGCCTCGAAGAGCCCGTTGCCGCCGTTGTCCAGCACCACGTACGAGACCTCGTCGATGGTCTGCGGCGAGGAGGGCACCTGGACGCCGCGCATCCCGTCGGGCGGCAGCGCGCGCAGCGCGAGGAGCAGGTCCTCCAGGGGTACGCCGTTGGTGTCGACGGTCAAGGAGCCGCCGACCGCCCGGAGCACCTGGTCCAGTTTGACGGGGTTGCTCCGCAGGTCCGCCCTGCCGGCGCTGTCCAACATCGCCCGGAGCAGCTGCTGCTGGTGGTGCTGCCGGTCGTAGTCACCGCCGGGCAGGTCGTAGCGCTGTCGGACGTAGTCCAGCGCCTGCGCGCCGTCCATCTGGTGGCAGCCGGTGGGGAAGACCCGGTTGGTGTGGATCGAGCGGACCTCGGTGTCCACGCACATCTCCACCCCGCCGAGCAGGTCGATGACCTTCCGGAAGCCGGAGAAGTCGATCAGCGCGGCGCCGTCGAACCGGATTCCGGTGAGCCGGTGCAGGGTGGCGGAGAGCAGTTGGGCGCCGGCCTGCCCGCCGCCGCCGTGCTCGTACGCGGCATTGATCTTGTCTTGACCGCCGCCGAAGCCGTTCGCAGGCGGGATGGCGACCAGCAGGTCACGCGGGATGGAGACCAGGTACGCCTCCCGCTGCCCGGCGGGGACGTGCACGATGAGGATGGTGTCGGAGCGTTGGTCGGGGCCGCTGTCGCCCGGGCGCCGGTCGGAGCCGACCAGGAGGTAGTTGAGCGGCCCGTCCAGGTCGGTGCGGTCGGTGCGGGCGTCGGCGTCGAGCAGTTGCTCCTTGGTCACCGTGCGGTCGTAGCGGTGGCTGAGCGTCTTGAGCCCGGCCACGGCGAGCCCCGCCAGTAGGACGAGAGCCAGGCCGATGCCGAGCAGGATCCGCGGCCAACGGGCGCGAGGCGACCGGGCGGACGGGGCCGTCCCGGCCCGGCCCGTTGCGTTCCGTCCCCACCTGGACGTGACCGCCTCCCCGCAGCCGATACGTGAAACCTGCTCACGTCAGGCTACGGGCGGTGAGGAGGTCGTCGCTGGCTTTCCGCGACTCCCGGCCCTCACTTGCGGGTGGAGATCACCTCGGGGTGGGTGAAGACGAATTCGGCGAGCTTGTCCTGCTTGACCGCCTGGAACATGGCCATCGTCTCTTCGCTCAAGCCCTCGGTGTTGTTGTCGTTGGCGTTGAAGGTGCCATTGTTGGTCTTGAGCATGGTCAGCTCGTTGCCGGTGACCCCGCGCATGGTGAAGATGAAGTCCTCGATCGGCACGCCGCCGGTGTCCAGCACGAACGCCTTGCCCGCCGCCTTGATCAGGTTGTTCATCTTGGCCGGGTTGGACAACATCCCGCCCTCGGTGGCCTTCTTCGCCATCGCCTTGATCAGCTGCTGCTGGTTGGCCTGCCGGTCGTAGTCGCCGTTCTTGAGGGACTTGCGCTGCCGGGAGTAGTCCAGCGCGGCCCAACCCTCCATCTCCTGGCAGCCCTTCTTGTGCACCACCGGGGTCCGCTGCTTGCCGGTCTTCTTGGCGTCCGCGTTCCACATCGGCTTGCCGTCGACGTACGACATGTGCAGCGACTTGACCTCCTGGCTGACGCAGATCCGCACCGTGCCCAGGGTGTCGATGACGTTCTTGAAGCCACCGAAGTTGATGATCGCCGCGCCGTCGAAGCTGATCCCGGTGAGGCGCTTGATCGTCTGGGCCATCAGCTGGGCGCCACCCTCCCAGCCGCCACCGTTGGCGGCACCGGCCTGGAACGCGGCGTTGATCTTTCCGGAGCCGCCGCCGTAGCCGCTCTTCTTGAACGCCGGGATCTGCGCCTCGGTGTCCCGCGGGATCGAGATCAGGTACGCCTGGTCGTGCGTGGCCGGAATGTGCAGGACGATGATGCTGTCGGAGCGGACGTCGTCGGCGGCCCAGCGCTCCCGCGCGTCCACGCCGAGCAGCAGCATGTCGATCGGGCCGTCCAGGCTCGCACCGCCCTCGGCGTCGGACTTGCCGGCGTCACCCAGCAGGTTGCCCTTCGCGATGCCGCCGGTCGCCTGCCCGATCAACGCCTTGCTGCCGACGATGGCCACCCCGCTGCTCAGCATCAGCACGGCACCGAAGACGACGGTCAGCCTGGCCCAGAGCGGGTCCTTGCGCTTGGTCCGCTTCTTCGACCCACCACCACCCGGGCGGTCGCCACCGCCACCACCGCCGCTGCCGGGCGGACGCGAGCCCGGCCCGCCGCCCGAGGGGCGTGCCTGCGCGGGTATGGCCGCAGCGACTCGACCGCTGGGGGCGGCGGACCCGGAGGAAGAAGGGCGACGACTGGCCTGAACCGGCATGCGTGCTCCAGCTCGTGATCAGGAGGGGGCGGCACCACTGTACGTACATCAAATCGACTTGGCGAGTTCATCCCGGGTCAATCCGGACGTCGAATTTCGCAGACTCAGTCGATCGTCGCTGCTCGATGACCCGAACGGCTGGTGCCAGCCGGGCCACGGTCAGCCGCCGTCGTTGCTCTTCGGCGGGTTCGCCTTGACCCAGTCGGCCATCGTGTCTCCGGACATGGCCTGGTACATCGCGAGCGCCTTCTCCCGGTCCGACACCACCACCGACTCGCCGTTGATGGTGTCGCTGCCCGAGTTCGGGCTGGTCACAAAGGTGAGGTTCTGGCCGCGCAGGTTACGGAACTGCAGCGCCATGTCTGTAACCGAGAAAGTCTGGTCGACGGTTACGGCCGCGGTCACCGACTTGAGGAAATCGTTGAGCTTCTTCGGGTTCGCCAGCGTGCCGGTGCTGGCCGCCTTGTCCATCAGTGCCCGAAGGAACTCCTGCTGGTGCCGCATCCGGGCGAAGTCCCCGTCCGGGAACTGCTTGCGTTGCCGGATCCAGTCCAGCGCCTCCGCGCCGTCCATGTGGTTGGTGCCCTTGGTGAAGGTCCGGTACGGCTTGTGGATCGAGGTGATGGTGCGCTCCACCTTCAGGTCCACCCCGCCGAGAGCGTCGGTGACCTCCTTGAAACCGCCGAAGTCGATAGCCATCACGTGGTCGATCCGAACGTCGGTGAAGCACTCCACGGTGCGTACCGCCAGCGGCAGCCCACCGAACGCGAACGCTGCGTTGATCTTCGCGCGCGAACCGGAGCCGCAGTCCGCGCCGGCGCTCTCCGGGATCGGCACGTACAGGTCCCGGGGGATGGAGACCAGGTAGGCCTCCTGGTGATCGGCCGGAATGTGCATGACGATGATCGTGTCGGCGCGCCACTGACTCTTGCTGTCGACCGGCGCGTCCGGGTCCCGTGAGTCGCTGCCGACCAGCAGGATGTTCAGCGCACCGTCGACGGTCTTGGCGGGCCGACCACCGGTGATCTCCGAGAACGGGTCGGTGCGGGCCAGGTCACTGTTGAGGTTGCGGGCGTACAACCAGGCGCCGACGCTGCCGAGCAGCGCCAGCACCAGCACCGCGGCCCCGGCCACCAGGGCGATCCGACCCCAACGCGGTCGCGGGCCGCGCCGCCCCGACCCGCCGGTGCCACCCGGCCCACCGGGCCCGGTGGGCCCCGCCGGGCCGCCGGACCGAGGCTGCTCCTCGTCGTACGACGGGTAGAAGCGCGCCTCGGTCGGACGGGCGCGCCCGGAGGCGCCCCGATCGGGGCCGGGCACCGATGCGCGCCCGGCGCTGCGGTGCAGGTACGGATGCGGGACACCGGCTGACGAGGTCGCGGACATGTAACTCAGGGTACGTAGCGGGAGCCACTGCCGCCTTCAGGCGACACTCAGCGGCAGGCGGTACGCGAAGATCTGGTTACCCTAGCCGCGACCGGAAGTACTCGATCGTGCGTCGCAGGCCATCTTCGGGCGCGACCGACGGCTCGTATCCGAGCAGTTCACGAGCGAGCGTGAGATCCGGTCGACGCATCTCCGGGTCGTCCGAGCTGCGGGTGACATAGGTCACCTTCGAGGTGCTGTCGGAGAGCGACACGATCAACTCGGCGAGTTGCCGCATTGTCAGCTCGTGCTCGGTGCCGCAGTTGACCGGGCCCGTCTCGGTCGAGTCGAGCAGCAGCAGGATGCCGCGCACCAGATCCTCGACGAAGCAGATGGACCGGGTCTGGTTACCAGTGCCGTGCACGGTGATCGGCTCGCCACGCAGCGCCTGGGAGATGAAGGTGGGGATGGCGCGGCCGTCGTCCGGGCGCATCCGCGGGCCGTACGTGTTGAAGATCCGGACGATCGCCGCGTCGAGCCCCCGGTAGCGGTGGTACGCCATCGTCGCGGCCTCGGAGAAGCGCTTGGCCTCGTCGTAGACGCTGCGGACCCCGATCGGGTTGACGTTGCCCCAGTAGGTCTCCCGCTGCGGGTGTTCCTTCGGATCTCCGTACGCCTCGGAGGTGGAGGCCATCAGGAACCGGGCGCCGTCGGCGGCCGCGCGCTCCAGCAGGTGCAGGGTGCCGACCGAGCCGACCCGGAGGATCTCCACCGGCAACTGGGCGAAGTCGGTGGGGCTGGCCGGAGAGGCCATGTGCAGGATCGCGTCGAACCGCTCGGCCAGCGCCGGGTGGTGGGTCGGCAGACCGTCGGAGATGTCCGCCTCGACGAGGGTGAAGGTCGGCCGATCCAGCAGGTGGGCGACGTTCTCCTTGGAGCCGGTCACGAAGTTGTCCAGCGCCACCACCGTGCAGCCTCGGGCGATCAGGGCGTCCACCAGGTGTGACGGGACGAAGCCAGCTCCGCCGGTGACGAGGACGCGGTGATCGGAACCAAAGCGCTCAGCAACCTTCATGCGGCTCAGCCTACCGACCGCCGAATTCGCGGAAGGGGTCCCCTGTTGACGTCGCACGTCAACAGGGAACCCCTCGACAGGTGCCGCGATCAGTGGGCGCCAGAGCCGGTCAGGGCGCGCACCTCCAGCTCCGCGTACTTGTCCTCGTCGTGCTCCTTGGAGATGACAGTGCCGATCCACCCGCAGAGGAAACCGAACGGGATGGAGAGGATGCCCGGGTTGGACAGCGGGAACCACTGCCAGTCGTGGTTCGGGAACATCGAGGTCGCCGCACCGGAGACCACCGGCGAGAAGAACACCAGCAGCACGGCCGAGAGCAGCCCGCCGTAGATCGCCCACACCGCGCCGGAGGTGTTGAACCGCCGCCAGAAGAGGCTGTAGAGGATCGCCGGCAGGTTGCCCGAGGCGGCGACCGCGAAGGCCAGCGCCACCAGGAACGCCACGTTGAGGTTCTGCGCGTAGATCGACAGGGCGATCGACACCGCGCCGATCCCCAGGGCGGAGATCCGGGCGACCCGCACCTCCTGCCGCTCCGACGCCTCACCCTTCTTCAGCACGTTCGCGTAGAAGTCGTGCGCCAGGCTGGACGACGAGGCCAGCGTCAACCCGGCGACCACCGCGAGGATGGTGGCGAAGGCGACCGCCGCGATGATCGCCAGCAGGGCTGCCCCGCCCAGTTCGCCGCCGAAGAAGTCGATGCCGAGCGCTTCGGCCAGCTGCGGCGCGGCGGTGTTGCCGGCCTTGTCCTGTGCCGTGATCGCCTGGCTGCCGACCAGCGCCGCCGCACCGAAGCCGAGGGCCAGGGTGAGCAGGTAGAAGGTGCCGATGATGCCGATCGCCCAGAGCACGCTCTTACGGGCCGCCTTCGCGGTCGGCACCGTGTAGAAGCGGATCAGGATGTGCGGCAGACCGGCGGTGCCGAGCACCAGGGCGATGCCCAGGGACAGCAGGTCGACCTTGTTGTAGAACGTCTGCGTCGAGTTGCCGGCGACCTCGACGCCGTACCGGAGCCCGGGTTCGAGGAACGCGCTGCCCTTGCCGGACGCGGCGGCCGCCTGGCCGAGCAGCTCCGACAGGTTGAAGTTGAACTTCGCCAGCACCAGGATCGTCATCAACAGCGCGCCGCCCATGAGCAGGAACGCCTTGACGATCTGCACGTAGGTGGTGCCCTTCATGCCACCCACTGTCACGTAGATGATCATCAGCGTGCCGACCATGATGATGGTGGCCACCTTCGCGGTGTCCGCGTCCATGCCGAGGAAGGTCGTCCCCGGCCGGATGCCGAGCAGCAGCGCGACCAGCGCGCCTGCGCCGACCATCTGGGCGAGCAGGTAGAAGATCGACACCGTGATGGTGGAGACCGCCGCCGCCGTACGCACCGGACGCTGACGCATCCGGAAGGCCAGCACGTCCGCCATCGTGTACCGGCCCGAGTTCCGCAGCAGCTCCGCGACCAGCAGCAGGGCCACCAGCCAGGCGACCAGGAAGCCGATCGAGTAGAGGAAGCCGTCGTAGCCGTAGAGCGCGATGATGCCGGCGATGCCGAGGAACGAGGCGGCCGACATGTAGTCGCCGCCGATCGCCATGCCGTTCTGGAAGCCGGAGAAGGACCGGCCGCCGGCGTAGAAGTCGGTCGCCGTCTTGGTCTGCCGGCTGGCCCAGATGGTGATGCCCAGGGTCACCGCCACGAAGACCAGGAACAGCGTGATGGTCAGGTTGCGGGCGGTGTGATCGCCCGCCTCAGCCGCGAGGAACGTCTCAACCGCGTGAACCGTCTTCACGGGTCACCTCCCCGATCTCGGCGCGGATCCGGTCCGCGATGGGGTCGATCTTCCGGTCCGCGTACCGGGAGTAGAGCCAGGCGATCAGGAACGTGGAGACGAACTGGAGCAGGCCGAAGACCAGTGCGACGTTGATGTTGCTGCCGAACAGCTTCGTGCCCATGAAGTCCCGGGCGTACGCGGAGAGAATGACGTAGAGCGCATACCACAGGAAGAACGCGACGGTCATCGGGAAGACGAAGCCGCGCAGCGCACGCCGCAGCCCGGCGAACTCGTCCGACCGTTGTACGGCCAGGTACTTGTCCGACTGGGAAGCGGCCGGAGCGGGTGTGTCCGTGGACATCTGTGGATCACCACCTTCACAGGCGTCAGAGGAGTTTCGCGCACCGTAAAGAGCGCACTCCCCGGCAGGGAAGGCTGAGATCGACGCCGGTCGGCGAGTGCGCCGAGCGGTTGGCTGGCTGCGCCAAGTGACTCAGGTCACTGCGATGATCGGTCGCCCGTGGCGAAGGGTCCGTTCAGGTCGGCAGCTCGTGGTAGCGACCTCGGTAGTGCAGCAGCGGGGTGGCCTCATCGGCCAGGTCGATCGCCTCGATCGTGGCCTCGACCAGCAGGCCCCAGCCGTACTCCCGGGCGGTGTCCAGCCGGCATCCGACCCAGCCGCCGGCGTCCGCCGGAACCGGCCCGTACGGCGTCTCGTTCCACGCGCCGGTGGCGAAGAGCCCGCCCGGGGCGGGGAAGAGGCCGGCGAACCGGTCGGCGAGCTGCCGGTGTGGCGGGCCGAGTGGCGTGACAGCGAACCGACCCGACTCCTCGACGGCCGCCCAGAGGTCGGACTCCGGGTCGATCAGCCCGAGCAGCCGGTCCGGTTCCCCCTCGGCCACCAGGGTGGACGAGACGGTCAGCCCGGCCGGACCGGGCGCCGTCCAGAGGGTCACCGGTGCGGCGAGGCGACCACGCAGCCGGCGTACCGGCGACCGTTGCCCGGTCGGCACCGCGAACGGATCGGTGTGGTGGATCTCGGCACCCGGCTCATGATTCACGTGAAACATTGTGCCGCCCCGACCCCTCGCCCAACCAAGGAAGCGCTCGTGCAGATCGGCGGGTCGTCCGCCGAGCCGGGCGAGCTGATCACCGGCCTCCGCCATCATCGTGGCCAGGTAGACCAGCAGCCCCACGCGGTCGTCTCGGTACTCAGCGAGCAGTGCCAGCCGCGCCGGCTGACACGGCCAGTGCGCGCCGCAGCCCCGACACCGCCACAGCGGCCGCATCGGCACGTGTGGCCGGCTCACCAGCCGGGCCCGGTCTTCGCGATCGGCCGAACCCGTACGGTGGTCGAAGGGTCTCTCCGGTTTGAGCGATATACCTCTGAGGCATAAATATGACTCAGAGGTATATCGCTTGTGGTGGCGTGGCGCTCCCGGCCGGCGCAGCTCACCAGCGGCCACCGTTCGCGCGCCAGGTTTGCGCCGGGGTCAGCCAACCGGCCCGGCCTGGTCGCGGCAGGGCCACCGTCGGCCCGTTCGCCCACGCGGGTGGTTGATTCGGCGGGCCTACCGACCGCTCCGATCCGGTCGCGCCCGGCACGGCCTCCGGTGCCGCAACCTTCCTTCTCCGGTACGACCACCGCACCCCGTTCCCGCCACGGATGAACCCGAACAAGGCTGATCTCCTCCCAGTCGACGAGGGCCGCCCCGATCGGGGGATGACCGGGGCGGCCCGAACGCAGGACCCAGTCGCCGGGACGTCGCCTCCACCGGCCGGGCCGCGTGCTATCCACCCTGGACTGAGCGGCGCGGACAGGGGAGGATGCCAGGGCTTACTACACAGCGCAGTCACGTACTTACCGGAGAGGTAAGGATGAACGTCGAGATGTGGGTGCGGGCGTTGAAGGCCGCCCGAGCCGGTGCCGAGGTGTCCCAGGAGGCGCTGGCTACGCTGACCAAGTGGAGTCCATCCACGGTGGCCGCCATCGAGACCGGCCGACGTCGGCCGACAATGGAGTTCGCGGTCGCCGCCGACGAGGCCCTAGCCACCGGCGGCCTCCTCGCCGAACTGTTGCGGGCCGCCGATCGGCAGCGGCTACCGACCTGGTTCGTTCCGTGGCGCAACCATGAGGAGCAGGCGATCCGGCTCTGCGAGTTCGAGCCGTGCCTGATTCCGGGGCTCCTGCAAACCGAGGACTATGCCCGCGCGGTCATTTCCGCTGGTGGCCTGAATCCGATCAAGTTGGTGGACGAGTTGGTCACGGTCCGGATGGATCGACAGCAGTTGTGGCAGCGGGCAGAGTCGCCGCAATGTGTCTTCGTCCTGGACGAGACGGCTCTACGCCGCCCGATCGGCGGACCGGCGGTACTGGACGCGCAGCTTGCTCGGCTGATGGAATTCGCCGCCATGCCGAACGTCAGACTGCACGTCGTGCCCCTCGATGCCGGAGCCCATGTCGGACTGACAGGCGGATTTCTGCTCGCTGAGCTGCCCGACGGTGAACGGGTCACCTATGTCGAGGACGTGGCTCGCGGACATGTCATCGACGACCCGGACGTCGTGCGTCTGATTGGTCGGAAATGGGATAGCCTGCTGGGCGAGGCACTGTCCACAAGCGCCTCGCTGGATCTGATCCGGAAGCTGAAGGTGACGCCATGACCGTTCCTCAACCCCACTGGCGGACGTCGACCAGGTCCGGCGACACGGGTGGTGCCTGTGTCGAGGTGGCGGACAATCTGCCCGGCGTCGTTCTGGTCCGGGACAGCAAGGATCGCTCCGGCCCGACCCTCAGCTTCGCGCCGGCCGCTTGGCGTGGCTTCATCGCCGACGCCGCCCAGGACCCCAGCCGACGCGCTGACTAGCGGCGCGGGGTGACAGTGGCCAGCAGCTCCGGCTGACGGCGGTCCAGCACGTCACCGGCCAGGTACGCGCCCAGCAGCGCAGCGCCCAGCCCGTACGCGGCGCCGACCGGCAGGGCCAACCAGAGCCACGCGTCACCGAGCAGCGCGGCGGCCACCACCATCGGCACCGCGGCGACCACCGAGGCGAGCATGGCCAGCAGGGTGAGCAGCCCCTTCGCCAGGCCCGCACCGCTGTTCATGGCGAACGGGTTGCTCGTCTCCGGCAGTGAGTACGCCCCGAGCACCGAGATCAGACTGTTCACCGCCAGCCCGGCGCCGTAGGTGGCGACCAGACCGCCGATGGTGAGGCCGATCCACTCCGGTCGGCTGAGCAGAAACGACAACACCACAGCGACGACGCCCAACATCGGCAGCACGTACAGCGAGAAAGCCGTCATCCGGGCCCGCAACTCGACCCGGCCGGGCACCCCGGCCACCACGTTCGCCGCGTACGCGCTGCCGTCGAAGCCGAACTGGTTGGCCAGGGTGACGGCGGCGAGCACGCCCACGAGGACCATGGAGATGGTGACCACCACCGGTGAGCTGTCGCTGGCAGCCGCCGTGAACCCGGCGCCGTCATCGAACGCGAAGTCCCCGCCCGTAACGTTGATCAACACCGGTACGAAGATGCCGACCACCGCGATCGTGATCAGGTTGGCCCGGCGGCGCGCGTCCCGCCACCAGTAGCGGGCCTCCCGGGCGACCAGGGCACCGAACCGGTCCCGGCCGGCCCAGGCGGCGACCCGGGGAAACAGTTGGGCGACCGCGCCGCCGGTGACCCCGCGCCGCACCGGGGCCTTACCGGCGCTCGCCGCACCCACCATCGCCGACTCGATCGACCGGGACCACCAGGCCAGCAGGGCGCCGAGCGCCACCACGGTGATCAGCAACTTGACCGGCGCCGCCCACACCCGCCCCTGGGCCACGTCGATGCCGACGGTCCATGGAGCGCCCAACGGCGTCCAACCGATCACGGTCGCCACGCCGGCCAACCGGGTCCAGTCCGCCTCGCGCAGCGCGGCGAGGCCGAAGACCTGCAACGGGCCGAGCAGCGCGGCCGTCACCGCCAGCAGCACGGCCGCCAGGTCGCGGACCCGTCGGGACCGCAACATGGTGGCGAAGGCGCTGGTCACCGCCCGGCTGGCGGCCACACAGAGCAGCAACCCGGCGAGCACACCCACGACGGCTACCAACCCCGCCGACCAGCCACCCAACGACCAGGAGGTCAGCACCAGCCCGAACGACGCGATGAGCACCGCCAGCACCGGCACGCTGATCAGGGCCGCCACGAACAGGCCGGTCACCAGTGTGCGCCGGGGCAGCGGCAGCAGCGCGAACCGGGCCGGGTCCAGTGTCTCGTCCACACCGAAGAAGACCAGCGGCAGAAACAGCCAACCCAGCACCAGCAGCCCGCCACCGGCCGCCGCGACCAGCACCGCGTACCGGCCGTTGCCGGTCAGGCCCGGCGCGGCGAAGAGGAAGAACCCGGCGGCGGCGAACCAGAGCCCGAGCAACGCGCCACCGACGAACAGGGCGATCCGCCAGCCCTGGCCCCGAAAGTTGTTGCCCATCACCCGCAGCTTGAGCCGCACGAAGTGGCGAGCGGAGACAGTGCGTACGGGCGCGGCGGGGGTGGCGTCCGCGCTCACTGGGAGAGCCACGACAGCTCCTCGCCGGTCGCGGTGCGCCCGCCGACCACCTCGACGAAGACCTGCTCCAACGAGCGCCCGCCGCGGACCTCGTCGATGGTCCCGACCCGCTTGATGGTGCCGCCGGCCAGGATCGCCACGTGCGAGCAGAGCCGCTCGACGACCTCCATGACGTGACTGGAGAAGACCACGGTGCCACCGCCGGCCGCGTACCGGGTGAGGATGTCTCGGATCAGTGCTGCGGAGACCGGGTCGACCGCCTCGAACGGCTCGTCCAACACCAGCACCCGGGGGCCGTGCAGCAGCGCGCAGGCCAGACCGATCTTCTTCTTCATGCCCGCCGAGTAGTCCACCACCAGCGTGCGACCGGCGTCGCCGAGCGCCAACACGTCCAGCAGCTCGGCTGCCCGCTGGTCGACCACCGCCGGGTCCATCCCCCGCAACAACCCGTTGTACGCCAGCAGCTCCGCGCCGGTGAGTCGGTCGAACAACCGGACCCCGTCGGGCATCACACCGAGCAGCCGCTTGGCGGTGACCGGGTCCTGCCAGACGTCGTGCCCGAGCACCCAGGCCGAGCCGGCGTCCGGTCGCAACAGCCCGACCGCCATCGACAGGGTGGTCGTCTTGCCGGCGCCGTTCGGGCCGAGCAGGCCGTAGAAGGAGCCGGCGGGGACGTCCAGGTCGACGCCGGCCACCGCGATCGTGCCGTCGAACCGCTTGGCCAGGCCACGCAGTGCGAGCGCGGGGTGCTCAACAGTCATGCGCCGACGTTATCCGTCGATCGCCAGTTCCGCCGTCCGGCGACGGGCGGACCCGCGATCATCCCCGAGGCGGACGATGAGTGCGCCGATCTTGCAGCTTCTGTTGTCGAGATGGGGTGTTATGAGCCTTGTGTCGGGACAGAAAGTGCAAGATCGCGAAACGAGCTCGGTGTCGTGTTCGGCAGCCTCGTTCCGGCCGACACCCACTCTCCGTGCGCCCTCTGATGCAACCGGCCGTCGTGCCGGCGGGTGACAGTGGCAGAAGCGACAACGGGGGAGGGGACGTTGGACAGAGACGACGGCTTCGAGGAGTTCTATCGAGCCACCAGACACCGGGTCGTCACCGTGCTGTACGCCCTCGGTGGCGACATCCATGAGGCGCAGGACGCCGCACAGGAGGCGTACGTGCGGGCCTGGCAGCGCTGGCAGCGCATCGGCGAGTACGACGATCCGGAGGCGTGGGTGCGCGGCGTGGGGCACCGCCTCCTCATCAACCGATGGCGCAAGATCCGCAACGGCATCCGCGCGAACCGGCGGCACGGCCCGGCCACTGCCGTGGGACCACCCTCGGAGAACACCGTCGCGCTGGTCGCGGCGTTACGTCGACTGCCGCTGGAACAACGCGAGGCGATCGTCCTGCACTATTTGGCGGACCTCTCGGTCGCTGACATCGCGACTCAGATCGGTGTACCGCTCGGCACCGTCAAGGCCCGGCTCTCCCGGGGCCGCCAGGCCATGGCCCCCATGCTCGGCACCACCCTCCCCGAGGAGGTCAGCAATGCCTGATCAGTTCTTCACCGACATCTACCGCGACACCGAGCACCTGAGCTGGGCCCCGACCGCACAGGTGCGGGAGCGCGGCCGGCGGCGGACCCGTCAGACGAGGATCGCGGCGGCGCTCGCCGCGGTGGTGGCGGTGGCCCTGGTGGCCACCGGCGCGGTGGCGCTGGCCGGTGGCCGGGAGGGCGCGCCGACGCCGGTGCTGCCGGCGACCGGATCACCCACCCCGACACCCACGCCGTCGGCCACCTCGGCGGCACCTCGGCCGTCGACGACCAGCACCACTCCCCCCGCACCGCCATCGAGCCCGTCACGTACCAGTGGTCGGCCGTCGGCCGGTTCCACCAACCCGGCGATTCCGGCCGCAGCCATGCTGCGGCTCGCGGATCTGCCCGCCGGCTTCACGATGGCAGAGGACGACATCGACGGCGACTGGAGCCTGGAGTCAGTGTCGATCTACTGTCGCGAAGCGCCGTCGGGGACGTCCACGGCCAGGCTCGCCCAGCGAACCGTGTCGTTCGACTCGCCGACCGACAGGATGATCCAACGCGTCGTCCGCTACTCGATTCGCGATGCTGCCCGTGAGATGGACGCGGTCCGCGCACTTTTCACCGACTGCAAACCCAGGGGGGCGACCAGTTCGATGTCGGTCCTGGCCGATGGGCTGGGGGCCGGTGACGAGTCAGTGCTGGTGGGCTCGGACATCGAGGGCGTGCGGAGCCGCTGGCTCGTCGTGCGGCAGGGCGACCTGGTGGCACAGGTCGCGTTGGACATGGACACCACGCCGAAGGAGGCGCTGCGGTACGCCCGCCCGGTGGCGCAGCGGCTCTGCGCCGGCACTGACACCTGTTGACCAGGTCGCGAGCCCCGGAGTCACCTCTGCCATGGCGAAGGTGGGTCCGGGGCGATGGCGGTGATCGTGACCGAGCGCATCGCGGCAGCGGGGATCACTGCATCCGCAGGGCTTCCGGGGTGTGTAGGCGGAGCATGGTGGCGGCGACGTCGGCCGGGGCTCGCCGGCGGGTCGCCATCGACACGGCGACCATCACTGTGAAGGCCAGCGGGACCGTCCAGGCGGCCGGCTGCGCGATGAGCGTGGCCGGCCAGCCGGACAGCGGTGGGCCGAGCACTGTGACCAGCACCGCGCCGATCGCCGCGCCGCCGCCGGCCACCACGCCGGCAGTGGCGCCCACGTCGGTCAGCCCGCGCCACCAGATCCCGAGCACCAGCAGCGGGCAGAAGCTCGACGCGGCGACAGCGAAGGCCAGCCCGACGACCTGCGAGACGTCCAGCCCGGAGACGTGCAGCGCCAGCACCGCCGGCACACCACCGGCGATGACGGTGGCCAGCCGGAACCCGCGTACCGATCCCCGACCGAGCACGTCCGTCGAGATCACCCCGGCGACACTGGTCAGCAGGCCGGACGAGGTGGAGAGGAACGCCGCGAAGGCGCCCGCGGCGACCAGCGCGGCGAGGAGCCGCCCGGCCAGGCCGTCACCCAGGGCCGCTTCGGGTAGCAGCACCACCACCGCGTCGGTCTGGCCGCTGAGCAGCAACTGCGGGGTGTAGATCCGGCCGAGGACCCCGTACAGGGTGGGCAGCAGGTAGAACGCGCCGACCAACGCCAGCACGACCAGGGTGGTCCGACGGGCCGCCGCGCCGTCCGGATTGGTGTAGAAGCGCACCAGCACGTGCGGCAGGCCCATGGTGCCCAGGAAGGTGGCCAGGATCAGCGAGTACGTGGCGAACAGGCCCCGGTCGTCGTCACCGGCGGCGCTGGGCAGCAACCAGTCGTTGGCGTCGGTGGCCACCCCGGAGACGTCCGGCACCGGGTCACCGGCGGCGAACGTCAACTCGTCGCCGGGGCGTACCTCCCGGATGTCACCGTCGGGCAGGGTGAGGGTCGCGCGGTGCTCGACCACGACGGTGGTCGCGGCCCGGAACGTCGGCCCGTCGGGCGGGGTCACCGCCGGGCGGCCGTCGGCCTGCCACTGCAGAGCCAGGAAGATCACCGGTACGGCGAGAGCGGTCAGCTTGAGCCAGTACTGGAACGCCTGCACGAAGGTGATCGCGCGCATGCCGCCCAGCGCCACGTTCGCGGTGACCACGGCCGCCACCAGCAGGGCTCCGAGGGGGTACGGGGAGCCGGCCACCGTGGCCAGGGTCAGCCCGGCACCCTGGAGCTGCGGCACCAGGTACAGCCAACCGATGAAGATCACGAAGGCGGTGGCCAGGATGCGGAGTCGACGCGACCCCAGCCGCAGCTCGCAGAAGTCGGGCAGGGTGAACGCGCCGGAGCGGCGCAGTGGCGCGGCCACGAAGAGCAGCAGGGCCAGGTAGCCGGCGGCGAACCCGACCGGGTACCAGAGCACGTCCACGCCGTACTTGAGGACCAGCCCCGCGATGCCGAGGAAGCTCGCCGCCGACAGGTACTCCCCGCCGATGGCGGCGGCGTTCCAGGTCGGACTGATCGCCCTGGACGCCACCAGGAAGTCGGACGTGGTCCGGGCCATCCGCAGCCCGTAGAAGCCGATCCCGACGGTGACCAGGGTGACCGCGACGATGGCCGGGACCACGAAGTCGTTGCCCACTCAGCGCTCCGGCCGTTGCACCAGGTCGGTGAAGTCCTGCTCGTTGCGCTCGGCCAGCCGCACGTACGCCCAGCCCACGCCGATCAGGAACGGGAAGGAGGCCACCCCGAGCAGCAGCCACGGCAGGTTGACGCCGGCGACTGTGGTCCGGCCGAGCGAGGGCGCGATCGCGAACAGCCAGGGCAGCCCGCCCAACCCGATGGCCACCACCAGGGACAGCCGCAACGCCAGTGCGAGTTGGGCCCGGACCAGGCCGCGGACCAGCGCCTCGCCGACCTGGGTCTGCTGGGCCAGCTCGGCGCGGGTCCGCTCGGCGCGGGTGTCCTGCCTGGTGATCTCGGCCAGCACGATCCGGGACCGCCGGGGCGGCGGTACCGCACCGCTCGACCCGACGTCGGGGAGTTGCTTGGCCACCCCGGCAGTCTCGCCCGCCGTACGCGATTGTCAAGCGTTCATGCTCACCAGCGTTGCAACCCGAGGCAGTCGGTCACGCCGGCGCTCACCCGGGTCGTGTCGAGAACCCGACGGGCGCGTTCCCGGCCGAGGTTCGCCGCCCAGAACCCGTCCCGGGGCAGCTCGGCTGCGATCTCCCCGAGTGCGCAGGAGCGCATCGGCTCGGGCAGCCGATCCAGGGCCGGTACGGCGTCTGCCGACAGCCCGGACAGGTAGCCGACGTCCAACCGGCGGGTCTCCAGGTACCTGTCGACGTTCCGTTCGGCGATCAGGCGATCCGGGTTGAGAAGTGCCAACCCGAGCAGCGCCAGCGCCGCGGTGCCCACCACCAGCCGGGGGAGCCATTCGGCCCGCAACCGCACCACGGCAACCCCGACCAGAATGAAGAGCAGCCCGAGCCAGAGTTCGACCGCCGACACGACGAGCCGCAGCCGGGTGGCACCGTACGCGTCGGCGTAGACCTGCATCCGGTAGAGCGCCGAGGCGACGATCACCAGACTGAGCGCGGCGAGCGTGCCGAGCAGTACGCGGACCAGCAGCCGGTCCCCCGGGGTGGCCTTCGGTGCCCGGCGGGCGGCGATCGCGATCACCAGCAGGGTGAGCGCGGTGACGGCGAGCAGTTGCCAGAACCCGCCGCGGGCGTACTGGGCGTAGGTGAGCCCGGCCGTCCGCAGCACGTGCCCCGCCCCGCCGAACAACACAGTCAGCTGAACCAGCACGAACGCGGCGAACAGGGCGTCGAGCAACACCAGCGGGAGGGTCCACTCCAGCCGGTGGGCCGGTCGTGACGGCGCCGGTCGCAGCCCCTCCAGGTCGGGTGGGCGGCTGACCAGGTACGCGGCACCAAGCAGACCGCCACCGATCAGCAGCAGGCGGAACGCCCAACCGATCACACCGGGCACCGAGATGTCGGGCAGCAATCCGGTGACCAGATCGGCGAAGACCGCGTCGGCGGAGGAGAAGAGCACCCCGAACAGCAGCAGCAGGCCGGCGGAGATCGCCAGGCTGGTGATGATGCGTCCGACCTCGATACCCGACCCGGTCGGACGGCCGCTGCGTAGACCGCGTACCGCCCACGGGAGCGCCCGTACCGTCGCGGCCGGCGGCAGCGTCGCGGCGACCAACATTCCGAGCGGGCTTCGCCCGCCGGTCACCGCGAGTGTCCCGGTCACCGCCGCTGCGAGCAGGCAGAGGGCGAAGAGCCAGCCGGCGGCCCGGACCGTGCCGACGGCGACCAACACCACCGTCGCGGCAGCCCAGACGACCTGCGCCACCCGCCCCGGTGCCCCCGTGGCACCGGGGCGGGCGGTGGCCGCCGCAGCTGTCGTGGCGGTCGGTGTCGCGGTCGCCGTCGCGGCGGTCGGCCTGGTGACGTCCGCAGCCGACGTCAACGTCCTGGAACGGACGACGCTGGCGGTTACGAGGGCGGCGGTGCCGGCGAGCGCGGCCACCAGCCAGCCGAGTCCGGGACGAACCATCGTGAGCGTCGAGGCGCCGACGACCGCCGCCGCCGTCAGCGCCGCCAGGACCAGCGGACCGGCCGGACCGGCCGGCCCCGGCCAGCGCCGCTCGATCAGCCCTGGTGGCCTGGCAAGGGTCGGGGCGGCCGGCCCGGGTCGGGGTTGAGCGGCGGCTGGTGGGCCAGCCGGGCCGGGTCGAACGGTCGGGGAGACCTGCGGTCCGCTCGGCCCGGTGGCCGGGAGAGGGGTGCTGCCGGGGCTGGTCATGCGGCCTCTTCTCGGTATGGCCCGTCGCACGGGATGGTGACCTGAATGCGGCAGCCGGGCCGGTCACCCCGGTCTGGTCCGGCGGGATCGAGGACACCGATCCGACCGCCGTGCAGTTCGACGACCCACCGGGCGATGGCCAGGCCGAGCCCGGTCCCCCCGCCGACCGACCGGTCGCCGCGGGTGAATCGCTCGAACACCCGGGAACGCTCGTCCGGCGGTATGCCCGGGCCCTCGTCGCTCACCTCGAAGCGGAGCTGGTCGCCGTGTTCCTCTGCGCACACCCGTACCGTGCCGCCGGGTGGGCTGTGTCGGGCCGCGTTGTCGAGGAGGTTCGCGAAGACCTGGTGCAGGCGCCACGGGTCCGCGTGGACCGTCAGCGGTGCCGGCAGGTCACGGAGCTGGAAGCGCACGTCCAGACCGGCGCCGGACGCGCTGGCCGTGGCGTGCTCCACCGCCTCGTCGAGGAAGTCCCCCACGTCGATGCGTACGCGCCGCAACGGCACCACCCCGGCGTCGAGTCGGGACAGGTCGAGCAGGTCGGCGACGAGGTGCCCGAGCCGTTCGGTCTGGGCCAACGCCGAACGCAGCGCCGCGGGTTCGGGATCGGCGACCCCGTCCACCATGTTCTCCAGCACGCCCTGCAGCGCGGTGATCGGCGTACGCAGCTCGTGCGAGACGTTGGCGATCAACTCGCGTCGGCGCTGGTCGGCGGCGTGCAGGTCCTCGGCCATCTTGTTGAACGCCTGGGCCAGCTCGCCGACCTCGTCGCGGGAGGTGGCGCGTACCCGACGGGTGTAGTCGCCGCGCGCCATCGCCCCGGCGGCCGCCGTCATGTCCCGCAACGGCGAGGTCATGCCGTGGGCGAGCACCTGCGAGGTGAGCAGGGCGACGGCGATGGCGGTGGCCGAGGTGATCGGCGGCGGCCAGCCGATGCCGTACGAGAAGTAGGCCAGCCCGGCCGCCCCGGAGGCGACCAGCAGCACACCCAGCTTCAGCTTGATCGAGCGCA
Source organism: Micromonospora sp. NPDC047187 (assembly GCF_040643355.1). NCBI lineage: Bacteria > Bacillati > Actinomycetota > Actinomycetes > Micromonosporales > Micromonosporaceae > Micromonospora > Micromonospora sp. NPDC047187. The sequence continues at coordinate 305,994 of NZ_JBEYUF010000004.1, forward strand.
CCGGGTCCAGCGGTCGGGGCAGCAGCTCCAGCACCCGGTCCAGCCGGGTGAGCACTGTCGCCGTCATGACGGCAGCTCCAGCGCGTAGCCGACGCCGTGCACAGTGCGGATGAGGTCGGCACCCAGCTTGCGGCGCAGAGCCTTGATGTGGCTGTCCACGGTGCGGGTGCCGCTCCCGTCGCCCCATCCCCAGACCTCGGCGAGCAGCCGTTCCCGGGGAAGCACCGTGCGGGGCCGCCCCGCGAGGTGGACCAGCAGGTCGAACTCGGTCGGGGTGAGGTGCACGTCCGCCCCGGCCCGGCGGACCCGTCGCTCGGCCTCGTTGATCTCGATGTCGCCGAGGCGGATGGCGGGCGGCGCGGGAGTGGCGGCGGCCCGCTCCATCCGACGCAGCAGGACGTGCACCCGGGCGGTGAGTTCCCGCATCGAGAACGGCTTGGTGAGGTAGTCGTCCGCGCCGACCGCCAGCCCCACGAGCAGGTCGGTCTCGTCGTCCCGGGCGGTGAGCATCAGCACCGGCACCGGCCGGTCGGCCTGGATCCGGCGGCACACCTCCAGACCGTCGAAGCCCGGCAGCATCACGTCGAGGACGACGAGATCCGGCTGTCCGGCGTGGAACTGGGCGACAGCGCTGGGCCCGTCCGCCGCGATCTCCACAGTGAAACCCTCGGCCCGTAGTCGGGCGGCGATGGACTCGGCGATGGTCCGTTCGTCCTCGACCACCAGTACCCGGCGTGCGCTCATGGGTCCTGACTGTAGGGAGCGGCCGTGGAGATCAGTGGTTTGCGTTGTGAATAACCTGTGGAGAACCGGTCGCGGCTGTGGATAACTCGGGGATCATGCCGGCTGGCGTGTGGGAACTCCGGAGGCTCGTTGTGGACAACCGACCGAGCTTGCGGAGAGTCGGGCCATCCGGGCCGGTGGGATGGCCCGACTTTCCGGAACCCGGGTCGATCATCGACGGCCTGCGGTCACTCCAGGCCGACGCGCTCCGGCCGGGCCGAGGCGGAGCCGAGCCAGGTGTGCGGGTTGCCGTACCAGCACCAGCCCAGCTTGGGTGCGCCCTGGCTGATCCACAGCGCCGGCACCCGCTTGTCGCCGCAGCGGGAGCCGACCAGCGAGAAGCACCGGTTGCTGGCCAGCGCGGCCGGGTGCAGCGTGATGAAGGCGAGCCCCTCGTCGATGCTCAGCGGCAACCGGCCCTGAGCGGTGATCCCCTCCATGGCAGTGGCCGGGGCCAGATTGCGGAACTCCTCGCCCCGGTCGACGTCGAAGAGCAGGTACGCCGGACCGGCGGGCACCTCCAGCTCCTTGATCGGATCGAAGCGGGGCAGGTCGTCGTCGGCGTAGTTCCGGTCGATGACCCCGGGCTTGCTCTTGCCGGCCAGGGTGGTCAGCTCCACCCGTTCCGGCACACCGATCAGGTCCCGGGTGATGACCAGCACGAACGGCACCCGGGCGTCGGTGGGGGCGGGTAGCCCGGCGGTGCCCTCGACCGCAGTGGCCCGCAGTGGCGCGACCAGGTCGCGGAAGGCGCTCTCGGTCAGCCCGGCGAGGGCGGGGTAGCCGAGCTGCACCAGTCGGTCGAGTTGGCTGTCGAACTCGGATTCGGCGTCGAACGGGGTCTCGGTCACGGCAGGCCTCCCGGAAGTCGTACGGACTAGCGTACAACGTACGGTAGGGCTGCTTCCATTCCCGGCTCAGCGACTCCAATCCTGCTTCGCGGCCCTGACCAGCTTGTCCTTCAGCTCCCGGGTGTGCCGCCGGCTCACCGGCAGCTCGGTCGAGTCGATCACCACCACGTAGCCGGAGTTGACCAGCCGCAACTCCGCGATCAGCTTCAACTGCACCAGGTACGACCTGTGCACCCTGACGAAACCGGCATCGGCCCAGCGCTCCGCCAGCGTGGCCAGCGAGACCCGCACCAGGTGCGACCCCTCCGCGGTGTGCAACCGGGCGTAGTCGCCCTGCGCCTCCACCCAGCGCACCGCCGATCGGGGCAGCATCCGGGTGGTGCCGGCCAACTCGATGGGGATGGTCGGGTCCTCCTCCGCGCGGGCCAGCGCCGCCGGGTGCGACGGCACCACCCGCGAGCCGATCACCCGGCGCAGCGACTCGGCCAGCCGATCGGCGCGCACCGGTTTCCGCACGTAGTCGGTGGCGCCCAGATCGAAGGCGTCCACCGCGCCGTCGTCGTACGCGGTGACGAACACGATCGCCGGTGGCCGGGCGAAGCGGCGCAGCACCCGGGCCAGCTCCATGCCGTCCAGGCCGGGCATCCGGATGTCCAGGAAGACCACGTCCACGTCGCCGTCGCGCAGCAGCCGCAGGGCCTCGGTGGCATCGCCCGCCGTGTGCAGCCGGGCCACCCGGGGGTCGGCCCGCAGGTGGTACGCCAGTTCGTCGAGCGCGGGCGGCTCGTCGTCCACCGCGAGGACGCGCAGGAAACCGGACGCGTTCACCCCACCCGTTCCGGTCCGCTCGCTCACGACCCTGCCCGCACGCCGGGGTGGAACTTCGGCACCCGCATGCTCACCTTCGTGCCCGAGCCCAACCCGGTCTCCACGACCAGGCCGAACCGGTCCCCGAAGACCGAGCGCAACCGCTCGTCGACGTTGGAGAGGCCGACGTGCTGGCCCGTGTCGTCGCCCGGGTCGCCGGTGCCGCGGGCCAGCTCGGCGATGCCGGCGGTCAGCGTGGTCGGATCCATTCCCACTCCGTCGTCCTCCACCGTGATGTGGCATTCGGCCCCCGCGTCCCGGGCCTCGATGCTCACCATGCCCGTGCCCGGCTTGCGGGACAACCCGTGGCGAACCGCGTTCTCCACCAACGGCTGGAGGCAGAGGAACGGCAGCGTCACCGGCAGCACCTCCGGGGCGATCTGCAACCGCACCTGCAGCCGGTCGCCGAACCGGGCCCGCTCGATGGTCAGGTAGCGGTCGATCGACCGCAGCTCCTCGGCCAGCGTGGTGAACTCCCCGTGCGCCCGGAACGAGTACCTGGTGAACTCCGCGAACTCCAGGATCAGCTCCCGGGCCCGCTCCGGGTCGGTGCGTACGAACGAGCCGATCGCGGTCAGCGCGTTGTAGATGAAGTGCGGGCTGATCTGCGCCCGCAACGCACGGATCTCGGCGCGGGCCAGCCGCTCCCGCGACGAGTCCAGCTCGGCCAGGGCGAGCTGGTTGCCGGCCCAGTGCGCCGTCTCGAGGGTGGCCTGCACCAACCCCGGAGGCGGCGGGCTGTCGGCGACCGCCACCAGCGCGCCCACCACCCGGCCGTCCGCCCCCAGCAACGGCGCGACCACCGCCCCGCGGACCGGGCAGTCGACCCGGTCGCAGTGCAGTTCCTGCTCACCAAGCACCGTCGAGCGGCCGCTGTCCACCGTCCGCTGGGCCGCCACGAGCAGTTGCTCTCCGTGGTGCGTGCCGCGCCCGTCGAGGGCCAGCAGCCGGTCGGCGTCGGTGAGCGCCAGCCCGACCGCGCCCACCAGCGCCCGCAGATGCCGTACGGCCTTCGCCGCGCCCGCCTCGCTCAACCCCGCTCGCAGCGGCTCGGCGGCCAGGCCGGCGGTGTGCAGCACCTCGTAGGTGGCCCGCTGGGTGGCGGTCGCGATGCCACGGCGGGCCCGCAGCCGCAGCACCGCCAGCAGGGCTGCGGTCAGCGCGGTGACGAGTGAGACGACGCCGACCACGGCGGAGAGGTTGGCAGCCACGCAGCGATCCTCGCCCCTGGGAGCCGGCGCGCCAACTCTCTAGTACGCGCCCTTGCGGGCGAGCACCACCCCGACGGTGCGCCACAGGATGCTCAGGTCGTACGCGAGCGACCAGTTGTCGACGTAGTAGAGGTCCAGTCGGACCGACTCGTCCCAGGACAGGTCGGAGCGCCCGGAGACCTGCCACAGCCCGGTCATGCCGGGGCGGACCAGCAGTCGGCGCCGCACGTCACCCAGGAAGTCACCGTCGTCGGCCGGCAGCGGGCGGGGCCCGACCAGCGACATCTCGCCCCACAGCACGTTGATCAGCTGCGGCAGCTCGTCCAGCGACGTGGCCCGCAGGAAGCGACCGACCGGGAAGACCCGAGGGTCCTCCTTCATCTTGAACAGCATGCCGTCGGTCTCGTTCCGATCGACCAAGCTGGCCAGCCGGTCCTCGGCGTTGACGTACATGGTCCGGAACTTCCACACCCGGAACGTGCGCCCCTCGTGCCCCACCCGGGGCTGCCGGAAGAAGACCGACCCTGGGTCGGAGATCCGGATCGCCACGCCGATGGCCAGGAAGAGCGGGACCAGCAGCAGCAGGCCGAGACCGGCGGCGACCCGGTCCATCAGGTTCTTGGCCAGCAGCGCCGGCCCGGAGAGGGTCGGCTCCTCGACGTGCAGCAGCGGCAGACCCTCGATCGGCCGGATGTGCACCCGAGGGCCGGCGATGTCGGTGAGCTGCGGGGCGACCACCAGGTCGACGCCGGAGCCCTCCAACTGCCAGGCCAACCGGCGCAACTCGCCCGGCTCCGCGCTGGCCGACCCGCAGACGGCGATGGTGTCCCCACCGACCTCACGGACCAGGGCCAGGACGTCACGTCCGGCGTACACCGGAACCGGGGTCGGCATGCCTCTGGCCGCCGCGTACCCGTCGGTGATGTGGATGGCGACGGGCATCAGCCCGGCGGCCGGGCTGCGGGTGACCGCCGCGTAGACCTCCAGGCACTCGGGCAGGGTGCCGACAAGCACCATCCGGTGCGCGGCCTGGCCGGCCCGCCGCCGGATGTAGTGCAGCGCCCAGCGGGCCACGAAACGGCCCCACAGGATCAACAGCAGCGCGCCGAGCAGGGCCGTGCCGACCGTCCAGCGGGACAACTCGGTCTTGGTGGCGAACGCGAGGAACGAGACGCTCGCGGCGACCGTCACCCCGGCCCGGATGACCCGCTTGAACTCGTCCGGGCCGAGCCCCAGGTAGCGGCGGTCGTACGCCCGGTTGCTCCAGAGGATGATCACCCAGCCGAGCGGGAGCAGCAGGTAGGAGACGGTGTGGAACCAGGTCGGGTCCTGCTGGGTGCCGGAGAACCCGGAGGCGGCCTGGTCGAACAGCTGGATCGCGATCCAGCTGGCGAACGCCGCCGCGCCGAAGTCGAGCAGCAGCAGGATCGCGGTGTAGGGGCGGTGCCAACGGGAGACGCGGCGTCGTGCCCTCGTCCAAGCCGACCGAGGTACGCCGTTGTGGGACGGCGGCGTCGGCGGCTGGATCTCGAAGCTGTCGACGTGCCGCACGAGTCTGCTCCGGCCTTCGTTGGTTACCGGGCGCTGGAGGCTTGCCGTCACCTCACCCATGTCCTCCCGCATGACACGGGCCGCTCACTCGGCGTGAAGGCCCGGGTCGCCCACCGTCCCAGTCTCCCACGCGGCCTCCGACCGATCGTCGCCCCAAAGGAGATTGGCGACCGACGGTGCTGGCAGGATCTGGCCGGCTCCGCACCATTTCAGAAGCCGGGGACCGGGCCACTATACCGATGGATGCGCGCGTGGCGAGAAGGGCGGACCGGAGCTTCCGCTCACTGAGGGCGATTCCGCTCCGTAGCCCTGAAGTGCAATTACTCACCGTACGAGGCGGGACAACCGACGGTCAGCGAGCGGCTTGCCGCCGGTCTGGCAGGTGGGGCAGTACTGGAGGCTGGAGTCGGCGAACGACACCTCGCGCACGGTGTCCCCGCACACCGGGCAGGGCAGCCCGGTGCGCGCGTGCACCTTCAGGCCGGAGCGCTTCTCGCCCTTCAGTTCCGCGGCCCGCTGACCGAGGGACCGCTCGACCGCATCGCCGAGGACCTGTCGGGTGGCGGCGTGCACTGTGGCGATCTGGGCGTCGGTGAGCCGATCGGTGATCGCGAACGGAGACAGCTTCGCGGCGTGCAGGATCTCGTCGGAGTACGCGTTGCCCACCCCGGACAGCACCGACTGGTCGGTCAGCACCCCCTTGACCTGCCCCCGCCTGCTCCGCAGCCGCTCGGCGAAGAGGGGCAGATCCGCGGCGAGCGCGTCCGGGCCGAGCTTGGCCACCCCGGGGACCGTCGCGAGGTCGGTGACCAGATAGGCGGCCAGCTTCTTCTGGGTGCCGGCCTCGGTGAGGTCGAAGCCGGAACCGTCATCCAGGCGTACCCGCACCGCGATCGGGCCCTTGCCCGGACGCAGTGGGGTGGTGGCGGGGAACGCCTCCCGGTAGTGCAGCCAGCCCGCTCGCGCCAAATGCACCACCAGGTGCAGGCCGCCCTCGAAGAGGACGTCGAGGAACTTTCCGTGCCGACTGGCGTCGACCACCGCCCGGCCGGCGACCTCGGACGGCGCCGGCTCGTACGTCTTCAGGGCGCTGATCGCGGCGATCTCCAGCCGATCGACGCGCCGCCCCACCGCGCGCTGACGCAGGTAACCCGCGAGCGCCTCAACCTCCGGTAGTTCGGGCACGACACAACGGTAGCCTTCTTTCCCGTGAGAATCGTGGTGGCACACAACCGGTACCGGGAAGCCCAGCCTTCCGGTGAGAACACGATCGTCGACTCGGAGATCGCGCAGCTCACCGCCGCTGGCGTCGAGGTGCTGCCCTTCATTCGCAGTTCGGACGAGATCCCGTCGATGTCGAAGGCGGCGAAGGCGCTGCTGCCGATCTCGCCGATCTGGGCGCCGCGCGCCCAACACGACCTGAGCCGGCTGCTCACCGAGCACCGACCGGACGTTCTGCACCTGCACAACCCGTACCCTCTGATCTCGCCCTGGGTGGTGCGGACCGCGCACCGGCACGGCGTGCCGGTGGTGCAGACGGTGCACAACTACCGGCAGGTCTGCTCGTCGGGGATCTACTTCCGCGACGGCGTGATCTGTCAGGACTGCAAGGGTCGGGCGTTGGGTGTGCCAGCGATCAAGCACCGCTGCTACCGGGACTCGGCGGTGCAGAGCGCGCTGATGGCGACCACCCTGGCCGTGCACCGGGGCACCTGGCGCTCGGTCGACCGGTACATCGCGCTCACCTCGGCGATCGCCGATCACCTCCGCGACTACGGCATTCCGGACGAACGCATCGTGGTGAAGCCGAACTCCGTACCCGACCCGGGTCGGCCGGCACCGCTGGGTAACGGGTTCCTCTACATGGCGCGGCTCTCTCCGGAGAAGGGCGTCGACCTGCTGCTGGACGCCTGGCGCCGGCACCCGGTGGGTTCGTTGGGCACGCTGCGGGTGGCCGGCGACGGCGAGCTGCGCCACCTCGTGGAGGCAGCCGCCGCCGAGCGACCCGACGTGGTCTACCTCGGTCAGCTCGACCGGGCCGGCGTGCAGGCCGCAGTCGAGGCGAGCGCTGTGGTTATCGCCGCCGCGATGTGGCACGACGTGCTGCCCACCGTGATCATCGAGGCGTTGGCGAACGGCCGACCGGTGCTCGGTACGGCGCTGGGCGGCATTCCGTACCTGGTGGGGGCCGACGCCCCGCACGAGCCCGCCGGCACTGGTCCGGCCGCCGTCGCCTCGGCCGTCGCCGGCCACTCCCCGCCGCCGGCCGGTCCGTCCGGGGTGCCGGCCGGCCTGGTCACCGGCACCGCCGGCTGGGTGGTCCCGCCGGACCCGGCCGCGTTGGCCGCAGCGCTCCCGGTCGCGCGGGCCGGTGCCGCCGCGCTATCCGCACCGGCCCGGCTGCGGTACGAGCAGACTTTCCACCCGGACGTCGTCATCAAGCGACACCTTGACGTCTACGCCGGCCTGTCCCGCCCTCATTGACCCCCCGGCCTACTTGCTCCCGCTCAACCTTGCTTGCCGGGGCGGCCTCGGCTCCCGCACTGTCGATACCCCCACTTTGCCCCGCCCGAGTCGATCAAGGTGGGACGCGCCAGTCGAAGCCCAGGCACCCGGATCTGCCGAGAGTTCATTCAGCGCTCAGGTGTTAGGCAGGGTGCGTTGTCGGCGGAGTTGTTCGAGGAGGGCGGTGTCGGCTTCGAGGTCGGGGTGGTCGACCTGCCGGTCGAGGTCGACGACGTGTTCGAGTTCCCGGATCGCCTGGTCCAGGTCACCGCCCGCCTGGTGGACGATCGCGATGTTGTACCGGGTGACGGCTTCGCCGGCCCGGTCACCGACCTCCTGCCGGATGGGCAGGGCCTGGTGGTAATGGTCCAGGGCCCGCTGCCGGTCACCCAACGCGTCGTACACGCCGCCGATGTTGTTCAGGGTGGTGGCTTCGCCGGCCCGGTCACCGACCTGCCGCTGGATGGGTAGGGCCTGGTGGAAGTGGTCCAAGGCCCGCTGTAGATCCCCCCACCCGTCGTACACGCCGCCGATGTTGTTCAGGGTGGTGGCTTCGCCGGCCCGGTCACCGACCTGCCGCTGGATGGGTAGGGCCTCGTGGTAGTGGTCGAGGGCCCGCTGCCGGTCACCCAACCTGTCGTACGCGTGGCCGATGTTGGTGAGGGTGGTGGCTTCGCCGGTCCGGTGACCGATCTCCTGCTGGATGGGTAGGGCCTGGTGATAGTGGTCGAGGGCCCGCTGCCGATCCCCCAACCTGTCGTACACGCTGCCGATGTTGGTCAGGGTGGCGGCTTCGCCGGCCCGGTCACCGATCTTCCGCTGGGTGGGTAGGGCCTGGTGGAAGTGGTCGAGGGCCCGCTGCCGGTCACCCAACCTGTCGTACACGGTGCCGATGTTGGTGAGGGTGGTGGCTTCGCCGGCCCGGTCACCGACCTCCTGCTGGATAGGCAGCGCTCGGTGATAGTGGTCCAAGGCCCGATGCCGATCTCCTAACCTGTAGTACACGTGGCCGATGTTGGTGAGGGTGCTGGCTTCGTTGCCCCGGTCGCCGGCCTGCTGGTACATGGTCAGGGCCTGCTGAAAGTCCTCCAGCGCCGGCCAGGGCCGACCGGTTGACGACCGCGCCCAGCCACGTTGGTAGAGGGCGCGGGCGTCCGGGCCGAGGGTCAGGGTCGCGGTGGCCATGGCCTCGACCGCCGCGAACCGCGAGGTACGCAACCACACCCAACACACCCGGGCACCGGCATCGCGGGCGATCAGCGGCTGCTGACCGGCGACAGCAAGCCGGTGCACCTCGACCCATCGGGCGAGGTCCCTTGCGTCAGCGGCCATTGGAACCGGCGGGGTTGAGGACCCAGAGTTGATAGAGGGACTGGGCGGCGGCGGCGCATGCCTCGGTGTGTTCGTCGTCGGTGATCAGGGGGCGGACGAGAGGGTGCAGGATGTTGGAAACGTAGTAGCGGGGCTGGCGGGTCTCGGGGTCGATGCCCTCTTCGAGCAGGCCGAGTTGGACGGCCCGCTGGATGTGCCGATCGGCGTAGGGGTGTTGGTGCATTGCGTGGACGGTGGCGGCGGGTACGGGTAGTTCGACGACGTTGATCCTGGCGAGCATGCGGCGGAGTTCGAGGGGCTGGGAGTCGAGCAGGTTGTCGGCCAGCACCGTCTCGCGTCGGAACCTGTCGGTCTCGTTCTCGATGGCGGTGAGCAGGCCGTCGATGTCGAGGGTGGGATCGCTGACGATCCGGTTGAGCCAGTCGAGCAGGCGGGGATTGCCCGCCGCGGCCTCGATCGCCCGGTCCCGGATGGCCGGGTCGATAGTGGATTCGGGGCGCAGGTTGACCAGATTGGCGATCTTCTTGGTCTGCTCGACGGGGCTGAGGGTCTCCAGAGCCGCGACGGCGATGGTGGTGCCGGCCGGGGCGGGGAAGCGGTAGCGGCTGGTGATGATGACGCGGCTCGGGCTGCCGGTGTCGCGGATCGCGGCGAGTAGGGCGGGCAGGATCTCGGCCATCGCCGGGGCGAGCACGCGGCTGCCGTCGTCGCGGATGTCGAGGTTGCCGGTTTCGAAGTCGTCGAACACGAACAGGCAGGGTGTTCTGCCAAGGAGCCCGTCGGCGTCGAGCAGGTACCGCAGCCGGGTCGGGAGCGGAATCTGCTCGTTGTCGAGAAGCCTGCCGGCCTCCTCGGACTGCTCGACGCTGTCGAAGCGGATCTTGCTGGTCAGCTCGCGGAACTTGATGGCGTCGACCCGGCCGTACCAGACGACATGCTGGTGGGTGGGCATGCGTTCCAGGAGCCGGGAGGCGAGGCTGCTCTTGCCGAGCCCACCCATGCCGGCCAGCAGCAGGCCCTGCGCCGCGCCGGGGGTGTCGGCGGGTTGCCGGAGGGCGCGCAGACAGCGCTGGATGATCCGCCGTCGGCCGACGAACTCGGCGCGGGACGCGACCCGGGACAGTTGGGTTTGCGGGTCCAGGAACTGCCGGTCGGCGGCGCGCACCTGCGACTGTCTGCGGTCCCGGGTGTGCAGCGGCGTGACGAGGGACGTCAGCGGGGACCGGTCGGCATAGACCCGGAGCAGATGCCAGTAGTTGCTTTTCTTGTCGTGGAACAGGTGACGGCGGGCCTCGATGACGGCCTGGTCCAACGATCCGCCGTCGGCCAGTGCCCGGTAGAGAGCTGCGGCAAAATCGGTGGCGGAGACGTCCCCCACCGGTAGCGCCCAGCCCAGCACCGCAGGGGCGCCAGCGTCGACCAGGCTCTCGCTCATCGACGGGAAAACCCCACCACCAGGGGCGTCAGCGGTCAGACAGCCGGAAACGAACACCAGTCTCGGCCAGTGTCCCTGCATCGCCTGGGCGATCTGGTCGGCCGTCGCCTTGGCGCGCCCGCCGAACTCGTCCTCCACCACGAAGACCGGCTCCCCGCCGTCGGTGGTGGCGTGCCCGCTCAGATGCAGCACATCGAAGTGGTCGGGCCCGTAGTCGCGGCTCAGGAACCGGAGCCCTGCCAGGGTGCCGCTCTCTTCGACCACCAGATCGGTGCCGGTCCGTCGGGTCGCGGCCAGGATCGCGGTCTCCTCGGCCTCGAAGTTGAGCACCGGCTCGACGCCTTCGGGCGAGGCTGCCATGAACAACACCCGCAACGGCCGGTTGTTCGGCGTGACTGGGCTGGTCAGTGCTGCGTGGGTGCCGACCGCTCGAACCGGCAACAGCGGTGCCCGCCCTGCCACGGTCAGGAACGTGCCCTCCCGGGCGAGCAGTTCCCAAGGCAGGTGCCGCAACCGCTCCTCGGCGCTGATCCGCAACACCGCCCCGGCAGGATGGGCCAGGATCGGGGTCAGCCACCGCTGGTCGCCGTCGAGGAACTCCGCCAGCCTCGCCCCCAGCTCAGCTAGCCGGACCGCGCCGTACACCCGCTGTGCGTTGGCGTCACTGCTGTAGTCACGCTGCACCAGCGTGATCAGCTCATCGACCGCAGCCCTGTCCAGACTGCGGGTCTGGGGCGGCGCGCCGTCGACGGACAGCCGCAACTCGTAATGATCGGAGGTCTGCGGGAAGACCACCAGTTCGAAGGTGCTCATCGGCCCGTCCCCGTCGTGGTGGTCGGTTCAGTGCGGCCAGGTGCCTTCCTGCCGCATGGCGATCTCCAGCTGAGCCTGGCTACCCTCGGCCAGCTCGATCCGGGTGCCGTCCGGCAGCAGCACGGTCACCGCAGCACCTTCCCGGCGGCGGGCGCTCCACCACTCGGTGATCGTCTTGGCCACCCCGACCCCGGAGAACACAAGCCCGATAACCGCGATCACCATCTCGGCCGATCGCTGCACCTGCACTGGCGACACGCTGTCGTCCGGCCCCATGGCCCCGATCAGCGCGGCCCGCAGCTCCGCCGCCCAGCTCGCGGCCTGCGCGCCGGACACCTCCACTGTGGCGTTTCCCATCGCCCGCACCCCTCCCCCTGATGCGCCTGGTCAAGCCGGCCCAGGAGCGCCGATCTCTGGCTCAGGCCAGGCGATCAACGGGTGGACCTTGGCGGTTACTGTACGTTTATTCGCGTCCTGAGGCCGCTCGGTAAACCCGGCTGACGGGTTTCCGACTCGCTGACCAAGTCCCGGCCATCGTGGGAAGAACAATGACGACCCACACCCTCGCCGTACGGCCATGGTGTGCCGCGGTCCGATCCCTGGACACGCCGAGTCGGCAACCGGGAGCAGCAGGAAGAGCGAGGTTCATCGGGCATGGAGGGTCGAGAACCGTCACCATTGCGTCCCGTCACCCACGCTGCGGCGACTGCCGTCGCCCGACATGTGGAGGTGCATCGGCTTGCTGTCGCCGGTCAGCAGCCGCTGATCGCCCGCGATGCCGGTGCCCGGGTGTGTCGGGTGTGGCTGCGTACCTCGCGGTTCGCGGCGGTCGAGGCCATGGCCACCGCGACCCTGACCCTGGGCTTGAATGCCACCGCCCTCTACCAACGTGGCTGGGCGCGGTCGTCGACCGGTCGGCCCTGGCCGGCGCTGGAGGACTTTCAGCAGGCCCTGACCATGTACCAGCAGGCCGGCGACCGGGGCAACGAAGCCGGCACCCTGAACAACATCGGCGGCGTGTACATCGGGTTGGGGGATCGGCAGCGGGCCCTGGACCACTTCCACCGGGCCCTGCCCATCCAGCGGGAGGTCGCTAACCGGGCCGGCGAAGCCGGCACCTTGAACAACATCGGCGGCGCATACATCGGGTTGGGGGATCGGCAGCGGGCCCTCGACCATTTCCACCGGGCCCTGCCCATTCAGCGGGAGGTCGGTGACCGGGCCGGCGAAGCCACCACCTTGAACAACATCGGCCTCGCGTACATCGGGTTGGGGGATCGGCAGCGGGCCCTCGACCATCTCCACCAGGCCCTACCCACCCAGCGGGAGGTCGGTGACCGGGCCGGCGAAGCCACCACCTTGAACAACATCGGCCTCGCGTACATCGGGTTGGGTGATCGGCAGCGGGCTCTGGAGCACTACCACCAGGCCCTGTCCATCCGGCGGGAGGTCGGTGACCGGGCCGGCGAAGCCGGCACCCTGAACAACATCGGCGGCGTGTACGACGGGTTGGGTGATCGGCAGCGGGCCCTGGACCACTTCCACCAGGCCCTGCCCATCCAGCGGGAGGTCGGTGACCGGGCTAGCGAAGCCGTCACCCGGTACAACATCGCGATCGTCCACCAGGCGGGCGGTGACCTGGACCAGGCGATCCGGGAACTCGAACACGTCGTCGACCTCGACCGGCAGGTCGACCACCCCGACCTCGAAGCCGACACCGCCGTCCTCGAACAACTCCGCCGTCAATGCGCGCAAGACGGCGGGACCGAGCTGCCTTCGGGATCGTGATGGCAGCGCGAAGGCGTCAGTAGGGACCCTTCGTTACCAGGAGGCGCGGGCGGAGAAGGCGATGCTCGCCAGCAGGAAGCCGCCGTTGACGATGGTGAAGGCGACCATCACCCAGAGGACCAGCGCGGGGGCCACGGCGAGCACCACGGCGGCCACGAAGACCACAGCGCCGTAGTCGCGGACCAGCTTCACCAGGCGCACCGGCAGCGAGGTCGAGGTGACCATGCTGGCCGCGTTCGGGCCGGCCTGCATCACCGACGTCACCAGGTTGACCATCCAGGTGCCCGCGAAGGTCGCCACGAGCCAGGTCGGCGTGGACGGCTCCTGCGCCACGGCGGTGGCGGCCAGTGCTGCCACCAGGGCGATCTGCGCGGCCACGTCGCAGAGCACGTCGACACGCGCGCCGGCCGCGCTGCCCTGGCCGGTCACCCGGGCCAGCTGCCCGTCCGCGCAGTCCAGGGAGTACGCCACCTGCCAGCCGATGAGGGCGAGCAGACCGACCACCCAGGCCGGTACGTCCCCGGCGGCGACCGGGCCGGCGAGCGCCACCACGGTGACCGAGGTGGCCAGCCCGAGCACCAGGTTGGTGATTGTCAACGCTGTGGGTCGCAGCCCGAGCCGCTGGGCGACGAGCGCGAAGACGGCCCCCAGCCACTGGCTGATCGACTCGCTGAACAGGCCGCCGCCCCGGTTCACCCGGTGGAAGTCGGCGACGGTGGGACGGGGGTCAGCCAAGCTGGTCGCGGATTGCACCGGCGTAGTCTGCCAGCCGTTCCCGGGTCTCGGTAGGCGACAGTGCCAGGTGTTCGAGGATGGTGTACCGGTCCGGCCGGGTACGCGGCGCGAACTGGACCGCCTCGATGAACTGGTCGTCGGTGAGCGCCACCTCGGAGGGGAGCCGGGGCAGGCCGTGCCGGGTGAGGCAGGCCGACATCTCCCGGAAGCGGCGGAGATCTCCGCGCAGCCAGGTGCAGAACAGCGCACCCAGCCCGGCCAGCTCGCCGTGCGAGGCGGTCCCCGGGAAGAGCGAGTCGACAGCGTGCATGATCTCGTGGCAGCCGCCGCTGCACGGACGGCTGGTGCCGTCGACAGCCATCGCCAGACCGCTGGAGATCAACGCCTCGGCGAGGACGATCACGAAGGCGTCGTCGCTCATGTCGCCCGGGTGGTTGAGCACCGCTTCGGCGCCCGCCCGCGAGAGCGACGCGGCCAGCCCGTCGACCGGCTCACCGCGTACCTGTCGGGACAGCTCCCAGTCGGCCAGCGCGCTGATGTTGCTGATCACGTCGCCGATGCCGGCCCGGTTGTGCCGGTCCGGGCCGCTCTCCACGAAGTCCAGGTCGACGATCACCCCGATCGGGATGTGTACGCCGTAGGAGCCCTTGATCCCGTCGGTGATCAGGCTGGCCACCGGGGAGGCGATCCCGTCGTTGGCGAGGCTGGTCGCCACCGACACCATCGGCAGCCCCCGGCGGGTCGCCGCGTACTTGGCCACGTCGATGGTCTTGCCGCCGCCGATGCCGACCACCGCGTCGTAGGACCGGGCGCGAAGTTTGCCGCCCAGGTCGTCGGCGGCGTCCAGCGTCCCGCCGGAGACGGTGAACACGTCCGCCGAGCGCAGCGACGGTCGGATCAGCTCCGCGATCTGGGCACCCTGACCCGGGCCGACCACCACCGCGACGTCGCCCCCGGAGGAGATCCGCCCGTCGGCCAGGATCGCGCCCAGGTCGGCGACCGCCCCGCGTCGCACGTCGATGTGCAGCGGGGTGAGGACGCTCCGAGCTAGTAGCGGCACGCGATCTCCCGCGCGCGGGCCAGGTCGGCGTGGTTGTCGACCTCGACCCACGGGACGTCACCGATCGGCGCCGCCCGCACCTCCCCGCCCCGGTCGGAGAACTCCTGGTAGCCGTCCTCGTAGTAGAGGTTCGGGTCCCGTCGCCAGGTCGCCTCCAGCGCGTCGGCGAGGGCGTCGGCGACCTGCGGCTCGATCAGCGTCGCGCCGATGTACTCCCCGTACGCCTCGCCCGGGTCCATGATCTTGGTGATCCGGGTGAGCTGGCCGGCGGCGTCGAAGGTGGTCTTCATCTCCTCCTCGGCCAGCGGCTTGAGGGTGTCCACGGCCAGCAGGATGCCCGGGCCACGCTCGGCGAGCAGGGTCTTCTCCACGCTCACCGGGTGCACGGTGTCCCCGTTGACCAGCAGCACGCCGCGCGCGAAGTACTCCCGGGCGAGCCAGAGCGAGTAGGCGTTGTTCCACTCCTCGGCCTTGTCGTTGTGCACCAGGGTGAGCGTGACCCCGTACCGCTTCTCCAGCTCGGCCTGCCGCTCGCGGACCGCGTCCGCCGCGTAGCCGACGACGATCACGATGTCGGTGAGCCCTACCTCGGCGAGGTTGCCCAGCGCGATGTCCAGGATCGTCGTCTCGCCGTCCACCGGCACCAAAGCCTTGGGCAGGGTGTCGGTGTACGGGCGCAGCCGTCGTCCCGCTCCGGCCGCGAGCACCATTCCGATCATCGCGACATCCTCCCTAGTCCTGCTCCCGTCACCGGTGGAGGATAGCGCCGGCCGGGTGCGCCGCTCCGGCCAACCGGGTCAGCCGGGCAATGCCGCCAGGTCGGCGAGCATGGCCAGGCGCTCCTCCGCGCTGAGCACGGCGTACGGGCCGGCGGCCCGCCGGTCGGTCTCCAGTTCGATGGCGAGCCGCTCGGGACCGGCCGGCAGGGCGGCGATGCTCGACGCGGTGTGCCCGGCGGCGCTCCACGCGGCGGCGTGCGCGTCGGCCCGGTGGTGTCGCAGCGTGCTGAGCCGGTTGAGCAGCAGCACACCCGACGGGGTGCCGTCCGGCTCGTACGGGGGCGCCAGCGCGGCGAAGGCCGAGGCGACCGGGTTCGCCTCCTCGTCGGCCAGCACCAGGGCGTACGACAGCAGTCGGCCGAGCATGGCCACCAGCCGGGCCACCCGGTCGTCGTGGCCGGCCCACAACTCCTCGGTGACCTCGGCGTGCACCTGGTACAGCTCGGCGAGGAAGGCGGCGCCCCGCTCGGTGGCGGACAGGGCGCCGTCCGGGCCGCGGTAGATCATTCCGTGGGCCACCTGCTTGTCCACTGTCCGCCGGCAGGCGACCGGGTCCTGGTAGCGGGTGATCGCCGCGAACCCGGGCCCGTCGACTGTGCCACCGGGTGCGGCCAGCCGGGTGCGCAGGTCGACCAGGAAGCCGGTGGCGGTGATTCCGCCGTAGCGCTGGGACAACTCGGCGCCACCACCGTCCCGGCCGGCCAGGATGCCGGCGCGGAAGGTCCGGTCCACGGCCGGCGCGAGCAGCCCGGCGATCCGGTGGGGCGCCAGTTCGACGGTGTTCACAGACCGATCGACCGCAGGACGGCGAAGCCCTCCTCCGCGATCCGCCGGATCAGCCCGTCGTTGACGTCGCGGTGCTCGTCGAGCACTGTCACCTCGTGCTCGGCCAGCCAGCGGTACTCGGTGTGCTTGCCGGCCTCCAGCATCGGGCGGTCGAGGTCACCGTCGACGCGGACCAGGAAGTCGTACTCGGTCCGGGCCAGGCCGTCGTCGCCGACGTAGCTGTACTCGCCCACCTGACCCAGGACGTGGGAGAGGACCCAGCCGGTCTCCTCGGTGATCTCCCGGCGCAGTGCCTCGTCGATGTCCTCGCCCGGCTCCAGGTGGCCACCGACGATGTCCCAACAGTTGGGAAACAGGCGTCGGTGTGGTGAGCGGCGCTGAAAGAAGATGCGGCCGTCATGGTCGACGATCAGCGCGCCGGCGCAGCGCAGGGGCTCGGTGGACACCATCCGACAGTAGCCAGCGTCCGCAGCTTGTGCGATGCCGCTCTTGTCCCGGAAACATCCACCGACCACCATGTCCGTACCGAATGCCACCGTCCCAAAGGGGTGATGTGTGATGCAGGTACGGGATGCGATGTCCAGCCAGGTCCTCGTCGTCGGTCCGGAGCACACGCTCCGCCAGGCGGCCCGGATGATGTCGGCCCGCGGTGTCGGGTCGGCGGTCGTGATCGACCCGGATTCCGAGGGCGTGGGGATCATGACCGAACGTGACGTGTTGAAGGCCATCGGCGCCGGCCTGGACTGCGACGTGGAACGCACCGGCGCCCACCTGACCTGGGACGTGGTCTACGCGGGGCCGGAGTGGACGGTGACCGAGGCCGCCGCCGCGATGGCCCGGGGCGGATTCCGGCACCTGGTGGTGCTGGACGGCCGGGAGGTGGCCGGCGTGATCTCCGTCCGGGACATCATGCGGGTCTGGTCGGAGAGCCAGGCGGTCGCCACGACCTGACCGACTGTGGTGTGCGGGGCCGGATCGATGGGTAGACATCCCCTGCGGGCGCGGAGATGCCGTGGCCCGCGGGGGAGGTCCCGATGCGCGACGCGGAGCGGCTGGTCGAGCAGCAGTACGCCATGCTCCTGCGTCGGGACGTGGCTCGGCTGCCGGATCTCTACGCCCCGGAGGCGTTCTACGCCATGCCGGGCGTGACGGTCCGTCCGATCGAGCTGCCCGCGCTGCTGCGCACCTGGACCGGCGCCTTCGGAGATCTGCGGGTCGACCCGATGGGCGTGGTCCGCACCGGCGGTGGCGCCGCGGTCGAGCTGCGGCTGACCGGCACCCACACCGGCACCCTGCATTCGCCGTACGGCACCGTAGCGCCCACCGGCCGGCTGGTGAGCTGGGAGGTGGCCGACGTGGTCCGGGCCCGCAAGGGTCGGATCACCGCCTGGCGCTCCTACTTCGACTGGAGTCAGCTCCTCGACGCGCTCGGCGTGCAGCTGGAGGGACTTTCCCGGGCCGCGCAGCGCGACGCGCTCGCACTTCCGGTCTGATCTGCCGCCGACTGGTGGAGTGGGGTCACCCGACCCGGTGGCTCAGGATGCGGACATCGCCGTGCCGACCGCGCGTCCCCCGCCGCCGCCCGTACGCTCAACATCCATGACCGCCGAGCAGTTGATCTCCTTTGCCCGTGGGGCTCCCTCGCTGGACATCGTCGATGTCGAGGGGCTCAAGGCCGCCGCCGTCCGCGCCTTCGACGCCGATCCTGCAGGGGTGACGGCGTACGGCACCTCCGTCGGGTACCTTCCGCTGCGAAAGTGGATCGCGGAGAAGCACGGGGTCGAGGCCGACCAGGTGCTGGTCACCAATGGGTCGCTTCAGGCCGACGCGTTCCTCTTCGACCACCTGGTCCGCCCCGGTGACGCGGTGGTGGTGGAGCGCCCGACGTACGACCGGACGCTGCTCAACCTCCAGCGGATGGGCAGCGAGCTGCACGGCATCGCCGTCCAGCCGGATGGCCTGGACACTGCCGAGCTGCGCAAGCTGCTGGAGTCCGGTGTCCGCCCCCGGCTCGCGCACGTCATCCCGAACTACCAGAACCCGGCCGGTATGACGCTGTCCCTGGAGAAGCGCCGGGAGTTGCTCGACCTGGCCGCCGAGTACGAGTTCACGATCTTCGAGGACGACCCGTACGCGGACATCCGCTTCCGTGGCGAGGCGCTGCCGTCGATGCTCTCGCTGGACACCCGCAACGTGGTGGTGCACGCGTCGAGCTTCACCAAGACGGTCTGCCCGGGTGTGCGGGTCGGTTACCTGGTCGGCCCGGCCGACCTGATCGCCTCCATCGCGAAGAACGCGACAAGCCTCTACATCTCCCCCGGGATGGTGTCCCAGGCGATCGTGCACCAGTTCTGCGTCTCCGGTGACATCGACCGCTCGATCGAGACGGTCCGGGCAGCGCTGGGCGAGCGGGCCCAGGTGCTCGCCGAGTCGTTGCGCCGGCACCTGCCGCAGGCGCGGTTCGTGGAGCCCGACGGCGGCTACTTCCTTTGGGTCGAGTTCCCGGAGGACGTGCTGGTCGACCGGCTCGCCCCGGCGGCGGCCGAGCGCGGGGTCGCCGTGGTCAAGGGCAGTGACTTCGTTTTGGACGGCGGGCGGCACGCTCTCCGACTGGCCTTCTCGGCGGTGACCGCCGACAAGATCGACGAGGGTGTCCGGCGGCTCGCGGCGGCAGTCGAGGCCGTCCGCAGCTGACTTAAGTGTCGGGTTCCTGACAGAACGACGATGCCGGCCGTCCCGGGGCTCCCCTCGGGCGGCCGGCTGGCCCACAATGCTGCGAGCGTCACCCCGCCAGCTGCGCCCGGCCTCCGGGCCGGCCCCGCCGGGTTGACGCGGCAGCACAACCTCCCGCCCCCACAGGTGCCGGGTGGGCCGTGTCGTCCCCCGCACACCCCCCGATGCGGCCCGGCCCGCCCGGCGCCGCCCCCACGCGACCGCCGTCACACCGGTCCTCGACCGCGATCGGCGTAGCCTGCAAGCCGCAGCTGAGCGCGGGAGGTGACGCGATGACGGATCGGACAGAGCGGGACCGGACGGCACCGTCGACCACCGGTCGGGTGCTGCGACCTCGGGCGTGGCCCTCCCCGGTCCGGGCGATGACCCGGATTCTCAACGCCGACGGCTCGCCGCCCGTTCCGGCCCCGACGGGCAGTGGCACCGGCCGCAGCGCCGTGGTCGACTGCGCGCTCTACGTCGACGGCAAGCGGCAGCCCGGCGACTGGGACTACGCGGATGCACTGGCGGCGGCCCGCCGTGAGGAGCACGGCTTCGTCTGGATCGGTCTGCACCAGCCGGAGCTGGCCGAGATGACCGCCATCGCGGAGACCTACGGCCTGCACGAGCTGGCGGTCGAGGACGCGGTCAAGGCCGAGCAGCGTCCCAAGCTGGAGCGGTTCGGCGACGTCGTCTTCCTGGTGCTGCGCACCGCCCGCTACTGCGAGCACACCGAGCTGACCGAGAACTCCGAGGTGGTGGAGACCGGGCAGGTGATGCTCTTCATCGGCCCGAACTTCGTGATCAGCGTCCGGCACGGCGACGCCTGCCGGCTCGCCCCGATCCGCGCCGACCTGGAGACCAAGCAGGAGTTGCTGCTGCACGGCCCGTGGGCTGTGGCGTACGGGGTGACCGACCGGGTGGTCGACCTCTATCTGGAGGTGGCCGACCAGATCGAGGACGACCTGGACATGCTGGAGGCCGAGGTCTTCGACCGCCACGGCCACGGGCGGGTTCAGCGGATCTACCAGATGAAGCGGGAACTGGTCGAGTTCAAGCGGGCGGTGGTGCCGTTGCAACGGCCGCTGATGACGCTGACCTCCCAGGTCAACCGGGACGTTCCCAAGGAGATCCGCAAGTACTTCCGGGACGTGCAGGACCACCTGAGCCGCACCGTGGAGCAGGTGAACTCCTACGACGACCTGCTGAACTCCATCCTTCAGGCGCGGCTGGCCCAGGTCACCGTCGACCAGAACAACGACATGCGCAAGATCGCTGCCTGGGCCGGTATCGCCGCGGTCTGGACCGCCATCGCCGGCATCTATGGGATGAACTTCGACAACATGCCCGAGCTGAAGATGACGTACGGCTATCCGGTGGTGTTGGCCCTGATGCTCGGTGTCTCGCTGGCCCTCTACCGCTGGTTCCGCCGCAACGGCTGGCTCTGATCTTGCGGTAGCGCCGCTCACGACGAAGCGCCGCTCTTGCGGTAGCGCCGCTCACGCGGAAGCGCCGACGAGTGGGTGGACCCACTCGCCGGCGCCCGATGCGCTGCTGTTGACCTCAGCGGCGGCCGTTGGTGCGGGCCGTGTCCTTGCCCAGCGCCTTGGTGAGGTCGTCGGTCGGCCGACCGGAGACGTCGGTGGCGCCCTCGGCGACCGACGGGACCTTGTCGGTCGGGCGGACACCGGTCTGCTTGGCCGGGGCGGTGGTGCTGGCGCTGGAGCCGCCGGCCACCGCCGAGCTGCCCGCGCCGGTCATCCCCGCCGCGCCGGAAATCGCGGACCCGTCGGACCCCCGTGCTGCGGACGGCGTACGCACCTCGATCGAGTCGACCTCGTCGCGCATCGGCTCCAGGGTGCTGCGGGTCGGGTCGTACTCGGCCCACTCCTGCTGCTCCCGGCGGCGACGCAGCGCGACCGCGCCGGCCAGGCCGGCGATGGCACCCGCCGCCAACAGGCCGGTCATCATCGAGCCGCGACGACGCGGCTGCTTCTTCTTACCGGTGATCCGCATGGTCTTCGACTTGGCCTTCCTGGTCAGCGGCCCTGCCTGTGCGGCGCCGTCACGAGCAGCCGCCGCCAGCGGTGCCAGCGTGGTGAGAGTCGTCCCCCAGCCGGTCGACGCGCGGTCCCGTACCTTCGCGGCGGTCGGTTCGACGTAACCCCGGGCCATCTGGACCCGCGGGCCGACGGTCGCGCCGGCGCCCTTCGCGGCGTGGTTGGCTGCCAGCATCAGGTGGCTGATGCTCTGGTTCAGCTCGGCCCTTGCCAGCTGCCCCTGGGACTTGCGCCGCCCGAATCCAAACACGGTCCTACCTCCTGGGAGTTGTTCCTTCGTCATCCTCCACCTTCGGATGCCTCCGCGATGCCAGATCGGGCACATGGGAGGATCCGCATGGAACTGACCAACGAGTGAGGAGTACCCGTGGCCGAGGCTGTCTACGCCACCCTGCACACCAACGCTGGCCCGATCCGGCTGGAGCTCTTCCCCAACCACGCGCCGAAGACCGTCCGCAACTTCGTCGACCTGGCCGAGGGCAACCGTGAGTACACCGACCCGCGCACCGGTCAGCCGGGCAGTGGTCCGTACTACGACGGGACCATCTCGCACCGGGTGATCAGCGGTTTCATGGTCCAGATGGGCGACCCGACCGGCACCGGCCGGGGCGGACCGGGCTACAAGTTCGCCGACGAGTTCCACCCGGAGCTGCGGTTCGACCGTCCGTACCTGCTGGCGATGGCGAACGCCGGACCGGGCACCAACGGTTCGCAGTTCTTCATCACCGTGTCCCCGACGCCGCACCTCAACAACCGGCACACCATCTTCGGACAGGTCGCCGACGAGGAGTCGGTGAAGATCGTGGATTCGATCGCGAACACCCCGACCGGTCCGAGCGACCGTCCGCTCCAGGACGTCGTCATCGAGCGGGTCGAGATTGAGCGGTCTGCTTCCTGAGCGACTGGCGAGGTACCTTTGCTCGCATGATTGAGCGCTCCGGAGCACGGCCGGTGCCGGTGGACCGTGTGGTGTTGGACGGAGGGTCGGCCCGGTGAGCGAGTCTCCGCCGACCACCCCCGTCTGCTACCGGCACCCCGGCCGGGAGACCTACGTCCGGTGCTCCCGCTGTGACCGGCCGATCTGCCCGGACTGCATGCGGGATGCCTCGGTCGGGCACCAGTGCCCGGAGTGCGTCAACGAGGGGCGTCGCAGTGTCCGGCCGGCGCGTACCGCCTTCGGCGGCGGTACGGCCGGCCGGCACGGCTATGTCACCAAGGCCCTGATCGCCGTGAACGTGCTGCTCCTGCTGCTCTCCATCGCCTCCGCCCGGGGCGGGGACGCGGCGGTCGGCGGCTCCGGCTTCGGCGGCCTGATGGGTGGCAGCACGCCGCTGACCGAGTGGGGTGCGGTGCTCGGCCGGGCCTACCTCTCCGACTACACGCTCGGCGGGATCGCCGAGGGCCAGTGGTACCGGCTGGTCACGGCGATGTTCCTGCACTACGGCGTGCTCCACCTGCTGCTCAACATGTGGGCGCTGTGGGTGCTCGGCCGGTCGCTGGAGGCCAACCTCGGGCGGGTGCGGTTCGCCGCGCTCTACCTGATCGCGGGCCTCGGCGGCAACGTGGCCGCCTACCTGTTCAGCAGCCCGAGGGCGGCCACCGTCGGCGCGTCGACCGCCGTGTTCGGTCTCTTCGCCGCGCTGATCATCATCGAGCGCAAGCTGGGCCGGGACATCTCACGGATCATCCCGATCCTGGTGATCAACCTGGTGTTCACACTCGCCGTGCCGGGCATCTCGATCCCCGGGCACCTGGGCGGGCTGGTGGTCGGCGCGTTGATGGCGTTGGTGCTCGCGTACGCGCCGCGTGGTCGGCGCACGCTGGTGCAGGTCACCGGTGGGGCGCTGATCCTGCTGATCCTGCTCGCGCTGGTGCTCTTCCGGACCGCCGCACTGCTCACCTGACAGGGCGGGCGGCGTGCAGTGCGGCGGCCACCTCTTCCGGGGTGGCCCCGAGGTCGTACCGGCCGAACAGATGCAGCGAGTTGCCCGCGTCGATCTCCAGGGTCTCGCTGGTCAGCCCGAGTCGGGGCCGCCGGTCGACGGCGATCGCCTCGACCGCAGACCAGGGCAGCAGCCGCCGGCCGGCGAAGCCGTGGATGACGGTGAGCCCGGCCGGGTCCACCGCCAACCGGACCGGCGCGACCAGGTCACGTACCGCCCAGCCGGCCAGCGCGGCGGCGGCCAGGACGGCCAATGCCAGGCGGACAGTGTCGCCGTCGGCGAAGAGCAGCCCGAGCGCGACGAGCAGGACAGCGCCGGCCAGCTTCGCCGACGGCAGGCTCGACGGCACCCGCCACTGCTGTGCAGGGGAGGTCTCATTCACCCGCCCAGCATGCC
The DNA here is from genome assembly GCF_040643355.1 of Micromonospora sp. NPDC047187. Classification (NCBI taxonomy): domain Bacteria; kingdom Bacillati; phylum Actinomycetota; class Actinomycetes; order Micromonosporales; family Micromonosporaceae; genus Micromonospora; species Micromonospora sp. NPDC047187. Next base: position 329,601 of record NZ_JBEYUF010000004.1, read on the forward strand.
AGCGGCCGTCGGATTCCGGCACCTCGTGCGGGTGTGGCCCGACGACCGGTCGATGGACGACGTAGGATCGGGGCAGCCCAAGTTACCGGGGAGTAAACATGAGTGACGCGGTCATCGTCGGCGCGGTACGTACCCCGGTCGGGCGGCGCAAGGGCAGCCTCGCCGGCGTCCACCCGGTCGACCTCTCGGCGCACGTGCTGCGCGCCCTCGCCGAGCGCACCGGGCTCGACCCGGCCCAGGTCGACGACGTCTTCTGGGGCTGCGTGTCCCAGGTCGGCGAGCAGTCGTGGAACATCGCCCGCAACGGCGTGCTCGCCGCCGGCTGGCCCGAGACGGTGCCCGGCACCACGCTGGACCGGCAGTGCGGCTCCAGCCAGCAGGCCCTGCACTTCGCCGCCGCGACGGTGCTCTCCGGTCAGGCCGACCTGGTGGTCGCCGGCGGCGTCGAGTCGATGACCAGGGTGCCGATGGGCTCGAGCGTGGCCGGCGGCATGCCGTTCAGTGACCAGCTACGCGCCCGTTACCGGGGCGTCGAGGGCTTCGCCGACGACGCGCCGCTGCCGTTCAACCAGGGGGTCGGGGCCGAGCTGATCGCCCAACGGTGGCGCCTCTCGCGTACCCAACTGGACGAGTTCGCGCTGGCCAGCCACGAGAAGGCAGCCGCCGCGCAGGACGCCGGCGCGTTCGACCCGGAGCTGACCCCGGTGCCGCTCGCCGACGGTGGCAAGTTTGCCGCCGACGAGGGCATCCGTCGGGAGACCTCCCTGGAGAAGCTGGGTGAGCTGGCCACCCCGTTCCGCGCCGACGGCGTGGTGACCGCCGGTTCCGCGTCCCAGATCTCCGACGGCGCCGCGGCCCTCGCGGTGACCACCTCCGACTGGGCCAGCCGACACGGCCTGCGCCCGCTGGCCCGGATCCACACCGCCGTGGTCGCCGCCGACGACCCGGTCGCCATGCTCACCGCGCCCATCCCGGCCACCGCGAAGGCGCTGCGCCGCGCGGGGCTGGGCATCGAGGAGATCGGGGTGTACGAGGTGAACGAGGCGTTCGCCCCGGTGCCGCTGGCCTGGTTGGCGGAGACCGAGGCGGACCCGGAGCGGCTCAACCCGCGCGGCGGGGCGATCGCCCTCGGCCACCCGCTCGGCGGCTCCGGTGCCCGGATCATGACCACCATGCTTCAGCACATGCGGGACAACGGCATCCGCTACGGCCTGCAGACCATGTGCGAGGGCGGCGGGATGGCCAACGCCACCATCGTCGAGCTGATCTGAGGACACCGTCGCCCGCCGGTCACCTCCGTTGGGGCCCGGATGCTGGTGGGGGCGCGAGCCGGGCGTTGGGCATGTGCACGACCCTGAGGAACGCGGGCAGCCGCCACGGCCTCGGCCCGCCGATGACGACGTCGCGCCGCAGCACCGCCTGCGCGATGCTGATCCGGCCGAACATCATCAGGTTGAACCGGGCGGGGCGGAACGTCACGCTCGCGTCGAACGGGGCGTCGGGTGGGGCGATCCACACCCGGCGGTCGCCCAGGGTCAGCGTCGTCGTCGGCGCGTACCGCGAGCGGAACTGCACCGACACGTGGTGCCGGGGCATCGGCAGCTCGGTGTTGAGCAGCACCCCGTACGTGTCGCGCAGCATGTCGAACATGAACAGGTCCCAGTAGAGCGCGGCGTGCTCGTCCGGCATCGGCCACGGCCGGCGGAGCGCCCGCGCGATGTCCCAGCCGTGCACGAGCAGCTCGTTGGTCAGGTGGGCGAACAGTCCGCCGACCGTCACCCTCGCGTTGCCCAGCCAACTCACCGTCGAGCGCGGATCGGCCGACGTCGTCAGGAGGCGGCCGACCAGGTTGTTCAGCTGCGTCAGCAGCACCTCCGGGTCGCGCTCGGTGAAGTGGGCGAGCACCTGTGTGTTGACGTCGGCCACCGTGTCCACATTCGTGCTGGCCAGCATGTCCTCCAGCCCCGGCACCCGGATGGGGACCTCGGTGCCGTCCAGCCTCGACACGTACAGCATCGCGATCGACACCACGTGCGCGAGGGTGTCGGCCACTGTCCAGTCGGCAGTCGCCATGACGTCGGGTGAGGGCGCGGCGGCCACCAAATCGGTGAACCGGTCGGTGGCCGTTCGCAGTGCCGTGTTGGCCACACTCCACCGGTCCTGATCCGCCCCGCCAGTCACACGAACAGCATCGAGCATCCAGCGCGCCGAAACATCTTCGAATGTGCCATTCTTCGGCAGCGGCAGCGGCAGCGGCAGCGGCAGGACCGGCGTCAGTGGTTGTAGAACATGGTGGGGAACCAGCCGAAGCCGAAGATCGAGGGCACCCGGACGTCCCAGTACACGACCGTGAAGACGCCCAGGGCGATGAGCAGCGCGCCGCTGATCACCATGCTGCGTCGTACGTCGGCGGCGAGCCAGCTGATGAACCGGCCGCGGGTGAGCATGATCAGCAACGCGAACAGCGCGGTGACCACGACGATGTTGCCGAGGGACTGCAGCACGAACGCGGCCGAACCGTACAGTGGGTTGCCGCTGTCGACCGCCCAGTGGAACAGCTTGTTGAACAACGGGTACGGCCGGCCGATGAGGAAGCCGCCGATGAGCGCGCCGAGGGTGATCACCCGTGCGACCGGCCGGTCGGCGAACACGTCCGGCACCGCCCGGATCGCGGCCAGCCCGAGATAGATGAGGGCCAGTCCGATGACGCCGAACACCACCGACGACTGGATGATGCGTACCGGCACCCCACCGGCGGTGTCGGTGGACAGCTGGGGAAGCCGGTCACCCAGCAGGACCCCGACGAACCCGTACACCGCGGCGACGGCGACCATGCCCAGGGTGAGGTAGCCGACCGGCCGCAGCAGCAGCCGGAGCCGGTCACCGTTGGCGGAGCTTGCCGCGCCGAGCGGCCCGATGGACGCGAGCATCGCGATGTTGCACGCGGTGAACGTGCCGGCGAGGCCGGACACGAATGCGAACACCAGGCCGGCGGCGGTACCGGAGATCGCCGTCGCCTTCGCATCGTGACCGAGGATCCCGCTGGCGACGCTGTCACCGATGACCGAGTCGACGAACTCGTAAGACCAGAGCACCGCCAGTAGGACCCCGGCCGCCACGCTGACCGCGATGATGACGCCGTTGCGTGGTGGACGATCGGCGACGGAGGGGCGCGCGACGTTTCGAGTGGCTGTGGTTGGCGTTCCCGTCATAGCTCTACTCCCCGAGCCGATTCGAGCACTAATTACTGTGCGCAGCGATGATTTCGCTCGGAGCTTCCTCGGCGCATCTCCCAGGGTGCGCAGTCGGCAGATGTCACGGCCTCCGGTGGGACGTCGTGCCGTGCCGGCGGCGGTGGAATAAGCGGTCCCCAACTTCGGGAAGACGGCCTAGGGTGCCAGCGTGACGACGATCGAGCGTGCTCCGGACTGGTCCGACGGGCAGTGGCAGACGCAGGCCCGGTCCTGGGTCGACGAGCAGTTGACTCGCGCGGGTCGGCGAGTGACCGGGCCGGTGGAGCCGCGGATCCGCCCGTGGTCGTTGGTGTGGCGGGTGCCGACCGACGATGGTCCGGTCTGGTTCAAGGCCAACAATCCGGGCACGATGCACGAGGCCGCCCTGATCGCGACGCTGGCCCGGCTCGCGCCCGAGCGGGTGCTGACCCCGATCGCGGTGGACCCTGAACGGGGCTGGTCGTTGCTGCCCGACGGCGGCGAGTCACTGCGCGACCTGCTGGCCCGCGACCCGGACCTGACGCACTGGGAGCGGGCGCTGCCCGGGTACGCCGCCCTCCAGTTGGCCACCGCGGCGCAGGCCGACGAACTGGTCACCTCCGGCGTACCGGACCATCGGCCCGAGGTGCTCGCCGACCTGTTCGTCGAGCTGCTCGACGACCGCGCGTCGCTGTTCGGCGCGGAGGAGGGGCTCAACCCCGAGGTGTACGACCGGCTGCGGGCGGAGGTGCCGTCGTACGCCGAGCGGTGCCGTCGGCTCGCCGACCTCGGCATTCCGGCGACCGTGCAACACGACGACCTGCACGACGGCAACGTCTTCGCCGGCGCGGACGGGTACCGGTACTTCGACTGGGGCGACGCCTCGGTGGCGCACCCGTTCGGCACGCTGCTGGTGACCCTGCGCTCCATCGGGCACGCCGGGAAGCTCGCCGCCGCCGACGCCCGACTGGTGCGGTTGCGTGACGCGTACCTGGAGGCGTGGACCGACCGGTACGACCGGCGGACGCTCGTGGAGGCCGCCGACCTCGCGATCGCCCTGGGGCCGGTGAGCCGGTCACTCTCCTGGCGTCGGGCACTGGACACTCCCGAGGAGTCCCGCGCCGAGTACGCCGACGCGGTCCCGGGCTGGCTGGAGGAGCTGTTCGCCGCCAGTCCACTTCAGCCGAACTCCTGACCATGATCCGTCCGAGTCGGAAGTCGGACAGGCAGTGCGACAGGCGGCGTGGAACTTCCAAAAATCCCGCGTGACCCACATCACCCTGCTGGGGACGTCGTTGGGCAGGTCATGGACGTCTTCTCCCGAACGTTCCTCCCGGCCGCCGCCGAGGCTGGCCTGGCCGTGCAGACGGTGAGCCGGCACATGCCGGTCTTCCGGCGCTGCGTCGGCTCCGGTGACGCCACCATCCTGATCACCCGTTGCAGCCGCCCCGACCGCCCGGTCACCGGCGACTACCTGTTGCTACTCACCCACCGTCGGCTGGTGGTGACCCAGCAGACCCGCCTCCTGCACCGACTGCGCCTGCATCTCAACACCGAGTTGCGCGAGCTGAGCAACGTCACCTGGAGCCCGGACCCGCGGCTGCAGTCGGTGGAGATGGCGGCCACCGCGATCGACGGGATCCGTGAGCGGTTCCTGATCCGGACCAGTCACCCGAAGCAGGTCTGGCAGCTCGACGCGTTGCTCAACCAGGCGTTCCGGACCCGCCTGCGGCCGCCCGGCGCCCGGGTCGTCGCCAGCATCGGTGACGCACCGGCCGCCGCCCGGCCCGGGATGTTCGCTCCGTCCTGGTGAGCTGACCCCGACCGGGCGTCGCCCGGCCTTTACCGAACTCGAACACACACAGATCGCGCCGAGCCTTCGCAGTCGGCAATCATGGGCCGGTGACAGTCGAACCACCGCATCGCGGGCTCGTCCTCGTCGTGGAGGACGAGCCGGCCATCGCCGACCTGGTCCGGCTCTACCTGACCCGGGACGGGTTCGGCGTCCACCTGGAGCGTGACGGCGCGGCTGGTCTGAGCGCGGCCCGCCGGTTGCGTCCGGTGGCCTGCGTCCTGGACATCGCGCTGCCGGGTCTGCCCGGCACCGAGATCTGCCGCCGGCTGCGCGAGGCCGGCGACTGGACCCCGGTCATCTTCCTCACCGCCCGCGACGACGAGGTGGACCGGATCGTCGGCCTGGAGTTGGGCGCCGACGACTACGTCACCAAGCCGTTCAGCCCCCGGGAGCTGGTTGCCCGGGTCCGCGCGGTGCTGCGCCGATCCGCGGGCGGCCCGGAGGGCGCGGACCGGCCACGTGTCGTCGGCCCGGTGATGCTCGACCCGGCCCGCCGCACGGTCACCGCCGCCGGTGCCCCGGTGCAGCTCACCTCCACCGAGTTCGACCTGCTGGCTCACCTGATGGCCCGGCCCGGCCGGGTCTTCACCCGGGAGGAGTTGCTGGCCGGAGTCTGGGGCTACGCGGCGCACGCCGGCACCCGGACGGTGGACGTGCACGTCGCCCAGGTGCGGGCGAAGCTCGGCCGGGCGAGTGTGATCCGGACCCATCGCGGCGTCGGGTACGCGGTCGATGCCTGACCACCCCGGGCACGTCGAGTCGCCGACCATGGCCCTGCCGGTGGTCGGCGCCACCCCACCCACCGCACCCCGACGAGGCCGGCTCGGCCGTACGCTGACCGCCCGCGCGGTGCTCGTCACCTGCGCGGTGGCGCTGGTGTCGGTGCTGGTCACCGCCATCGTCGCGGTGCCGTTGGCGATCCGTGGCGCGGAGCGGAGCGAGCAGGAAGCGCTCGCCGCCCAGGCCCGACTCGCCGCCGAGGTGCTGCGGACCCGCCTCGACCGGGGTCGCGGAGCCGACGAGGAACGGCTCATCCAGCAACTGCGCGCCCAGGGCATCGACGCGTACCTCATCCGCCGTGGGGCGGTGGACCGGGCGGGCCTGCCACCGCGGGTGGTGCAGCGGATCGGGCAGGGCCGCAACGTGTCGGCCCGCCGCTCGGTCAACGGTGAGCGGGCCCTGGTCGAGGGTCGGGCCCTGCCCGGCGGCAACGGGGTGGTGCTCTCCCGTCCGCTGGCCAACGGGCTGTGGGCACGGGTGCTGCTCAGTCTGTGGTTGCCGCTGCTGGCCGGGTTGACCGCCGGTGTGGTGGCCGGGCTGCTGCTGGCCCGTCGGTTGGCCCGGCCGATCCGTGTCGCGGCCACCGCCGCCGCCCGGCTGCGCGCCGGTGACCGTGCCGTCCGGGTGCCGGTCGAGTCGCCGGACGAGGTCGCCGACCTGGCCGAGGCGTTGAACGGTCTGGCTGCCGCGCTGGCCACCAGCGAGGGCCGACAGCGGGAGTTCCTGCTCTCCGTCTCGCACGAGCTGCGTACCCCGCTGACAGCGATCCGGGGGTACGCCGAGGCGCTCGCCGACGGGGTGCTCGGTGCCGACGACACGGTGGACACCGGTCGGACGATGCTGGCCGAGGCCCAACACCTGGACCGGCTGATCGGCGACCTGTTGGCACTGGCCCGGCTGGAGGCCGCCGACTTTCCCCTCGAACCGGTGCCGGTGGACCTGACCCAACTGGCAGTGGATGCGGAGCCGACCTGGTCCGGGCGGTGCGCGGCGGTGGGCGTGTCGTTCCGGGTGGAGACGCCCGGTCGGCCGGTGCCCGCGTACACCGATCCGGGGCGGATCCGGCAGGTGCTGGACGGGCTGCTGGAGAACGCGCTGCGGGTCGTACCCCCGGGGGCGCCGGTGGTGCTCGCGGTCCGGCCGGCCGGCGCGGACCCGGCGCACGGCGGCGTGTTGGAGGTTCGCGACGGCGGGCCCGGCTTCACCGACGACGACCTGGCGGTGGCCTTCGAACGCGGTGCGCTGCACGAGCGTTACCGGGGGGTGCGCAAGGTGGGCAGCGGCCTGGGGTTGGCGCTGGCCGCCGGGCTGGTCCGCCGGTTGGGCGGGGAGATCGCCGCGGGGCACGCGCCGGAGGGCGGCGCCGCCTTCGCCGTCCGGTTGCCCGGTGATCCTTACCTGACCCGAACACCGGCCTGACGCTCCGCTCGTCGTTCCCGGGAAGGCTGAGGGCTCCACGGACGAGAGGGAGAGTCATGCCACGTTGGGGTATCGCCACCGGCACCACGGCACTGCTCGCGGCGGTCGCGCTCGGCGTCAGCGGCTGCGGCGCGGCCGAGGTGGCCAGCCAACCCGCCCGGGATGTCGCCGTCGACGTCGCCGCCGCCATGGGGGTCGAGGGTCAGGCGCTGGCCGCGATGGGCTTCGACGCCGACGACCTGGATGTGCGAACCGTCGCCGCGCCGGCCACGCCGACGCCGGGTGCGTCCCCCAGCGCGCAGGAGAAGGCCCGGGAGAAGCGCGGTGAGGAGTGGCGCAAGCGCCGCCAGGCCCGCGTGCTGCTGCGCAAGAACACCCTGCACGGTGAGGCGGTGGTGAAGACGAAGGACGGCGGTACGCAGACCGTCGCCGTGCAGCGCGGCGAGGTGACAGCGATCGACGGGGACTCGATGACCGTCAAGTCCACCGACGGCTTCACCATGACCTGGACCTTCGGCGACGACCTGCGGGTGGTCGAGCGGCGGGCCACAGTGCAGCCGAGCGAGATAACTGTCGGCGCGACGCTCGGCGTCGCCGGCGCGAAGAACGGCGAGAAGGGCGTGGCCCGGCTCGTCCTCGTTCCCCGCGCCAAGTGAGCGAAGGGGCCCTGGCCGAGGCCAGGGCCCCTGCCCTCGTCAGTAGACGCGGGAGCCGATGAAGTCGTCGTGACCGTAGCCGACCGGGTTGGCGGCGGTACGGGCCTCGAACGACCACTGCTGCCGGGTGCTGCTGGAGCAGTTCGCCAACCGCAGGCGAGAGCTGCCCAGCAGCGGGTTGTCGAACGCCACGCAGAGGTTGTTGGCGCTCGCCGGCCTGATCTGGTTACCCACGAAGACGAACTGCTGCGCGCCGGTGCCGTTGCAGTCGTAGATGTTGACAGCGGTGCCGGCGGTCATCGAGCTGTTGGCGACGTCCAGGCAACGGTCGTGGGACAGCTCCGAGTGCAGCGACCGCCGGGCCGAGTCGTACCAGAAGCCCTGGTTGCGCCCACCGTGGCAGGAGTACGGCTGCTGCGCGGTGCCGTTGCGGGAGTCGTACCCCTTGCCGTCGACACAGGTGCCGGTGGCCAGGTTGCGCAGTTGCTTGAAGTCCAGCAGACCCGGGTAGAGCACGCCACCGCCGGTGCTGGCCGGGTCGACGCAGCTGGCCCGCGTCTGCCCGGAGTTCCAGAACTGGGTGATGCACTGGGCGAACATGCCGTGCCCACGGGCGTTGGGGTGGAACGACTGTCGGGCGGCGTTCTCGTTCCAGATGCCGACCTCGATGTAGAGGCCACGGACCGAGGTGTTGTCGGTGCACACCTCGTGCCCGTGGAAGAGCCGGCTGGCGTCCAGGTAGCGGGTGCCGGTGTTCGCCGCGGCCGAGCGCAGCGCCGACTCGAACATCGGCACCGCCTTGTTCCGGGCGAACGCCGCGTCGGCCAGGTAGAGCAGGCAACCGCCGGAGTACCAGCCGGGGAAGTTGGGGTTGTCCTCCACGTCCGGGCTGCCGGGGCTCGGGTACGACATCAGCACCAGCTCGTAGTCCGACCGCAGGTAGCCGGCGTTGGTCATGGTCTGCCGGATGTCGGTCAGCGCCGACTCCACTGCCTGCCGGCTGCCGTCGGTGCGGATCGTCCACTGGTCGGTGTAGGTGGGGTAGCAGGCGCCCTGGAAGAAGACCCGGCGGACGGCGCAGTCGGTGGCGACCGGACCGAACTGGATGGTGCCGTCACCGTTCGCGCCGACCACCACCCAGATCAGCTTCACGTGCGTGTTGCGCGCCTTGATGCCCAGGTAGTCGCCCTGGTTCAGCTCGTTGTGCTGGGTCGGGCCGCCGGCGATCAGGTTCCAGGGGGTGGCACCGGAGCAGGCGATGTTGTACTGCGCGTCCGACGTGATGCCGGTGCGGAAGACCGCCTGGTCGTACGAGCGGTCGCACCAGTTGCCGTCCTGGTGGGTGCCGGGGACGTAGTTGCCGACCCCCTCACCGGAGATCTCGCTGTCACCCATGGTGATCAACGCGGTACGCCGTTGCTCGATCGGGCGGATCGCCGGGCTGCCGTAGAGGGCGGTCGCCTCGGCGGCCCGGACGGCTTCGAGGTTGGCGGGCAGTGGTTGGACGGTTGGTCGGTCGGCGGCGGTGGCGGGGGTGGCCGGTCCGGCGAGCATCGGTAGGACGAGAGCGGCGACGGCGACGGCGACGGTGATGGCCCGTCGTCGGGTCGCGCGTTCGGGCCTGGCGGGGATTGCAGGCATCGACGCACTCCTTTCGGCTCAATCGCGGGACGTCGATTGAGTTACCAGACGGTAACGTGCGGATCAGCAGATGTGAATGCGCTTCAGATCCTTGCGCGCGGGCTGCAGAACCGCCCGGATCGGACTATCCGGGCCCGCGCGCCAGCGCCACGGCGGCGCCGAGCCGACTTCTGGTGCAGCGGCCGGGCGGCGGTGCGGCCGACTTCTGGTTCAGCGGCCCGGCGGCAGGGCGTAGCCGACGTAGCCGCGGAACTCCAGCCGCCAGCCGGCCGGGACGAGTTTGGCGCAGGCCGCCTTGGTGCCGGTGCAGACGATCGCGTCGACCGAGGAGGGGTCGGCCGGCGGTCGTTCCGGCAACACGGACTGCAACGCCACCAGGTCCGGTGAGCCGCCGTCGGGCTGCCGCAGCAGCAGCCACCACGGGTACTCCCAGTTGTCGTTCTGCTGCACCAGACCGATCCGTCGCGCACCGCTGTCCTGGACCGCGGTCGCCGCCCAGCGGAACTCGTCGGCCCACTGGGGGCGGCGCAGGAACCGGGTGTCCCAGTCCGAGGTGGTGAAGACCGAGCCGGCGCCGACCAGCCGGCGCGGGAAGCCGTACGACAGCGCGAGCACTCCGGCCAGCGCCGCGGTGGCCAGCACGGTGAGGGCCGCCACTGTGGCAACCGAACGACGCCCACCTGCGCGGTTGCGCAGGAGAGCGTCCAGCCAGAGGCCGGCGAGGGGCACGGCGAGCACCACGGCGTAGAGCAGCAGCCGGTTGCCCCACGGCTGCCACTTGATCATCGCGGTGTGCAGCAGCACGGCGGTCAGCACCACCACGGCGTACGCCCGCAGCGACCCGGCCCGCTCGGGGGCGATCCGCCGTGGTCGGGCGAGCGCGATCACCGCACCGATCACCGCCAACGCCCCGGCCAGCGGAAACGCCACCCGGTCCTCGTCCGGATACCAGGCCGGCTCCGGGAACAGCTCCCGCCCGAAGGTGATCGCGCGGTCCTGCGGGTCGACCCCGACCGCCTCGGCGCCGCTGATGATCACCTCGGCCCCGGCCCGACGCAGCGGCGCCAGCGGCGTGTCGAACGCGGTGTGCCCGATCCGCAGCGCGTTGACCACTATCGACGCCGGGTCGTGCCGCTCCATCGGGATGGACTCGCGCAGCCGGGGCGGCCCCAGCGGGTGCCCGAACTCGGCGGTCACCCGGGCCAGGAACGGGCCGACCACCACGGCAGCGACCACCAGGATCAGCACCGAACCGCCGACAGTGCGGGCCAGCCCGCCGACCGGCCAGGAACGCCGACCCCCACCGGGTGTCGCCGGGCCAGCCGGTGCCGATCGATCGGTCCGGGCCAGCCTCAACTGGGCCAGTCCCCAGAGCACCAGCAGCGGGCCGACCGCGATCAGGCCGCTGGTCTTGGTCACCGCGGTCAGCCCGGTCGCCGCCCCCAGCCCGAGCAACGTGCCCCAGCCGGTCCGTCGACTCAGCCCGTCCAGCGCCAGGGTCGCCGCGCAGGCCACCCACGCCGCGCAGATCAGGTCGGTCTGCGTGCTGGTCGCCTGGAGCACCACCATCGGCGTGGTCGCCAGCACGAACGCGGTGAGCAACTGGGCCCGCCGGCCGCCGCCGAGCTGTGTGGTGATCCGTGCGGCCACCAGGAGGCAGACCACTCCGGCCGCCCACTGCACCAGGTTGTGCAGGTGGTCCCCGCCGGTGAGCAGGCGCAGGTGCAGCAGCAGGTACTCGGCTCCGGGCGGGATGGTCACCTGCCGGTGGATGGCGGTCGGCCAGAAGTCCAGGTCGCCCTGGGCCACCCAGTGCTCCACCTTCGGCAGGTGGTACGTCTGCGAGTCGAAGTTGTTCGGCTCGGCCAGCAGCGCGACCAGCAGCTCCACCAGGACCAGCCCGCCGACGGTGCCGGCGAGGAGCCGCTCACCCGGTCGGGCCGCACGCCACGCGTCGACCGCTACGGCACGAAGGTCAGCGAACCCCCGACCAGCCTGTGTCGGCGTGGGGCCGGGCTCACCGCGCTCGGCGGCCGGGGCGGAAACGTCAGGTCCGCCACCGGACACCACAGCGCCGACCGGCACCGGCCGCGGTGCGGTGCTGACTGCCGGCGCAGCGCTGACCGGCACCGGTGCGGCGGCGGCCGGCCGCCCGAGGCGGGTCGCCCGTCGCCGGCGCAGACCGGCCGCCGCCGCGGCCGCGACCAGGAAGAGTAGCCAGGCGACTGTGAACGCGCCTCGGGTCAGCGCGTGCGCCGCGCCGAGCACCTCGACGACGAGCACCGCGTACGCCCCGCTGAGCAGGACGGCGCGGACCACGGCGAGCCGCAGCGGTGCCACCGCGCCAGCCTCGCGTGGCATCGCCGCGACGATGAGCAGGAGCACCGCAGCGACAGGAATCACCGCGAGCAGGGAGCCGGCAGCCGACATGGCGGAAGTAAACACCATTGATCTGAGGCCGCCGCGCGGACTGCCCAGCGGTAGCGGTACGCGGTAAACAAACCAACCAGGCTAGGCTATGGCCGACGTGTTGCCGCCACCGTGGAGATCCCCGTGAAGCTCTCGATCCTCATGCCGGTCTACAACGAGGAAGAACGCATCGCGGATGCCCTCAAGCAGGCATTGGCGGTGGACTATCCCTGTGAGATCGAATTGGTAGTCGTCGACGACGGCAGCCGCGACGGCACCGGCGAGGTCCTCGGTCGCGCCGACGACGCGCGCCTGCGGGTCATCACCCACCAGCGCAACGCCGGCAAGGGTGCCGCCATCAAGACGGCGGTCGACAGCGCCGAGGGTGACTACATGGTCATCCTCGACGCCGACCTGGAGTACGACCCGCAGGACATCCCCAAGCTGCTCGACCCGGTGCTCGACGGTCGGGCCACGGTGGTCTACGGCAATCGCACCTTCGGCAGCCACAGCGCCTACAGCTTCTGGTACGTGATGGGCAACAAGGGCGTCACGATGGCGGCCAACGTGCTGTTCAACTCGTACATCGGCGACCTGGAGACCTGCTTCAAGCTGATGCCGGTGGCGCTCTACCGGTCGCTCGAGGTGCGCTCGCGCGGCTTCGGCATGGAGGCCGAGGTGACCGGCAAGCTGCTGCGTCGCCGGATCCGGCCGTACGAGGTGCCGATCAGCTACCGGGCACGCGGCCGGGAAGAGGGCAAGAAGATCACCTGGAAGGACGGCGTCGAGGCGATCTGGATCCTCGGGCGCGAGCGCGCTCGCCGCCGCCCCGCCGTCTCAGCCGCCAACTGACCCCAGGAACGCGCTGATCGACCGCCGCAGGCCGTCGGCGTCCAGACCATGCCACCGGGCGTGGTCGGCCGGATCGCCGTACCGTCGCAGGTCGGTCTGACCCACCCCGAGGGCGAGCAGCCGGTGCGGTACGTCCGCCAGGGCCCGGCTGACGAGCGCGCTCGACGTTCCCGCCAGGTACGGCTCGACCAGCACCACGTCGGTGTTGGCGAGCGCCCGCAGCCCGGGCGTGTCGAGTGGCCGGGGCGTGTGGGTGTACGCCACTGTCACGTCCATTCCCTCGGTCGCCGCCAGAGTGGGGTCGAGCATCGGTCCGACCGCCACCACGAGCGGCGCGTTCGTCAGGCCCCGCCGAAGCACCCGTAGCCGTGTGGCGTCCGGGTACGCCTCGGCGTTGCGCTGCTCGGAGAGCCGCAGGTAGACCGGATCGTCGCTGGTCGCGGCGTTGCGCAGCAGCGGCGCCACCTCGTCCGGGTGGCCGGGCACCCGAACCGTCCAGCCGTCACCGAGCGAGTCGAAGAGCGCCACGTCCCCGGGTGACTGGTGGGTGCGGCCCTCAGCCGACCCGTCGTACGACGCGCCGATGCTGACCAGGACGGCGCCCACGCCCTGGTGGTCCAGATCCAACTTGATCTGCTCGTACGCCCGGTCCACCAGGAACGTCGCGTACGAGTGCGCGATCGGACGCAGCCCGGTCAGGGCGAGCCCGCCGGCCACACCGATCATCAGTTGCTCCCGGATCCCGACGTTGAGCACCCGGTCCGGGTGGCGGTGGCCGGCTGCGGCGAACTGGCTCGCCGAGATGTCGGCCAGCACCAGTGCGGTACGCGGATCCTCGTCGAGAAGCGCTGTGGTGGTGTCGATGAAGGCGGTACGCATGTCGGTCATCCCTTGCTCTCGATGCGGGCGACCACCAGGTGCGGGTGTCGTGGCCGGTGCCCGGTCAGCGCCGCGTACAGGGCTTCGTGGTTGCGGCCGTCGACGGTGTCGGCGGTCCAACCGTTGACGGTGAACCGGCTGGCGATACCACCGGCCCATCCGTGGCTGGCCGACGAGTTGTCGACCACGACCGCGGTGAGGCTGTCCAGGCCGGTCGCTCCCGCGTACGCGATCGCCTCGTGGTTGGATCCCTCGTCCAGTTCGGCGTCGCCGAGCAGCACGTACACCCGGGGGTTGAGCAGCCCCTGGGCGCGCAGGCCGAGCGCGGTGCCGACGGCCAGCCCGAGCCCGTGCCCGAGGGAGCCGGAGCCGATCTCGACCCCCGGCACCAGGAGTCGGTCCGGGTGGTGGCCGAGCCGGCTCTCCGAGCCGGCCAGGTCGTCGAGCCAGGCGTCCGGGATGAAGCCGTGGGCGGCGAGCACCGCGTAGTAGGCGGCCGGCCCGTGGCCCTTGGAGAGCAGGAACCGGTCCCGCTCCGGGTCGTCGGTGGTGTCGGGGGTGACCCGCAGCACCCGGTCGTAGAGCACCTGGAGCACGTCGACGGTGGAGTGCGCGCTCGGCGCGTGCTTCTCGTCGCCGGTCAGTCGTCGGATCAGGCCGGGCAGGCGGGCGCTGCTGGTGGTGGGCAGTGTGGTGGTCATGCCACTACTGTGTGAGTTGAAGTGCACTTCAACTCAAGGACCTGGTGATGCCGGATCTATTGACGATCGGTGAGCTGTCCGCCCGCTCCGGGGTGGCACCGTCGGCGTTGCGCTACTACGAGCGACTCGGGCTGATTCGCGCCGACCGCACCGGCGGCAACCAGCGCCGCTACGCCCGGGCCGAGCTGCGGCGGGTCGCCTTCATCCGGATCTCCCAGCAGGTCGGCGTCTCGCTCGACGAGATCCGGGAGGCGCTCGACTCGCTCCCCGAGGCCCGCACCCCGAGCCCGCAGGACTGGGCGCGGCTGTCGGCGAGCTGGCGCAGCCGCCTGGACGAGCGGATCCGGCTGCTCACCAAGCTCCGCGACGACCTGGACGGCTGCATCGGCTGCGGCTGCCTGTCCCTGCAGCGCTGCACGCTCAACAACCCCGAGGACACCCTGGCCGGCGAGGGCCCGGGCGCCCGGCTGGTGCTGCCCCGACCGACCGACGACCCGACCCTGGCAGGCTCGCTCAGCTGACGGCCGACCCTCCGCCCGGTGGGCGGGTGAGCAGCACCTTGCCGAAGTGGTCGTTGGACTCGACGAGCCGGTGCGCCTGCGCCGCCTCGGTCATCGGCAGCCGCCGGTCCACGATCGGCCGGATCCGGCCCGCCTCGACCAACGGCCACACCTCGTCCCGTACGCCCTGGACGATCTCCGCCTTCTCGGCGAGCGGACGGGACCGTAGCGACGTCGCGGTGACGCTGGCCCGCTTGGCCAGCAGCGCGCCGAGATCCAACTCGGCCTTGCGCCCACCCTGCATCCCGATCACCACGAGCCGACCGCCGGTGGCCAGCGCGGACACGTTCCGCCCCAGGTAGGACCCACCCATGATGTCGAGGATGACGTCCACGCCGCGCCCGTCGGTGACCCGCCGGACCTCCTCGACGAAGTCCTGCTCCCGGTAGTCGATGATGTGTGCCGCGCCCAGCTCACGCAGCCGGTCGTGCTTGGCCTCCCGCGCGGTGGTGAGCACTGTCACGCCGAGGGCCGCCCCGAGTTGAATGGCGAAGGTGCCGATCCCGCTGCCGCCGCCGTGCACCAGCAGCGTGTCGCCCGCGCCGAGCCGCGCCACCTGGACCAGGTTCGACCACACCGTGCAGGCCACCTCGGGCAGCGCCGCGGCGTCGACCGGGTCGCAGGCGGGCACCGGCAGCAACTGCCCGGCGGGAACGGCGACCCGCTCCGCGTACCCGCCGCCGGCCAGCAGCGCGCAGACCTGCTGCCCGACCGCCCACCCGGCGACCTGCGCGCCAACCTCCGTGATCACCCCAGAGCATTCCAACCCGGGGTACGCGGGCGCACCCGGCGGCGGCGGGTAGTGCCCCTGCCGTTGCAGCAGGTCAGCGCGGTTGACCCCACTGGCCCGCACATCCACGATGACCTCGTCCGGGCCCGGCTCCGGGTCGGGCACCTCGGCCCAGACCAGCGCGTCAGGTCCACCGGGCTGGGGAATCGTGATGGCTCGCATGGGCCCAGTCTTCCCGATCTTCCCGGGTGTCGCAGGCGCACCGTCCAGCCCACAGTGGACGCAGCAGACCGGCTGGCCGGCGCACCGGGGAGGGACGCCGGGCCGCCCGGAGCGAGCCGTGGCAGACTATGCGTGGCCGTACGCCCACGGGTGGCGGCCCAGGAGGGTTCGCCTAGTGGCCGATGGCGCTGGTCTTGAAAACCGGTAAGGCAGCGATGTCTTCGTGGGTTCGAATCCCACACCCTCCGCCTCCTTGATCCACTCGACTTTTCGGACGTCGGGGTGTTCGGGCCACGCGGATACCGCGATTTCCTGAATGCCGAGTGGATCTGGCGCGGTCAGCCTTCGTCGGCGGTAGCGCGCCTGGTCCACGCCTCGTAGCTGAGCAGCACGGCGAGGAACGCGGTGAGCAGGCCGAGCGCGGCCAGGCCGGGCAGGTGACGGCCGACGGGGAGTAACAGCAGCGCCACGACGGGAGCGACGAGTTGCCCCGGTCGCACGCACCGGACGCTGAGACTCAGGAACGTCGCCCGGCCCGCGAGGAACAGGGCGGTCCCGCCGAACAACGCGACGGTCGGCATCCAGTCCGAGATGCCGTGGGACTCCTCATGTGCCAGGCCGGCCAGCACCTGCTCGACTCCCAGTGCCACGTAGATGGTCCCGGCGAGTACCGGGAAGTGGGCAACGCTGTAGGCATTCGCACCGACGTGGGCGCGCCGTAGCCCGGACTCCGTCGTCAGCGCGTGCCTGGAGGTTGCCGCGCTCGCGGAGTAGAGCCAGTACAGGCACACGGTGACGGAGAGGGTGAGGAGCGCGGCCAGCAGGATCGGTCCACGGATCCGCTGAGTCCCGATGCCGGCGGCGACCGAGATCAGGGACTCCCCGAGCGCAATGATCACCACGAGGCTGTGCCGCTCGGCGAAGTGGCCGGGGCTGCGTACGGGCCAACCGCTCAGCATCGAGGAGACCACCCCGCCGCCCATGTCGATGGTGAGGGCCAGCGCCCAGAGCAGGATCTGTGCGGTGCCGCCGAACACGGCGCCGAGGACGAGCGGAATCCAGGACAGCGCGGTGGAGAGGGTGTAGAGGCGAATGGTCCTGCGCACCTGCCGGTTGCCCGCTGCCACCCAGCGGAAGAGAACCAGATCGACAACTCGAAGCACGATGTACGCCAGCACCAGGATCAGCCGGGACCCCGTCGTACCTGGTCCGGTCCCCCAGGCGTCGGGGATGACGAGAGCGACGAGGAAGACGGCCGCCATCGCGACGGTGACACCGGCACGGATCAGCCCGACGTCGATCCGGACGTGGTTGCCCAGCCAGGAGTAGACCAGCCAGGAGATCCAGAGCAGCAGGAGTACGAGGAATCCCTGCATCAAGGTCACCGGCGCGGGCCGCTGGCTCATGAACGTGGTGACCCGGATCAGGCCGAAGACGAAGACCAGGTCAAAGAAGACCTCGAACAGAATGGGTCGATGTGTCTCCGGGGTCGCCATCGGTCGTGCCCCAAAAGTCCGCCCCATCAGGTCATCTTCACCGGTTGCACCGAGGCAGTCCGGCACCCCGCTTCGCGGTCACTCCGGCGGGTCGGTGGCCCGCCGCTCCCGGCGGATCGTCTCCTCGGCCAGTCGCTCGACACCGCGTCGGCGTTCGTCGGCGATGGCTCGCTCGTCCCGGCGGCGGAACGCGGTGAAGACGGCCACCACGAAGTCCCGCCAGATGCCGGCCACGATGTCCCCCTGCGGAACGCTGCCCGAACTCAAACGTAGCTCTGCGAAACCACACTGGGTCAGCGCGTGCTTCCGGTCGTCGGGAGGGCCGCGGCGGGGTAAGAAGGGGCTGGTATCTCCGCACATCGGAAGGACGCGTCCCCATGACCCTGGAACGACCGATCGCCCCGGACCCGTACGAGCTGCTGCCGACGGTGCCCTCGTTCACGCTGATGAGCGACGACGTGCAGAACGGCGAGCCGATGGACGCCCGGCACGCGCATGGCAGCACCGGGGGTGACAACGTCTCGCCGCAGCTGACCTGGTCGGATTTCCCCGCCGAGACGAAGAGCTTCACGGTGACCTGCTACGACCCGGACGCGCCGACGGGCAGCGGCTTCTGGCACTGGGTGCTGGTGAACGTGCCGGTCAACGTCACCCAGTTGCCCACCGGGGCTGGTGGTGCGGCGGGCACCGACCTCGGCGGGGCGTTCTCGGTCCGCAACGACTACGGCGAGCAGGGCTACGGCGGGGCGGCTCCGCCGCCCGGCGACCGCCCGCACCGGTACGTCTTCGCGGTGCACGCCCTGGACGTCGACCGCCTGGACCTGACCCCGGACGCCAGCCCCGCCTACGTCGGCTTCAACCTGACGTTCCACACCCTCGCGAGAGCGGTAATCCGCCCCACGTACCAGATCAAGGACTAACCCCACCCCCAG
The DNA here is from genome assembly GCF_040643355.1 of Micromonospora sp. NPDC047187. NCBI lineage: Bacteria > Bacillati > Actinomycetota > Actinomycetes > Micromonosporales > Micromonosporaceae > Micromonospora > Micromonospora sp. NPDC047187. The sequence continues at coordinate 347,945 of NZ_JBEYUF010000004.1, forward strand.
CTCCCGCGATCTTGCACTTTCTGTCCCGACATCCCTGACATAAAGGGCGTAAGGACGACAGAAAGCGCAAGATCGCCGGGGCCGGGGCCGGGGCCGGGGCCGGGGTCAGGCTGGGACGCGGGCTACGGCGAAGACGGACTGGCCGAACGGCGGCAGGACGAGCTGCTCGGCGGCCTTGGTGGCGGGCAGGACGAGGGTGTCGTACACCTTGACCATCGGGCCTTCCTTCGGCATCAGCCGGAAGACCTTGGTGGCCATGAAGTAGCCGATCAGCCCGAGCGCGTTGGCGTAGTGCATCTTCTCGATGGTCAGACCTGCGTCCGTCATCGCTGCCCCGAGCGTCTTCTTCGTGTAGCGGCGGACGTGCCCGGTGGCGATGTCGGCCGGGCCCATCGCGAACTGGAACGCGGGCACGATGATGATCACGGCGCCGCCGGGGCGGACCAGGTCGCGCATGCTCTCCAGCGCGCCCACGTGGTCCTCAATGTGCTCCAGGACGTTGTACGAGACGGCCGCGCTGTAGTCGCCCCGGTCGTTGTGCGGCAGCAGCATCTGCCGGACGTCGACGTTCGGACGGTCGGCGAGGCGCTCCTTGAGCTGCACCAGCCGGGCCGGGTCGGCCTCGGTGGCGGTGAACCGCGGCAGCCGCTCGGACCATTCCAGCGCGTAGTCACCGAGACCGCTGCCGATCTCGATCGGGTCGTCGCCGAGGTACGGCACGGCCAGTTCGATGAACCAGCGACGGTGGTTGACAGCGGTTGCCAGGCCTTCCAGCACCTCGGACTGCACGCGCTGATCCCCAGTGATTTCTGCCATGCGTCGATTCCTCACGATATGAACTCGACCCGTGCCTGGACCGACAGAGTGAATCATCCGCTGGGACGGCGAAAGAATCGGGGCATCGGGGTGGCCGAATTGTGGTCGGGGGGTGGGTTCGTGATCGGCGGTCGGCGAACCCGGCACATAGTACGGCAGTACCCCGAAACATGTCACGGCGGCGCCATGCGCTGACTACCCTATGAATTGTCATGACTACTCCTGAACCGGACGTGCCCAGCGACGGCGGCGGCCCGGCCGCCGTGCCGTCGGCGGAGGGGGCCTCCGCTGCCGTTCGGCCTTCCCGCAGGGGGATGTGGGCCGATCTGGCCGCCGTGCTGAGCTTCGTGGTGCTCGGCTTCTGGGTCACCTGTCGACTCTGGCTGGACCCGCGCAGCGGTGTGCGGGACAACCAGTCCGATCAGTCGCAGTTCGAATGGATGATGGCCCACGGTGCGCGAGTAGTCACGCACTTTGCGTATCCGTTCCATTCCAATCAGATGAACGTCCCCGACGGCGTCAATCTGATGGCCAATACGTCCGTATTATCCATTTCATTGCCAATGACGCCGATCACCCTGCTGTTCGGGCCGCGGGCGTCATTTCTGATCTTTCTCACCGCCGGCATGATTGCCACCGCCACTGCCTGGTATTTCCTGCTCTCCCGGGTCCTGATCGGCAGCCGAGGGCCGGCGTGGCTGGGCGCCGGCTTCTGCGCGTTCGCGCCGGCCATGGTGTCGCACGCCAATGGGCACCCGAACATCGTGTCGCAGTTCGTCGTCCCGTTGATCATCTGGCGCACGCTACGACTCGGTGAACCCGGCCGCTGGCTGCGCAACGGGGTCCTCCTCGCGCTGGTCATCGTCTGGCAGGCGTTCCTCAACCTGGAGATCCTGCTGATGACCGCGATCGGGCTCGGCGTGATCGTCGGCGTGCTCGCCCTCGGCCGCGCGGAGCTACGGTCGCGGGCCCGATCCTTCCTCGCCGGGCTGGCCGTCGCCGCCGTGGTCGCCCTGCTCCTGCTCGCGTACCCCCTGTACGTGCAGTTCTTCGGACCGGACGCGTACTCCGGGCTGTCCCGCCTGATCCGCGGCTACTCCAGCGACGTGGCCTCTTTCGTCGCGTACTCCCGGGAATCACTGGCCGGCAGCGCGCGTACCGCCGCGGGCCTGGCCAAGAACCCGACCGAGGAGAACAGCTTCTTCGGTTGGGCGCTGGTGGTGTTGGTGATCGCCCTGGTCTGGTGGCTGCGCCGCTCGATCGTGGTGCTCGCGCTGGCCGCGCTCGGGTTGCTCTTCGCGGTGCTGTCGCTGGGTCGGGAGGTCCGCTTCGACAACCGGGGTACGGGTGTGCCGGGCCCCTGGGCGGCGCTGGAGAACCTGCCCATCCTGCACTCGGTGGTGCCGACACGCTGGGCGTTGGCGATCACCCCGATCATCGGGCTGCTGCTCGCCTACGGCGCCGAACGTGCCCGCGAGTTGGCCGACGCGCACCCGGCCGCTCGCGGGCAGGTCCGCTTCGTCACCGCCACCGTGCTCACGATGGCCCTGTTGCCGATCGTCCCCACCCCGCTGCCCGTGGCCCGCCTCGACCCGGTCCCCAGCTTCGTGACGAGTGGGGCCTGGCGGCCGTACGTGACCGGTGGGCGCAGTGTGGTGACCCTGCCGTTGCCGGACACCACCTACGCCGAGCCGCTGCGCTGGTCCGCCGCGACCCGGCTGGACATGCCGCTGGCCCGTGGCTACTTCCTCGGCCCGGACACCCGCCCGAACGCCGATCCGCCGAAGGTTGCGTTGTTCGGTGCGACTCCCCGCCCCACCAGCAGCTTCTTCGGCACCATCCGGCGCACCGGGGCGGTGCCGCCGATCACCCCGCAGACCCGGGTCCGAGCGGTCGACGACCTGCGCTACTGGCGGGCCGGGGTGGTCATCCTCGGGCCACACGAGCACGAGGCCGCGCTGCGCCGGGGCATGACCGAGTTGACCGGGACCCAACCGGTCTTCACCGGCGGCGTGTGGGTGTGGGATGTCCGGTCGTTGACCGACTGAGCAGTGCGGCCCAGCCTGACCTAGGCGAAACAGGCCCTACCGGACGCAGCAGCCCTGGCAGACCTTCGGGCGGGGCAGGGTGAAGGCGAGACAGCAGGTGCGGCGCTGCACTGTCGGCTCACCGGTCGGCCCCGGCACCAGTTCGATCAGGTCGGCCAGGTCGAGTGCGCCGAGCAGTGTGTCGATGCTCTGCACCGTGGAGCCGGGCAGGGCGTCCGCGGCCCGCAGGATGCCGTGCGCGATGCCGGAGGCGACCGAGCCGAGCAGCGTCCGGGTGCCCACCCGGACCTCGGACTGGATCGCCGTGATGAGCGGTGCCAGGTGCGCGTCGAGCAGGGACGCGCGTAGCGCGGCCAGCAGCTCCGCCTCGTCGGCGACGACCCGCACCTCCGGCAGGCCGGCGAGCGCCAGCGGGTCGTTCGGCAGCACCGCCACTTTCGTGCCCCGGCGCATGCCCATGGTGAGCAGCTGCCGATGGTCCTCGAAGTGGATCAGCAGGTCGGCCGGATCGAGCAGTGGCACCCGTCGGGCGGAGGCCCAGCCGAGCACGACCGGCAGCGCTGCCCAGTAGCTGTAGGACTTCCAGGCCAACGCCGCGCAGGCGTGCGGGGTGCCGCCCCAGCGGACGGCGGCGCCGTTCAACAGCTCCGGCAGCCGGCTGCCGTCGATCAGGGTGGTGGCGGGCGCCCAGCCGAGCTCGTCGTCGACCAGCAGGCCCCGGGCGAGGCCGGGGAGGTCGTCGGTGCCGAACATGGCCCGGAGCGCCGCGGTGACGGGGGCGAGCGGCGTGGTGGCGGTATCCCGCCGTGGCATCACCGCTGTCACCTGAGTCGTCCCCTGTCTGTGTGACCGAGGAGTGCGCCCCGGCGGACGAACCAGTGCCGTCCTGAGCTAAGGCTAGCCTAACCAACCCCCTGACCGTAAGGGAAGCCTCACCTTGGTCACATCCCGGACGCCCAGGTCACCCCGTATCCGACGGGAGTAGTGCTTCGCGTACTACCCGGAGTCAGTGCTGGGAAACGCCGCCGCACAATCGACGGCCATCGGTTAATTGTCAAGCGGTGTGTCGAAAACATGCCACTTGCGTGTGTGGTCGCGTACGGAACGTGAAACTTATAGCCCCGGCCACGAGGAAGCTCATGACGACCTCACCCCTCGAACGGGCTGCCGACTCCTTCGCGGCCGAACTCGCCCGGCAACGGACCGGGCGCGGGCTGTCCAAGAAGCAACTGGCCGTCCTGATGGGGTTCGACCCGTCCTACGTGAGCCACGTCGAGGGGCGGCGGCACCGGCCGACCGAGGACTTCGCCCGCCGCGCGGAGGCCGTCCTGGAGGCAAGCGGCGCGATCTGGCAGCGCTTCCGGGAGTACGACGACCTACGGCACGCCCGGGCCGGTCAGCCGAACCGCGAGCCGTACCTGCCAGGCCAGTGGCTGCCACCCGGCACCGGCCTGGTCGTGGAACGGGAGCTGGCCACCCTCACCCACGCCGACGAGGGCTACCGGTGCGTCATCCACCGTGAGCTGTACAACGCCGGCACCGAACCGGTCACCCGCTACCTGGTCCGGGTCGCCGTCGACCGCTACCCGAACGACCCCGGCCGCTCCAACCGGCACCACCGGGAGCACCCCCTCACCTTCGCCGAACTGCAGATACAGGCCCGCCGAGACGACGGCGGCGGAGACCCGGAGCCGATGCACTGGCGCGCCAAGCACGATCGCGACGCGTTCAAGGAGATCTGGCTGCTCTTCGAGAACGGGGAGCGACGCTTCCCCCTCTATCCGGGCGACCGGGCCACCATCGAGTACGCGTACAGCGTCGGGCACGAGAAGTGGGGCCCCTGGTTCCAGCGAGCCGTCCGACTGCCCACCCGGCAGCTCGCCGTACGCCTGGACCTGCCCGCGGCCCTCGACCCGCAGGTCTGGGGCGTGGAGACCTCGCTCAGCGCGGAGGAGGGCCCGCTGCGGACGGCGCCGCAGCGTCACGACGAGGGCGATCGGGTGATCTACGACTGGCAGACCGACGACCCCCCGTTGAACGCCCGCTACCGGATGCAGTGGCGGTTCCGTGCCCGTCCGGACACCGAACCGGACGTCGGCCCCGGCGGCGCCCGGGTCCGACCCAGCGACCGGATGCGCGGCCTCGGCATCGTGCAACGCGGGGACGACCTGCTCCGCCAGCGGGCCCGCCCGTTCGACCTGCCCGGCGAGGAACACGTCGCCCGGGACGTGGTCGACCGGCTCACCATGGCCCTGGCCCGGCTCGACGAGCTGCACCCGTTCAGCAAGGGAGTGGGCGTCGCGGCACCGCAGTTCGGCATCGGCCGCGCCGCGGCCGTGGTGCGGCCCCCCGACCGGTCGGCGGAGCCGGTCGTGCTGCTCAACCCCCGGGTGGTCGACGCCGACCCGGAGACCGACGAGCAGTACGAGGGCTGCCTCTCCTTCTTCGACCACCGAGGTCTGGTGCCCCGGCCGCTGCGACTGGACGTGGAACACGCCCAGTGGGACGGCAGCCGGATCATCACGTCGTTCGAATTCGGCATGGCCCGGCTGGTCGCACATGAGATCGACCACCTGGAGGGCCGGCTCTACGTCGACCGGATGGCACCCGGTGTGCCGTTGGTGCCGGTGGAGGAGTACCGCGAGAGCGGGCACCCCTGGCGCTACTGACCAAGAAAGGGACCGGGGCGCGTGCCCCAGGGGGCAGGGGCACGCGCCCCGGTGTGGGGGGAGGAACGTCTAGAGGTCACCGAAGGTGTCGTAGCGGATGTGCGGCGGCGGCACGTTGTCCGCGGCGAGCACCCGCAGGGTGGACCGGACCATCCGGGCGGCACCGGAGACGAAGCAGTCGTGCGTGGTCCACGGGCCGTACCGGGCCACGACCTCCGGGATCTCGCCCTGCTCGCCGTCGAAGTCCGGGTCCTCGCTGCACGCCGCGGTGACCGACAACCACGGGTGTACGGCCACCAACTCCTGCAACCCGTCCAGGCCGTACAGGTCGCCCGCCTGCCGTGCGCCGTAGAAGACGTGCACCCACCGGGTCCGGTTGAAGGTGGCCAACTCCTCCACCAGCGCCTTGATCGGCGCCAGCCCGACGCCGCCGGCCACGCAGAGGATGTCCCGTTCCGAGGCGCGGTCCAGTGTCATCGACCCCATCGGCGCCGCCAGGCGGAGCAGGTCACCCGGCCGCACCCGCCGCACCAGGGCGCCGGACACCCAGCCGGCCCCCGGAGACCGCACGTGGAACTCCAGCACGTTGTCGTCGTTCGGGGCGTTCGCCACCGAGTAGTTACGCCACACCCGGGGGTGGTAGCGCGGCACCTCCAGGCTCACGTACTGCCCCGCCTGCCAGCGCAGCGGATGCTGCAACGCCCGGCAGGTCAGCACGGCGGTGTCCGGGCCGTACCGCTCGTGGGTCAGCACCTCGGCGTGCCAGAACGGCGGGTCGTCGTCGGAGGCGGCGCCGGCCACCATCAGGGCGGCGATCGCCGCGTACGCCTCCCGCCACGCCTGGTCGTACTCCAGGTTCCAGCCGTCGCCGGCGGTGCTGCGCAGCGCGTCCAGAAGTGCGACGCCCATCGTGGCGTAGTGCCGCTCGTCGACGTGGTACTTGCGGTGGTCGCGGCCCAGCGCCCGGAGGAACTCGTCGAAGCTCTCCGGGTCGTCCACAGTGTGGATCGCCGTGATGATCGCTTCGAGTAGACGGTCGCCCTGGCCGGTCATCTGCACCGGGAACAGTTGCCGCAGGGCGGGGTCGAGCAGGAACAGCCGAGCGTAGAAGTGACCGCTCAACCGGACCCGGTCGTCCTCGACCAGGGTCCAGCTCTCCTTCAGCAACCGCGCGAGGTTGTCCACGGACGCTCCTTCTCCAGACGGCAACGGATCGGGCGCCCATAGAATCTCCACGGAGCGTGTCGACTGGTCGCACAGAATGTGCGATCGGCTCATGGTGGCCGGTCGGCCATGTCACGGGTGCCGCACGTCGGGCAGAGTGGTGCGGTGACCGTTGAGCTGACCCGCCCGGTGTCCCGCCGACTGCTGGGCACCGAGACGCTGCTGGTCCTCGGCCTCTCCCTCGGCCAGTCCGCGATCTACGCGGTGGTCTCGATCATCGCGAAGTTGACCGCCGACGGTCCGCTCTCCAAGCAGACCGCCTCGCTGAACACCTCGGCGTCGGCCCGCCCCTGGCTGGATCTCACGTACCAGCTGCTCGGCATCGTGTTCGCGCTGCTGCCGGTGCTGCTCGCCGTACACCTGCTCAGTCGTGACCCCGGCGACCCGGCGCGGACCCTCGGCCTGGACGCCCGGCGGCCCGGTCAGGACGTGGCGCGCGGCGCCGGGCTGGCGGCGCTCATCGGGCTACCCGGGCTGGCGCTGTTTTGGGTGGCGGCCCATCTGGGCCTCAACGCCACGCTGGTGCCGGCCGCGCTGCCGGACGTCTGGTGGACGGTTCCGGTGCTGATTCTCGCCGCCGTGCAGAACGCCGTGCTGGAAGAGGTGATCGTGGTCGGTTACCTGGTCACCCGGCTGCGTCAGCTCCAGTGGCGGCTGGCCGCGATCATCGCGGCCAGCGCGCTGCTGCGCGGCTCGTACCACCTCTACCAAGGCTTCGGCGCGTTCGTCGGCAACGCGATCATGGGCGTCGTGTTCAGCCTCTTCTACCTGCGCACCCGGCGGGTGATGCCGCTGATCATCGCGCACACCCTGCTCGACGTGTTCGCCTTCGTCGGCTACGCGCTGCTGCCCCGGGAATGGTTCGACTGGCTCTGACCCGTCAGCGCCGGTCGGGTCGGTAGGCGGCCACCGTTCGGGCCGCGAGCCGGTCGGCCGCCGCCGCGTCGCCCACCGCCGCCGCGAGCACCGCCGCGCCCGGCAGCAACCGGGCCACCAGCCGCAACGCGACCCAACCACCGGCCTGCGCCGTGAGCGGCGCGGCCAACCGCCAAGCCGCCTCCGCCGCCCGCGGCCACGCCCCCTCGACCGGGTCACCCGGCGACTCGGCGGCGGCCAGGGCCGCCGCCGCGCTCGCCCGATCCGGGTGCACCTGGGTAAGCACCAACAGGTCGACGGCCCGGTCAGGATGCGTCGGATCCTTGCCGTACGCCGCAGCCAGGTGCAGCACCAGCTCCGAGTGCGTCCACAGCACCGCCGCCAACTCGGCCAGCGGCGCGAAGTAGCCGGCCAGCGCGGCGGTCGCCCCACCCGCACCCGCCGAGCGGACGAACCGCCGGGCCGCCAACCGGGCCAGGCCGTCCGCCGAGGCGTCCGGATACCGGTCGCGCAACCCAGCGGCCCACCCCGCCGCGCCGGGCCCGAACGTCCGCACCGCAGCCAGAGCCAACAGCTCCGGTGCGAAGCCAGGGTGGTCGAGCACGCGCGCGGCGACCGCGCGCAGCTCCGATTCCGGGGTACGCCCCAGAGCCGGCTCAACCTGCCGCGCGGCGGGGGCTGCCGAGGCCAACTGCTCGGTGCGCGCCGTCTGCGGCCCGACCACGGGTTCGGGGGCGGGCTTTGTCGGCGGGGTGCTCTTTGTCGGCGTGGTGCTCTTTCGTGGGGTGGCCGCGCGCTTGGTGGTCTTTGCGGCTTTGGCCGGGGCCGTTGGCGTGATGGTGCTCGCCTCGCCGGTGTTGCTCGCGGCTGTGGTGGTCTGCGGTTCGGTAGTGCTTGCGGCTTCGGTGCTGCTCGCGGCCTTGGTGGGTTGTGCGGCGCGCTTGCGGGGTGCCGGCGTGGCGGGGGTCACCTCGGCCGGCGTGTCGGCTGCCTGCCGAGGGGCAGCCCTGCGAACAGGGGCGGTCCGAGCCTTCGGCGGTGTCGATGCGAGGCCGGTTGCTGGGCTCGGTTGGTCGCCGGTCGGCTGCTCCGCGTGCTCCGGCTGCTCCGCGATCGCCTCGGCGGTCAGCTCGGTCGGTGCGCGTCGAGGCTGTCGAGGCAGGGGGCGATCCGGCTCCGGTGGCTGGAAGAGCACCGCCGGGGCAGCCTTGGCCCGTCGAGGGGGACGCTGGCTCGCCGAGTCGGCTGCCGGCGGTGCCGGCGCCTCAGCCGGCTCCACCGTCTCGGTGGGCTCCTCGGCCACGATCGGCGGCCTGAAGGTGGCCCGTGGGGAGCGCCGACGCGCTCGTTCAGCAGGCTCTCGACGGGTCGACTCGCTGGGCGGCTGCTCCTGCATATCGATGGAGCGTAGTCCCGATCACGCCGGCGCACAGCGTGGAAACACGGACGGCGGCGGGTCGCGGTGGGCGTACCCCGGAAGTCGTTTTGCTCCCGGTGGGTGGTGACCTGTATCCTCGGGCGCGGTGGTCTGAGGATCACCGGGGAGACTTCGCCTAGTCTGGTCTATGGCGCCGCACTGCTAATGCGGTTGGGGTCTTAAAGCCCCTCCCGGGTTCGAATCCCGGAGTCTCCGCGCGAAAGCCGGGTGTGTACACTGGCTGAGCACAAGCGCCCGTAGCTCAATGGATAGAGCATCTGACTACGGATCAGAAGGTTAGGGGTTCGAGTCCCTTCGGGCGCACAGCAGTTGAACAGGGAAAATGCCCTCCTGGTCATCGACAACCGTCGACCAGGGGGGCTTTTTTCGCGCGCCCATGGGCGCGCGCTCGCGCGCTGGCGCTGCTTGATCGTGACGGTCAGTAGCGGAAGAAGCTAGCCCGAACGTTGACGCCTGTGGCCACTGGCTCGCGATCGCCACCCTGACCGCCGTCATTGTCGGCGCCGCTGTCGACCCTGGCCCGGTGCCTCAACCCGCCCACCCCCGCGCAGGTGCGTTGCCGTCTCCGCGGCACAGTCCGGTCACGCAGGTGCCTCTTTGACCGGCTCGGGGATTACCGCCGGTTGCGCGAGGGCCGGGAGGTTGAGTTGGTAGACGTTGCGGAACCGGCGGAAGTCGAAGCTGTCGGTGGCGACGAGCTGCCGGCGTCGGACGCTGATCAGGCCGGCGTGCTGGAGTTCGCGGATGCCGCGGGTGCGGGTCTCTTCGGAGAGCAGGAACGCCTTGGTGGCGTAGTCGGGGGCGATCCAGACCTCTTCGGTGTCGGGGTCCTTCGCGCCGACCTGGACGCGCAGGATGATCAGCATGGCCAAGGCGGCGGGGCTGAGCACGGCCATCCAGCCGGAGGTCCACAGCGTCGGCGGGAGCTGGATGTAACGGTGGATCTGCGCCGCCTCCGGCTTCTTCTGCTTCAGCCGGTTGTAGGCGGAGCCGGGGGTCTCGTAGGGCTTGCCGTCACCGGTGTCGCTGCGCAGCCGGACGATATTCGGGGCGCCGGCGCGGTTGGTGACCTCGATGAAGTTGTTCTTCTCCAGCCAGCGCACCGCGTCGGCCACACGTCGGGCTCCGCTGGCATCGGGCTCGTCCAGGTCGAGCAGCTCGGCCCAGGCGCGGGCGGGGTACACCAGCTCGTGCGGGGGCGCCGCGCCGAGCCAGAGGTAGGACAGGTACAGCCGGAGCCGGACACTGCCGCCTCGGCCGCCGCGGAGGAGGCGGGCCAGCGGGGTGGGCTGGGTCGAGTTGTCCGGCCGCTCCGCGAACGCCCGGCGCAGCGGCAGGGACCGGTTGTGATTGCGCTTGGCGACGTTCTCCGCCGCGGTGAGGGCGATCGGGCGCGGTCGCCGGTAGGTGAACTGGTCAAAGAGGCGCTGGTACCCGTCACCGGACGAAACACGTGACGCTTGCGCAGGGGCGAACGGCTGTTCACCGTTATTCAGCGACATAAAGTGTTCTCCTATAGTGCCCGGTAACAGTGGCAGGCTCACCCCTACGCTAGCGCAAGGGTGACCCTGGGTCTAGTCCGATGCTACCCCCGCGCAAGCGCGGTCTGATCGGGGTTTTAAGGGTATCCCTGGTGATGAATCGGCTGCTATGGTGGCTTCAGCCCGGACGGAGGGCTGCAAGAGCAGGGGGAGCGTGGCCCTGCCGATGCAGGTCGAAGCGAGGGTGAGTTGGCGGCGGTGAGTCGGATCGTTCCTCCCAGCGACAGGCTTTCCGGCACCAGGCAGGTAGGACCGCACGAGGTAGTCCTCTCCGGCTATCCACCTGGCACCAAGCCCGCTGACGATCAACGGCGAGGTGTCCCTCTCAAGGGACACCTCGCCGTTGCCGTATCGCGCCCGGGCCCGCTCGCAACTCCTACACCGCGTCCAGCACCCGGGGCATGAGCTGGTCAGCCTGGGGCGGAGCGGTGGCGCGGCGCCCGGAGGAACGAAGAGGCGCGCTGACTCAGCGGCGATAACACCGGGAGGCTGGGTGGCTAAGCCTTGGCGGTGCCCGGCCGGCGGCGTCGCCACCATTTCGGTGACGGCGGCGGTTCGGGCAGGGCTTGGCTCAGGTTCGGCGGGTCCGGCGACCATGGCGGAATAGGGTCAGAGGTGGGTTCGGCGCCAAGGATCGCAGTACGCACGGCGGACCGCTGGCCGAAGGCGCGAGGACCGGCTTTGGAGCGATGCAGGACTCGGTTCGCGACGCTGCGTGCTGCCGCCGATGGTTGAGCCTGCTGGTGGACGTTGTGCGCTACGCAGGCAGATCGAGCGCTCCAGCGCCACCGCTCGACGTAGCGGACGGCGAGGGTTGACCGGACGGGCGGGACCCGCGTGGCCGGCTATGCCGCCTACGACGCGCACGTGGACTTGCATACTGCTGTCGCTACTCCAGCCAACCGGCCGGAAGAGTCGTTTCCTGTGACGGCCGGTTGACCTCGGGCAACAAATCGTCCCCAGTGTGACGAGACGTATTTACTCAGCGACCTGGCTGTGATGTGCTGCCACGACAACGGTCCCGGCGCGGCTTATCCAGGAGCTCGTGTGAGTGGTTCAAGTAGCGTGTTCGATGCTTCAGCCTCGGCTATCGGCTATCTTTACCAGCTGCGATATGCCCTCCTGGCCGGGCTCAATGAGTTCGGGGCTGACGCGAGCTGGAGTGTGTCGGTTGAGGTGGTAGACGACGTGGAAATCGTCGCCGCCAGCGGAAGCAGACGTTGGCAACTGAAGCATCGAGCCAGCGGCACCCGGCTCACGGACGGCAGCACCGATCTGTGGAAGACGCTACGGATTTGGAGCGAGGCGATCAGGGACGGATCGCTGGACCCCGCCCGTACCCGACTCCTGCTGCTGACAACCTCGGATGTGCCCGTCGAATCGGTGGCCCATTACCTACAGTCAGGTCCGGGCCGGGATGTCAAGAGGGCACGTGAACTGCTTGAAGCGGCGGCCGCAAGATCGGCGTCGGATGCCAAGAGAAAGAGCATCGAGGCCTACCGTGGACTGAAGGACGGTCAACGAGAGGCGATGCTTGCGGCCATCACCGTCCTCGGCGATGGTCCCACCATTGAGGACGTCTACCGAGACCTCCTTCAGGTCTGCCACTTCGCTGTCGGCAAGCAGGCGGCCGAATCGCTACTCAACCGCCTCGAAGGCTGGTTCATTCAGCGGTGCATCGAGACCATGCGGGTCGAGGCTGCGCTGCCGATCCCGGGTAGCGAGATCGATGAAAAGTTCAGCGAGCTGCGCGACCAGTTCCGGCCCTACAACCTCCCGATCGACGAGGACATCGCCGAAATGACGGCGACCCGAGAGGAGTACGGCGAACGCGCGTTCATCCGACAGCTCGACTTGATCGGAATAGGCAACCGCCGGATCGAACTCGCGGTGCGTGACTACCTGCGCGCGTCCACCCAACGCTCACGCTGGTCGCGTGAAAATCTGCTTCTTCCCGGCGAGATCGGAACCTACGAGCGGCGGCTGCGCGAGGAGTGGGAGACGCACTTCGCCGTCATGCAGGACGAGCTTGGTGAGGAAGCGGCGGAAGAAACGAAAATCGCGGCGGCGAGACGGATCTACGGTTGGGTGGAGACCGAGTTCCGGAGGAACATCCGACCCGAGTGCCATGACCCCTTTATCTGCAAGGGGTCTTTCCACATCCTCGCGGACGACCAGCGTGTGGGATGGCACCCGGACTTCGAGGTGCGTCTTCTGGCCATCCTGGAGCCTGTCGGTGGTGTGAATGCCGGCGCTTGACCTTCTGAGTCGGGAAGAGCGAAACCTCCACAATCCTGCGTTCGCCGGACTCCTGGTCGCCCGCGCCGTGCAGGGGCATGAGCAAGAGAACGGCCCAGGCTGTCACGTCCTCCTCGCCATCTTGGCTCCCGTCATGGCCCTCACCGCCCCCGTGCGAGCCGTGCTGCCGAAAAGCATCTCCTCGACGACGGTCAACTGGATCGAGCGTGAATCGGCAGCCCGGGTTCACCTTCGACAGGCCGCGCCGTTCCTCGGCCCGCTCGTGAGGGAAGGGCTCCTGCTTAGCTTGCGGGCCGGCTTGCTGGTGTTGGAGGAACAACACCTCGTCCGATCGACCCAGCGAGTCCCCAAGAGGATCACCGGTGACACCCCGGAAGTTGCCCAGATCCAGAGGGCCAGCTTGTTCCTTGGCCGGTGGCTTTCCAGGGCCGGCGACCTTCCGACGATCTTCACACTTCTTGGAGTCCGTCCTTGAGCTTCCAGATCAGGCATGTCGTCGTGTACGGCCGCGGCGAACGCGTCCGCAAGGTGACCTTTGAGCTCGGACAGCTCAACATCATCACCGGTTCCTCACGCAGGGGTAAGAGCGCGATCCTGACGATCATCGACTACTGCCTCGGTAGCGGTGGGTATCCGGTCAAGGCGGGGGTGACGAGGGACAACTCCAGAGGGTTCGGTCTCATGATCGTGAGTGGTGATCGGACGATGTACATCGCCCGGCCAGCGCCGGAGCGCCTACACAAAACCGCCGATCGCATGTACGTCAGCGTCGTCTCCGATCCAGAATCGATACCAGCATTCGACGAACTCGAGTTCAACACGAACGTCGACACGGCCAAGCAGATCATCGGAGATTTGTGTGGCATCGACCGCTCACTGCGTCTGCCGATGCCCGGCACCACGGGTCCGCTGTCTCCTAGCATTCGTCACGCGCTGTTCTTTGTCATGCAGGAACAGAACGAGATTGCTAACCAGGATGTGCTGTTCCATACCCAAGGGGATGAGCACCGCCCCAACGCAATTCGGGCGGTCATCCCTTACTTTCTGGGGGCGGTGGATACCGAGTACGCCACACTCACGATCAGGCTACGTACCCTCAAGCGGGAGCTCGTCGCGCTGCGGCGGACGCTCGATGAACGCGCCGCAGCACTCGGCGCCACGGGCCAGGCCCGTGCGCTCCTTGCGGAGGCAGCGGCAGTTGGACTGCTCGATGAGCTGCCGCCCCAGGGCCTCAATGAGGGTGAAGCCTTCGGGCTCCTGCGGTCACTGTCACTCGTCGACGTCCGGTCCGTCGGGCAGCCGGAGGCCCAAGGTGACCAGATCACGGCACTCAATCAGCAGCGCGCGCAGCTGCGAGACCGGCTAGCTGGCTTGAACATCCAACTAACCCGGCTTCGCCGCGCAGCCAACGAGAACAGCGATTTCGCGGCCGAGGCCGGCGAGCAGCGCGCACGCCTCGCGTCGCTCGGGTTCTTCGGAAACGAGGACGGACCTCCGCGTGCCTGTCCGGTGTGCGGCAACGACGCCCCCGGCGCCGAGAGTACGTGGGTTGACATGCACCGTGAGCTGGTGCGACTTGACGGGGAGATCGTCGCCATACGAACGGACACCCCCAAAATCGACCAGATGGCGGCGCTGCTGGCCGAAGAGATTCAAGAGGTCACGCAGCTACTGCGAGCCAATAAGGCTGAGATTGATGAGCTGGCGGCCGGTGTCCAGGCCATCGCGAGGCTTCGCGACGCCGAGGCCCGTACTGCGTTGGTTCAGGGGCGGATCGGTTTCTACCTTGAGATGCTCGACCGACGTGGCCAACAACCGCCGATCCAGGACCGCACGGCTGAGATCGAGGCCGAGATCGCCGAGATCGAGGCAAGGCTGGAGGAGAACGGGAACCCCGACCTGCTCACATCCTTCCTGGCGCGCATAAGTCAGAGCCTGTGGGAGAAGGCTCAACGCCTTGAAATCGAGCACTCGGCGTGGCCCATCCGCCTGGACTTGAGGCGTCTGACGGTCGTCGCCGACACCCGCAACGGCGCGGTCCCACTGCATGAGATGGGCAGCGGCGAGAACTATGTCGGGTACCACGTTGCGACCTTCCTGGCGTTGCACGAGTGGTTCGCGACGGAGGACCGGCCGGTACCCAGGATCCTGATCATGGACCAGCCGTCGCAAGTCTGGTTTCCCTCCGACTACGCCGGCGACGGTTCGCACGTGCTGCCCGATGACGATCGGGAGGCGCTCGTCCGCACCTATCAAGTGGTCATGGAGACCATCGCGCGTCCCGAAGTAGACCTCCAAGTCATCGTCATGGAGCATGCCGATCTTGAGGAGCAATGGTTCAGCGACGCGGTCAGGTATCGATGGCGCGCTGACGGCGAGGCGTTGATACCCGCGGACTGGATCGAGGAGGACTAGCGGCGCCATCCGAGTTCGCGCCAAGCGCAGTCTTCATGCTGCAGCCTCGGTGAGCGCTCCGAGGGTTCCCGCAGACCCGGGAGCGTCGGCATACGGACGCGGTCGCCACGACGCTGCACCGTGCACGTCGCTTCCAGGACCTTGGCTCGGCGCCACCCGGCGCACCATCGGGGGCAGCGGCTCCCACCAGCGCGTAGAACGCCCGGTAGAACCGGGTCCGCGAGCGCAGTGGCCAGTGTGCTCCGCCAGCCACGCTGACGGGCGGCAGCGAGTTTGTCCTGGTAGTTAGCGGCAGGCAGCTGAAGAATGAGACGGGAGCGGGCCGGACGATTCCCGGAGGGGACCATGAGACTGAGTCCTGAAGAGCAGTGGGCCTTGAACGCGCGGCTGACCGACTTGATCGACCAGGGCGAGGTAAAGGTGGAGTACGAGCCCCGCCCGGTGAGGAACACGTACGTGGTGGAGCTGAGCGAGGGCGAGCTCATATGGCTTTTCGAGGAGGCCCAGCGCCGCGGCCTCAACCCGTCGGCAGTGATCCGAGACCTGATGAGTCAGGCGCGCCGAGCGGCAGGTAGCTCGCCAGCAGATCAAGAAGCGGGCGACCGACCGGGACCACGGGATTGATCCGCGAATAACAGTGCGGCTGCGTGCGGGGCATCCTGGTGGAGACGGCAGCCCAGAGATGACCTACGTGTTCGTGCGGCAAGTGTCTGCGCGAGACGGCAGAGCGAGTCGTGGCCCCCACCAATGCTCGACCAGCGGCAGTGCAGACGTTGCCTCCGCAGATCGAAACATCCACATCAGGCCGCGCGCCTATGGGCGCGCGCTGCGGGCAGGAAACGCGCTCAAGCGTCACGTTCCGTCGACACTGCTACATACCGAATCTGGACAAACCTGCATAACTGCAGGTCGCGAGCACCCTCTCCTTCCGACTACGGATCAGAAGGTTGGGGGTTCGAGTCCCTTCGGGCGCACCACCTGAACAGGGAATATAGCCAATCGGCTATGTTCCCTGTTTTGTATGGGGTTACGTATCGGACGCTGTTGTGCTGTTCTGCTCGCCCCATCGGCCTGGTCGACCCTGGGCGAGGAATCGTGACGCCCGGCTCGAGATGAGTACGCGTACGGATGGCAGGCGCGGTCGCGGCGACCAGAATTCCCTCCATGCGAACGCGAATCATGATCGCCCTGGCCGGGGTCGGCCTGGGTGGGCTGATGGTCACCACCGGTTGTTCGTTCCGGGAGGACATCTGCGCTGGCGGTGAGTATCCGGCGATCGCGGTGGGCGGGCAGGGCGGCAGCGCCTGCTTCCCGGATGGGCAGGAGCCGACCCCGCCGTACGTCCGCTACCCGGAGGGCAAGGTCCCGCAGCACGTCGACGACGAGTGGGACGTCTACTGGCGCAGCCACGGCATCGACGCGAACAACAACATCATCGATACCTGAGCCGCCACCCGGAGGATCGTCGCCCGGCAGAGAAGTGACGGTTCGAGTCCCTGCGGTCGTTCCGCGGACGGCATCCGGTCACGCCGCAGGTTCGGTCTTCGTGACCGAACCTGTGCGGGACCGGATGTTGCTCCGATACCTCTGTGCCAGCTACCCGTGTGTCGTACCGATCGGATGATCAGCCGAAGCAGTTGGGCACCGGCGGTGAGCTGGGTGTGCAGTTCGTGGGCAGGTTGCCGCTGATCACCGTCTTCTGGTCCACGGTGACCTGGCCGCCGTCGTTGAAGATCCCGCCGGGTGCCAGGATGGAGATGTTGTCGGTGACCTTGCTTTCGGTGAGGGTGAGCGTGCTGTTGTTGTAGATTCCGCCGCCCTGGGAATTCGAGCCGATGGCCCGGTTCCGGTCGACGTGGGTGCGGCGCAGTACCACGGTGCCGCTGCCGTTGTAGACGCCGCCGCCGTGTTCGATCGTGCTGTTCGTGCTGGCGACGTTCTCGCTGATCCAGCTGTCCTCGACAACGAACTGGCCGATCTGGTTGTAGACGCCGCCACCCCGTTGGCCGGCCTCGTTGTGGTGGACCTTGCCGTGTCGGAGGTGGAAGACGCCGTCGGAGAAGATTCCGCCGCCCTCGCTGCCGGCCCGGTTGTCGTTGACTTCGACGTTCCTGGCCTCGGTGGTGGAGTTGATTCCACCGCGGATGTCGCCGCCACGGAAGCCTGCGGTGTTGTTGTTGTCCAGGTGGACGTTCTCGAGAACGGCGACGCTGCTGTTCGACAACCCGCCACCAGCGCCACCGATGGGCAGGATGTTGACGACCCCGATCGTGTTGTTGTAGCTCAGCCGGGTGTTCTGCACGGTGAGGTTGCCGTTGTTGAAGATGCCTCCACCGTCGAACAGGGCGCTGTTGTTGCTGCCGCTGTTCTTCTTGTCCTTGTCCTTGCCGTCCCAGTCCTTGCCGTGCTCCTTCCCGCCGAGGATCTTCGTGACGCCGAGGTGGCGATACCGCCACCCGGGCCGTTGGTGTGGTTGTAGACCACGTGGGTGTTCTCGATGACAGCCCTGCCGCCGACGTCGATCCGGATGCCACCGCCGCCGGCGCCGACCCCACCCTCGGCTTGGCCGCCCTTGATGGTGGCGTCTCGCAGCGTCAGGTCGCCGCCGGCTCCGACCTCCAGGATCCGGAACGGAATGGCGTTGGCCGCGCGGACGATTGTGGATCCGTTCGCGTCGATCGCTTCGGCGGACTGGTCTGACCTACCGCGACTTCGCTCATGTCGGCGTACGTGTCACGGGCACCCCAGCAGCACCACCATGCCCTTCCGCCTTTCCGGCGGCCGTCGCGCCGGCAGGACACCCGGGTTGCTGGCGCTTGACGTGGGCCAGATCAGCGACAAGAATTTACAGGAATCGCTGTTAGCGTTAACAATCCGTCCCAGTGCTGCGACGGCATCGTCATGCCGATGTCGCGGCGGTCGCGGCGGCCTGACTCCTCGGTCAGCACTACCACTGCAGGGGAGAAACCTATGCGAACGAGGGCAAGATGGCTCGCGGCGACTGCCGCACTCGGTGTTGTCCTCGCCGGGGTGCTGATCTCGACCGGCCCGGCAAACGCGGAATCCAACGGCGGGGTGCGGGTGATGCCTCTCGGTGACTCCATCACCGAGGGCACCCAGGTGCCGGGCGGGTACCGTATCGGGCTCTGGCAGCGGCTCGTCAACGGTCGATACACGGTGGACTTCGTCGGGTCGCAGTTCAACGGGCCTGCCAGCCTGGGTGACCACGACCACCAGGGACATCCCGGGTGGCGCATCGACCAGATCGACGCGAACATCGTCGGTTGGCTGAACACCCAGCGGCCGCAGACCGTTCTGCTGCACATCGGCACCAACGACATCCTGCAGAACTACAACGTGAGCACCGCGCCGAACCGGCTCTCCACCCTGATCGACCGGATCACCACCACGGCTCCCACAGCGGAAGTGTTCGTCGCGCAGATCATCCCGCTCTCCAACAGCAACCAGGAGGCGGCCGCACGCACGTTCAACGCGGCGATCCCCGGCATCGTGCAGAGCAAGGTGAACGCCGGCAAGCGCGTACGCCTGGTCGACATGCACAGCGCACTCACCACCGCCGACCTGATCGACGGCGTCCACCCCACGTCCGGCGGGTACGACAAGATGGCTGCCCGCTGGTACAGCGCGCTGCAGTCGGTGCCCGGCAGCATCGGCAACCCGGGCAGCGGCACCGGGCAGACCACCGCGATCGTGGGTGCCCTGTCCGGTCGCTGCGTCGACGTCCCCGGCTCCTCCACCACCAACGGCACCCAGGTGCAGGTGTGGGACTGTCACGGCCGCACCAACCAGCAGTGGACCTACACGAGCAACAAGACGTTGACCGTGTACGGCAACAAGTGCCTCGACGCCGCCGGCTATGGCACCTCGCCGGGCACCCTGGTCACCATCTACGACTGCCACGGCGGAACGAACCAGCAGTGGAACGTCAACGCCAACGGCACCATCACCGGGGTGCAGTCCGGCCTCTGCCTGGACCCGTACAACGTGGGTACGGGCAACGGCACGAAGCTCGTCCTCTGGACCTGCACCGGCCAGACCAACCAGCAGTGGAGCCGCCGATAGCTCGTACGGTCGCGCCGGATGGTCGGATCGCAGGTGGACACCCATGCCGGCACCGGCACTCCCAGCAACGTCGGAAGCCGCCCCTGCCCGGCCAGACGGACAGGGGCGGCTTCAGCCGCGACGAGGCGATAGTTCCCGGTCGTGGCCGGCTGGTGGACGGCATCGACGGGATTCGGTGGGCGGACGATAGGCTGCGGCCGGCGTCGGAGTGACCTGAGGGGAACGGGTGATGGGCGGAACGGTTCGCGCGGTGGTCGGAGTCTGCGGGCATCTGGCGTGAGCGACGGGTTGCGTCCCGGTGACCCGGCACGCCTCGGTGGCTACGAGGTGCTCGACCGGCTCGGCGACGGGGGCATGGGCAGTGTCTTCCTGGCCCGTTCGCCGCAGGGACGGCTGGTGGCGGTCAAGGTCGTCCGTGCGGACCTCTCGCACGACGAGGAGTTCCGGGGCCGGTTCCGTAGTGAGGTGAACCGCGCCCGCCAGGTTCCACCGTTCTGCACCGCCGAGGTCCTGGACGCCGACCCGGACCATGACCCGCCCTACCTGGTGGTGGAGTACGTCGAGGGCCCCAGTCTGGCCGAGGTGGTCCGAACACAGGGCCCACTGGGGGCGGCGCGGCTGCACAGCATCGCGGTCGGGGTGGCCACCGCGCTCACCGCCATCCACGGGGCTGGGGTGATCCATCGCGACCTGAAGCCGGCGAACGTCCTGGTCGCACCGGGTGGGATCAAGGTCATCGACTTCGGCATCGCCCGAGCGTTCGAGGCGACGAGCCAGCACACCCGGACCAACCAGATGGTCGGGACCGTCTCGTACATGGCTCCGGAGCGGTTCGACACGGCTTCCGGCCGTCCGGCGGGCCCGGCCGCTGACATCTTCGCCTGGGGCGCCCTGGTCGCCTACGCCGCGACCGGCCGCAGCCCGTTCGGGGGCGACTCGCCTACCGCCACCGCGATGCGGATCCTCACTCAGCCGCCGGACCTGACCGGGCTCGGTGGGCCGTTGCGGGAGTTGGTCTCCCGCGCGTTGGAGAAGGACCCCGCTGCCCGGCCCACCGCCCGGGAGTTGCTCGACGGGTTGTTGACCGCAGCGTCTCCGGTGGGTGCCGGCGGGCCGGCTCAACTTCCGGGCGCGACGCCGCCGAGTGTGTCGCCCGCCGCCGGTGGTGATGGTCGGGGCGCGCTGCCGACGCCGTCGGGTCTGGCCACGGCCGGTCGCGGGGGTTCACGCCGGCGTGGCTGGCTCACCGCGCTGGGGGCGACTGCTGCGGTGATCGCCGTGCTGGTGCCCGCTTTCCTGTTCGGCCCGCAACTGTTGAATGGGCTGTCCGGACCGGACCGGGCCGGCTCGACGCCGAGCGGTAGCCCGACGACGAGCGGGCCGGCGGCCACGACGTCCACGCCCGCGTCGGGCAAGCCGTCCGCCTCACCGTCGGCCAGCGCGGACCCGACCCAGGCCATGCTGGCCGGTCAGCGGCGATTCCTGCTGCACGTGGTGGAGATCGACCGTGACCTGTCGCTGCCGTCCCACGGCGAGGTCGAGGTCGGCAACGGAACCGGCAAGGATGCGCTCTTCGTGCTCGAACCGGTCGGTGTCGATTACATGATCAAGTCGGTGAACCCCGAGATCGCCCACCGACCGTGCCTCGGGGTCAAGCTCGATTCCGAGGGGTACAAGTCGCTGGTGGGAGCCGACTGTCGGCCCACCAAGGCAACCCTGTTCACGATCTTCCGTGAGGGCAGGGACGACAAGGGGCGCACCTCCTACTCCATCATCAACGAGGAGTACGGCCCGGTGCAGTGGAGCCCGACCAAGAAGGAGATCTTCGTCGAGTTTCTCGGTGACGCTCCGCTGATCACCACGTTCAGCCTGGTCGACCGAGGCGCGGTCTGACTCGGGAGTTCACCGGCGCCATCAGCAAGCCGTCGGCAATGGGCAGTCGTCGATGTTAACGCGCTCGCGGGGCCTCCTCAAGGGCTCGGCGGTGCTCCGCGCGGGGGATCTGGGGCGATGCCTGCGGGAACGCGGCGCAAGACGTCCTGCCCCAAGATCCGCAGCCCGGCAGCGGCAGATGTTCCCAGCGCATTACGTCTTGACGAACGGCATGTTATCGCTCACAGTCGATGCCTAAGGACGACGACACCTTGGCTTTCCGGGCAAGCCCTGCTTCGTCGATCTCGAATCAGGCGTGCGCTACTGCTCGCCGGCGTCTTGTTAACGCTAACTCTCTGACGCCTGC
Source organism: Micromonospora sp. NPDC047187 (assembly GCF_040643355.1). Lineage (NCBI taxonomy): Bacteria > Bacillati > Actinomycetota > Actinomycetes > Micromonosporales > Micromonosporaceae > Micromonospora > Micromonospora sp. NPDC047187. Next base: position 369,553 of record NZ_JBEYUF010000004.1, read on the forward strand.
GCGCTCGGCCACGCGTCGCGGTACGCCCACCCTCGGGCAGGCCGTTCGGCTCTTGGTCACTGGAGGAGGATCATGTCTGCCCTCGATAGGTCTCCATCGATCGCAACGCCGCCGCGGCGGCGTTGGTGGTTGCCCCGCCTTCTCGCCGCCAGCGCGGCGGCGCTGATGGTCGGTGGCGCCGCCGTAGCGGTGGTGTCGTCTCCCGCCGCTGCGGCGTCGGTCGACACGAACGCGTGGTACGTGTTGGTCAACCGCAACAGCGGCAAGGCCCTGGACGTCTACAACCTGGCCACGAATGACGGTGCCCGGATCACCCAGTGGGCCCGCAACAACGGCAACCAGCAGCAGTGGCAGTTCGTCGACTCCGGTGGTGGCTACTACCGGGTGAAGTCGCGGCTGTCCGGCAAGGTGCTGGACGTCTCGGGCCGCTCGACCGCCAACGGTGGCAGCATCGTGCAGTGGAGTGACCTCAACGGCACCAACCAGCAGTTCCGGCTCGCCGACTCGGACAGCGGCTACGTCCGGTTGATCAACCGGAACAGCAACAAGGTGATGGAGGTGCAGGGCGCCTCGACCGCCGACGGCGGAAACATCGTGCAGTACGACGACTGGAACGGTGCCAACCAGCAGTGGCAGTTCGTCCGCGTCGACGGGACCACGCCACCGCCGACGACGACTCCGCCGCCGGGCGGCACCTGCGACCTTCCCTCGACGTACCGGTGGTCCTCCAGTGGAGTGTTGGCGAACCCGAGGTCGGGTTGGGTGTCGCTGAAGGACTTCACCGTCGCCCCCTACAACGGCCAGCAACTGGTCTACGCCACCACGCACGACTTCGGGTCGAGTTGGGGCTCGATGAACTTCAGCCTCTTCTCGAACTACTCGCAGATGGGCTCGGCCAGCCAGAACGCGATGAACTCCGGCACTGTCGCGCCGTCGCTGTTCTACTTCGCGCCGAAGAACATCTGGGTGCTCGCCTACCAGTGGGGTGGACCGGCGTTCTCCTACCGGACCTCGTCCGACCCGACCAACCCGAACGGATGGTCGTCGCCGCAGACGCTGTTCACCGGAAGCATCACCGGGTCCGGTACCGGTCCGATCGACCAGGCTCTCATTGGTGACGGTACGAACATGTACCTGTTCTTCGCCGGAGACAACGGCAAGATCTACCGGGCCAGCATGCCGATCGGGAACTTCCCGGGCAACTTCGGCAGCAGCTACACGACCATCATGAGCGACACCACGAACAACCTGTTCGAGGCCGTTCAGGTCTACAAGCTGCAGGGTCTGAACAAGTACCTCATGATCGTCGAGGCGATCGGCTCGACGGGCCGCTACTTCCGTTCGTTCACGGCGACCAGCCTGAACGGTTCGTGGACCCCGCAGGCCGCGTCCCAGAGCAACCCGTTCGCGGGCAAGGTCAACAGCGGCGCGACCTGGACCAACGACATCAGCCACGGTGAGCTGCTGCGCACCAACGCCGACCAGACGATGACCGTCGACGCCTGCAACCTGCAACTGCTCTACCAGGGGCGTTCCCCCAGCTCCGACGGCGTCGACTACGGCCTGCTGCCGTACCGGCCGGGTCTGCTGACCCTGCAGCGCTGACCCTGTTTGATCAAGCTCGACTGACCCGGAACGGGCGGGCTCGGCGTCACGCCGAGCCCGCCCGGCTCATGTCAACGCTGCGATCAGCCCATGCTCACCGGATCGGCGTGCCGGTGACACAGGTCAGCACCTGGCCCCGACCACGGGTGGCGCTCGATGTGGTCGTGGCGAAACGGTGGGTCTCGAGCAGTGTTTCGGTCGCTGTGAGGTTCGCGGTGGCGTGCGCTTCGGTGGGTCGCTCGCCGAAGACGTAGAGCCGTCCTCCCGGCGCCAGCAGGCTGCGTATCCGAGCTATCTGCTGCGCCGCGTCGCCCAACCAGAAGAGGCTGACGTTCACCGCGAAGATCTTGGTGAAGTGGCCGGTCGGAAGGTCGGCCGACTCGAACCCTGCTTGCCGGATCTCGGCTCTGCCGGCGTCGATGTGGCTCAGGTTCCGTTCGGTCGCGAGCCGCACCATCGTTGCGGCGCGGTCGATGGCGACGATCCGACCGGTGGCGAGTTGCCCGGCGACCAGGGAGACGGCACCGCCCCGACCGCAGCCGATCTCCAGCACCTGGTCGTCAGGCGCGACAGCCATCGCCTGCACCGCCCAGCGCTGCCGCTGGGCGGGCGTCGCCGGAATCGATTCGATCGCCGCGGGCGTCGTGCCAGCGCTGGACGAACCCGGATCGCGGGTCGAAAGAGTGGACCTCACGACGTCACTCGCCGGTGCCTTCTCTGCTCACACCTCTGATTCCACCCTCTCGGCGGAATCGGTGCACCGTGTCCTCGGTCACCGCGCCGGATCGACAGGCGCGACAGCGATCAGTGCACGGGCACCGGAGTGACGTCTCCGAGGGTGTCCGTCGGGGCCGGGACGTGCTTCGGGGCGCCGGCGTTCACCATGGCCACCGAGACCAGTGCCGCCGCGACCACAAATCCGACGGCAACCCAGTACGCGACCGAGTAGCCGTGCATCAGCGCCTCGTTCCGCTCCTGGGCCTGCGCCGCCGGGCCACCGTGCGAGACCAGGTAGGTGGCGGCCGAGCTGGTCGCGATGGTGTTGAGCAGCGCGGTGCCGATCGACCCGCCGACCTGCTGCGACGAGCTGATCATCGCGGAGGCGACACCGGCGTCCTTGGGCTCGACGCCGTGGGTGGAAATGCTCATCGCGGGCATGAACGCCGTGCCGATGCCGAGCCCGATCACCGCTTCGGCGAACGCGATCTCCAGGAAGCCGCTGTCCGCGTCGAGCGAAGCCAGCAGCACCAGACCGACCGCTGTGACGAGGTACCCGCCGACCATGATCGGCCGGGGTGCGATCCGGTGCGCGAGTCGGGCGCCGATCTGCGTGGCACCGATGGCCTGCGGCACTGCCATCGGCATGAAAGCCAATCCGGCCAGCACCGGCGACCATCCCTTCACCTGCTGGAAGTAGTAACTGAGCAGGAGGAACATCCCGAACATGCTGACGATCGCAAGGCCCACCGAGAGGTACGCGGCGGCCCGGTTGCGTTCGGTCAGGACGCGCAGTGGCAACAGCGGGGACGTGACCCGCGCCTGCACCACGACGAAGGTCGCCAGCAGCAGCACCCCTGCGGTGAACGACCCGATGGTCACCCCCGCCGACCATCCGCGGCTCTCGGCGACACCGAACCCGTAGACGAGGCCGACGAGTCCGGAGCTGGCCAGCAGTACGCCGGGCAGGTCGAGTCGCGCGCGGTGCCGCTCGCCGTCGTCGTGGACTGTGCGACTGGCGCCCAGGATCCCGATGACCGCGATCGGCACGAGGACGAACATCGCGAAGCGCCAGTTCAGGTACTGGGTGAGCAGCCCTCCCACGATCAGCCCCACAGCGCCGCCGGCGATCGAGACCGCGCTGAACACACCGAACGCCTTCGCGCGTTCCCTCGGCTGGGTGAAGGACAGGGAGAGCAACGAGAGCGCGGCCGGCGCGAGCAGGGCCGCGAACACACCCTGGAGTGCCCGGGCGAGCAGCAGCATCGCGGCGTTGACGGCCAGGCCGCCGATGGCCGAGGCGATCGCGAAGCCGGCCAGCGCGATCAGGAAGGTGCGCTTGCGCCCGACCATGTCACCGATCCGGCCACCGACAAGCAGCAGACCGCCGAAGGCCAGACCGTACGCGGTCACCACCCACTGCCTGCTCCCGTCAGTGAAGTGCAGCGCCTGTTGCGCCGAGGGGAGCGCGATGTTCATGACCGCCCCGTCGAGCACCACCATCAGTTGAGCGATGGAGATGAACAACAGGGCCTTCCACCGCTGGGACTCGGGGGCGGTGCGACCTTTGAACATGACGGTTCCTTAAGAGTGGTTTATATGGATTCGGGCAACTCGCCCAACGCTAACTACTTTATGGAACGACCACCAAAGAATGTGCCTGCGGTTACAGCGGCATCCGAGGCGTTCCGCAGGGCCAAATCAGCTCATTTGCCGGATTGTGTCGAGCAATCAAGGGGAAGTCGCGCCTGTGGAGGGGGTCGACTGTGAGTGTCGTTACTTTGTCGAACGTTCCAGAAAAAGCTAGCGTTCCGTCTCACGAAGAGCCCTGCGGGTCCCGTGGCGGCTCACCAGTCGAAGTGGATGTGAGACGAGATGTCTGGACGGTTGGAAGCAAAGGTGCTGGTCGTGACCGGCGGCACGCAGGGCATGGGCCTGGCGTTCGCCCAGCGGGCGGCCACGGAAGGAGCCCGCGTCGTCATCGGCGCCCGGGACAAGGACCGGGGCGAGGAAGTCGTCGCGCAGATCAGGAACGCGGGCGGCAGTGCCCTGTTCTTGCCGACCGACGTGACGGTCGAGGAGGACATGGCGCGGCTCGTGGACGCCGCGGTGACTGAGTACGGGCGGCTGGACGGCGCGTTCAACAACGCCGGCGGTGGTCCGATGGCCAGCGTGCGCGAGACCGACAGCGACAACTGGCACCGGTCGCTCGCCCTCAACCTGACGAGCGTCTTCTACGGCCTCAAGTACGAGCTGCCGGCGATCATCGCCTCCGGCGGTGGCGCGATCGTCAACAACGCCTCGGTCTCCGGCGTGAAGGGCGACGGGACCCAGGCCGCCTACAACGCGGCGAAGCACGGGGTCATCGGTCTGACGCGCTCGGCGGCCCTGGACGTGGCGCGCTCCGGTGTACGGGTCAACGCCCTGGTCACCGGCCTGATCGACACCCCGCTCTGGCAGGGCGTGGTCAGCCAGGCCCCGGAGATCGCGGAGCGCTACCTGTCGGCGCAGCCGACCGGACGAGCCGGAACCTCCGACGAGGTCGCCGCGCTCACCGCGTTCCTGCTCAGCGACGAGGCCACCTTCATCAGCGGCGCGTCCATCGCCATCGACGGCGCCCTGACCGCCTGAGGCAGTGAGGTTCGGTCCGGGGCGGCGGCTCCAGCGGCAGCCACCCCGGACCGGGCAACGCGCCAGACGATCCGGTAGGCCCGCTGGATCGTCTGCGTGACCGCGAACTCGGCCCCCGGGCTGTCCGAGGTGCCGATCTCCTTACCGTCGCGTCGACAGCGGGCCACGATCGTGCCGTCGGTGCTCGGCGCGGACCTGATGCCGGGCGTTGGCGTCGAAAGGTTTCGACAAGATGGGGCCGAAACTTTCGGAAAAACATTGACACTCTGCAATGAGCCGGCCCAGGCTTGACGTGGCTGGCAATCGTGATCATCGATCTCGCTTCGTCCCTTCCTGTAACCACCACCTCGGAAGGAGACCTCTAGTGACCATCCCCTCGGGCCGTTCCAGGACCCGGTTCCTGGTCGTCGTGCTGGCGCTGGCAGCGCTCACGGTCGCCGGATCGGTATCGGTAGTGACACGAACGACGAATGCGCAAGCCGCCATGGGCACGCTGGCTGCGGCAGTGGAGGACGAGGGCGTCGACTGCGCCGTGTCCGGTCTGCCGGACCTGGGCTCGCTGCCCACCAACGCCAAGCTTCCCGATCCCTTCAAGAAGCTGAACGGAACGACCATCACCGCCAGGTCCGACTGGCGCTGCCGGCGGGCGGAGATCAAGGAACTTGCCGAGAAGTTCGTCTTTGGCGAGAAGCCCGCCAAGCCCGCGACGGTCACGGGGACGGTGTCCAACAGCACCGTCACCGTCAACGTGGCACACAACGGCAGGAGCTCCACCTTCTCGGCGCGGGTCGAGCTGCCGAGCGGCACCGGTCCCTTCCCCGCCGTCGTGGTCGTCGGCGGGTTCGGCGCCGACACGGCCACCATCAAAGCCGCCGGCGCTGCCGTGATCAGTTACGACCCGCTGGCAGTCGGCCGCGAGGGCACTCCCCGGACCAACAAGCAGGGCGCGTTCTACAGCATCTACGGCTCATCGAGCAGCACCGGACTGCTCGCCGCCTGGGGGTGGGGCGTCAGCCGGATCATCGACGTCATCGAGCAGTCCGACGGCAGGATCCTCAAGGCCGACGCGATGGGCGTCACCGGTTGCTCCCGTTACGGCAAGGGCGCCTTCGCGATCGGCGTGTTCGACCAGCGCATCGCCCTGACCATGCCGATCGAGTCGGGCAGCGCGGGCGTCCCCATCTTCCGGGGGATCCCGGGTGAGGGCGCGCAGAGCCTGAGCAGCGCGTACGGGGAGCAACCCTGGCTGGGTGACGCGTTCGGCTCCTTCACCGGCAGCCCGAACCGGCTCCCGGTGGACACCCACGAGATGGTCGCGATGGTGGCACCGCGCGGCTTGTTCATCATGGACAACCCACACATCGCCAACCTCGGCCCCCGGTCGGCGAGCGTCGCGGCCCTGGGCGGCGCCGAGGTCTACCAGGCGCTCGGCGCCGGCGACAACATCACCTACTGGTCCGACGTGCAGGACGGCAGCCACTGCGCCAACCGCCCCGAGTGGCGTACCCCTCTGCAGAACAACATCCGCAAGTTTTTGCTGAAGACGGGCAACGAGCCGGGCGTGATCCGGATTTCCAGCAGGGCGCTCGGCCGGTTGGCCGACTGGCGGGACTGGCCGACGCCGGTCCTGGCTGACGGCCCGACCACGCCGCCCCCGACCACGCCGCCCCCGACCACGCCGCCCCCGACCACGCCGCCCCCGACCGGTGGCTGTGCGGCGACGGTGTCGGTCAACCAGTGGACGGGCGGTTTCGTCGCCACGGTGCGGGTGAGCGCCGGCACCGCGCCGGTAAACGGTTGGACGGTCACCATGACTCTGCCGTCGGGTGCCAGCATCACCAGCATCTGGAGCGCCAATCGGAGCGGCAGCACCGGGACCGTCCAGTTCACCAATGTCGCCTACAACGGCGCCATCGCAGCCGGGCAGTCGACCGAGTTCGGTTACCAGGGCAGCGGCACCGGTGCGGGGATGACTCCCACCTGTTCCACCGGGTGACCCGCAGGCCCGGTGCGGAGGCACACAGCCTCCGCACCGGGTCGCGCGGCTGCGCGGCGGAGCCGAGCGTCAGAGCCAGACCACGAGCCCGGTCAGGTCGTTGAGGACCGCGGCCACGCCCGCCCGGATGGCCGCCGCGCACCGGTCCGCGGTGAACGAGTTCGGGTCGTACGTCGAGGACATGCCGAGCCCCTCGCCACGGAACGACGCGCCGTCCCAGTCGACAGCTGTGACGTTGTAGGTGGGCTCGGCGAGTTCCGCGCCGACCACGAGGAACTTCTCGTCCAGGTGGTTCGGGGTGACCAGCGCGAGGCCGTCGATGAGGTCGTTGCCCGCGCTGACGATGAGGTCCGGGCCCATCTCCATCGCCTTGGCGATGCTGGGAACGGTGTCGTGCGCACTGCCGACGACGATGGTCCTCAGGTCGACGTGCTCGTCGTCGGCCCACTCCTTCACCGCCGTCACGAGGGCCTTGGTCGCGTTGTCCGTACCGCTGGTCAGCAGGACGACCCGGTAGTCCTTCGGCGGGTGGACGTCGGCCCACGAACCGGGCCGCGGGGTGATGGTCGCCTCCGGCGCGGGCTTCGTGGAGGGGTCGACGAACCCCGGGCCGAGAGTGCCGATGGCGCTGGGCGCCGGACGTGGCTCGGACCAGTCGTCGCTGGAGTTGCAGGCGGTGACCAGCGCGGCGGTCACGGCCAGCATGGCAACGGCCCGAAGCGGGGGGCGCAAGGTGATCGTCCTCCGGGTGGTGGCGGAAAGTGCGCGTACTTCTTCGTATTCCTATCTCAATTCCGGTCACCGGTAATCGGTGGGCGGCCGTTCGGGGAAGTTGTTCCCCGGCGGTTCGTCGGTGCGCGGGTTGGTGTTCACCAACGGCATGCAACGTGCACTGGCCAACCGAGGGAGTCGAATGTCAGGCCGCATCCGCCGCACCGTTATCGTCGCCGCTGTCGGGTTCGCCGCATCGGTGGTTCCGTTTCTGGGCGCCGAACCGGCGTCCGCGCACGGCTTCTCGTCGACCGTGTACGCGAAAATTGCAGCGGGAGATGAGGGTCACATTCGGACCGGAGTGGAGCTCGAATACGACCTCCTCGTCGTTTCCGCCGCGGATGCCGGCGACGACGACCCGCTCTTCCAGGCGGGGACCGCCGCGTTCGAGGCGGGCGACACCGCCGCCCAGGCCGCCGCACTGAAGGGTCACGCGTCGGCGGTTCTCGGGTACGTCTCCGACCGGTTCTCGGTGAGTTCCCGGGGTGCGGCCTGCCGGCCGACCCAGGTGGGTGACGCGACGGTCGGCGAGCGCGAGGGCGTGCCGTACGCGGACCTGCTGCTCGACTGGACCTGCCCGGAGCGGGTCGACGAGCACGTGGTGCGCAGCGGCCTCTTCCCTGATGGCGAGGGCTACGTCAAGGGCACGAAGACGATAGTCACCTACGAGATCGACGGCCGTTCGGGCAGTGCGGCGCTCGACGCCGCCAACCCGTCCTTCTCGACCGCGCAGGCCTGGTACGAGCGGTTCGGCGAGTTCTTCCTCCTGGGCGCCGAGCATCTGCTGACCGGGGTCGACCACATCCTGTTCCTGCTGGCGCTCATCGCCGGGTCTCGGCGGCTTCGGGAGATCGTGCTCGCGGCCACCAGCTTCACCCTGGCGCACTCGGTGACGTTCATGCTCGCCGCGCTCGGCCTGGTCGAGGTGCCGGGGGTGATCGTGGAGCCGATCATCGCCCTCTCGATCGCCGTCGTCGCCGGTTGGCACCTGTGGGGGATCTGGCGGCGTGGTGAGCACGCGGCCGACCTGGAGACGGCCGGGCGCGGCCACTTCAGCCTGGATCGGGCCGGCTGGATCCGCCTCAGTGTGGTGTTCTGCTTCGGCCTCGTGCACGGCCTCGGCTTCGCGGGCGCGCTGGGTATCGACGAGGCGTGGTCGTGGACCCTGCTGTGGTCGCTGCTGGTGTTCAACGTCGGCATCGAGGTCGTTCAGTTGACGATTATCGCTGTCGTCTTCCCGCTGCTGTTCGTGCTGCGCCGTCGTGCGCCGAAAGCCGGCCTCTGGGCGACCGGAGCTGTTTCCGCAGGCGTGTCCATTATGGGGTTGATCTGGTTTGTGCAGCGTATTTCCGGATCATGAGTAGAGCTAAGTAGTTCGTGAGTGCAGTCTTTCGCAAGATCACGTTCATGGCCGGTTCATCGGGCGGCGAAAGCGTGGAATTGCTTCCCCAGCGTCGGGTGAAGGCACAATCCATTTCTCTATTTGAAAAGGGAACAATGTCGATGACATTGAGCACCTCGACACGGGCCTCCGCGCTCGTGCGGCGGCGCCTGGTCGCCGGGGTCGCAGCCGGGTTCCTCGGTCTGGGCGCGGCCCTCGGCAGTGGCCTGACGGCCACCGCGAGCGCGGCCGAGTCCACCACGATCACCGGTGTGGTCCTCGGCGTCGGCGCCAACGAGACCCAGCGCATCGTGAGCTGGTACTCCTCCGCCGACACCGCGCAGAAGATCCAGCTCGCCCCGACCGCCGAGATCGTCAACGGCGAGTTCCCGGCCGGCGCGGTCAGCTTCGACGCCGTCGGCGCGGCGAACACCTCCACCACCGGCTTCAACCGGCACGCCACGATCAGCAACCTGCGTGAGAACACGGCGTACTCGTACCGGGTCGGCGCCGAGGGCAGCTGGTCCCCGGCGTACGCCTTCAAGACGCAGGACTTCGAGGGCGACTACGACTTCCTGTTCTTCGGCGACCCCCAGATCGGCGCCTCCGGCGACGTCGCGAAGGACCAGGCCGGTTGGGCGGAAACCCTGAAGGTCGCCACCGCGGCGAACCCGAACGCCGAGCTGCTGGTCTCCGGCGGCGACCACGTCGAGTCCGCGAACAACGAGGCACAGTGGGACGCGTACCTCTCCCCGGAGCAGCTTCGGCAGTACCCGACGGCCGCGACCATCGGTAACCACGACGTCGGCGGCAAGTCCTGGGAGCAGCACCACTTCACCCCGAACACCGACCGTTCGGCCCAGTACTACAACGGTGACCAGTCGACCCGCTCCGGCGGCGACTACTGGTACATCTACAAGGACGTGCTGTTCATCGACATCAACAGCAACAGCTACGTCAACCCCGCCGACGGCTCGCCCGGTGGCGACGCGGCGCACGTCTCGTACGTCACCGACGTCGTCAACAAGCACGGCTCCGAGGCCAAGTGGAAGGTGCTCGTCTACCACCACGCGATCTACTCGGCCGCGAGCCACTCCACCGACGCGGACAACAAGAACCGCCGGAAGGACTTCACGACGGCGTTCTCCGATCTCGGCATCGACATGGTGCTGCAGGGTCACGACCACGTCTACACCCGTAGCTACTCCATCAAGAACGGCCAGAAGGAGAACCCGGCCGAGAAGCCGGGTGCTGCCGACGTGTTCCCCGGCCCGGGCGGTGTCATCTACGTGACGGCGAACTCGGCCTCCGGCTCGAAGTACTACGACATCAAGAAGCCCGACAACTCCGGCACTGGTGTCGAGGGCCTCGGCCCGGACCCGCTGAACCCGAGCAACTACTGGTTCAACTCGGCGCAGAACCAGGAGCACGTTCGCAGCTACGTCAAGGTGCAGGTCAAGGCGGACAAGCTGGTCCTGCAGAACATCCGCAGCGGCACCTGCGCGGCACCGAACGCGGCGGTCGAGAAGGGCGTCTCCTGCGTCAACACCCCGGACGGCCAGCCGGTCGGCTCGATCGTCGACAACACCACGATTCACCCGTACAGCGGTGACGGTCAGGCCATTCAGGTCAACGTGCCGAACCCGGCTCCGGGCGAGTTCGGCTGGACGATCGACGGCTACAACGGTCTGGTCGACCTGGGCAGCGCGCAGGAGCGCAACGGCACCTACTTCCAGGCCAACGGCAAGATCAACCCGATCCTCGTGTCGGACAGCCGCCGGTCGCTCGCCCCGTGGTCGATCTCGGCCAACGTCGGCGACTTCCAGGACGCCGACAAGAAGTTCTCCGGCTCCTACCTCGGTTGGAACCCGTACGTGCTCGACGCCGGCGCGGGCGCCGAGGCCGGTGCCCCGGTCCTGTCGTCGCTCGACGACCAGGGCAAGGGCCTCTCGGTCTCCAGCGCGCTCGCCGCGGCCGCGCAGGGTCACCCGCGTGGTGGCGCCAAGCTCGGCGCTGACCTGGATCTGAAGATCCCGGACAGCATCGCGAAGGGCAGCTACCGCACCACCCTCACGATCACTGCCCTGAGCAGCTGACCGGACTGTTCCACTCGGCGGGGTAGGCACCTTCGGGGCCTACCCCGCCACCGGTTCACCCACTACCAAGATCACCACAAGGACTTGAGATGCAACCGTCCGTAACTCGCTGGAAGACCACGACCACCGCACGCCTCCGTACGACCGCACTGTCCCTGCTCGCCGTCGTCGCGGCCGTCGGTGTCGGCGCCGGTCCCGCCCTGGCGGCGGACGGCAACGTCGCCTGGACGGTCCGGACGGCCTCCGACGGCTACGGCGAGGCCCGGTCCAGCTACAGCTACAACGTCAACCCGGGCGGTGCCGTCGAGGACGCCATGGTCGTGGCCAACCGCGGCCCGGCGCCGCTGACCCTCTCCGTGTACGCGGCCGACGGCTTCACCACCGACGCCGGCCAGCTCGACCTGTTCACCAAGGACAAGAAGTCGATCGCGATCGGCGCCTGGGTGAAGCCGAACGCCGGCAGCGTCGTGATCCAGCCCGGAAAGACCGCCCAGGTCCCCTTCAAGGTCAACGTTCCGGAGAACGCCACGCCCGGCGACTACGTCGGTGGCATCCTCACCACGCTGACCCAGGCCGACCAGGCTGAGGGGATCAACGTCGACCGGCGCCTCGGTATCCGGATCAAGTTGCGGGTGGGCGGCGAGCTGAAGCCGAACCTCGCGATCGAGAACCTCCACGTCACGTACGCCGGGCCGACCAACCCGTTCAGCAAGGGTGACGCCACCATCACCTACAAGGTCCACAACGTCGGCAACGCGGCCCTGTCCGGTAGGCAGGCGGTGACCGTCTCGGGCCCGTTCGGCCTGCTGCGGGTGCGGGCCGAGGATGTCGCCGCGCCGCCGGAGCTGCTTCCGGGTGAGAGCTGGGACGTGACGGTGCCCGTACACGGGGTGGCTCCCGCCGTCTTGCTGGCCGCGACCGCGACGGTGACACCCCTGCTCACCGACGCCTCGGGTTCCACCACCTCGCTCAAGCCGGTCCAGGTCACCGCGCACGGCTGGGCCCTGCCCTGGATGCTGGTGCTGGTGCTCGTCGTGCTGATCGCCCTGCTCGTCGGGGCGTACCTGTACCGACGCCGCAACCGGGCGCAGAGCAAGGCGCGCGAGGACGCCCGCGTACGCGACGCCGTCGAGCAGGCGCTTCGTGGCCCGGAGCCGCAGACCTCCTGACCCGGCTACGCCCGGCGAGGCCCACCCAGCGCGGGCGTTCGTCCTTGTGGGTGAACGACGCTCGGCCCCGGGCCACGCCTGTTCCCGAGCCGGCATGCTGCGACGGTGACGCCGGCACGGAGAGGGAAGCCACATGGTTGACGGGGATGTGCCAGAGCGGATGCAGGCCGCGGCCTTCGACGAGTTCGGCGGGCCGGAGGTGATCACCCTGCGGAAGCTGCCGATCCCGCAGGTCGCCGACGACGAGGTGCTGATCAAGGTCCTGAGCGCAGGTGTCGGGGTGTGGGACGCGTACGAGCGCGAGGGTGTGCTGGTGCCGGAGGGCTCGGCGCTCCCGATCGTGCCCGGCTCCGACGGCGCCGGAACCGTGATCGCGGCCGGCAGCAAGGTGACCGGCCTGGCGGTGGGCGACCTGGTCTACGTCTCCGCCACCGCTCGGCCGAAGGGCGGCTTCTACGCCGAGTACGCGTCGGTCAAGGCGGAGTACGCGGCGAAGGTGCCCGACGGCGTGCCTGCCGAACACGCCGGTGCCATGCCCACCGACGCGCTGACCGCGCTGGCCGGGCTCGACGCGATCAGCCTGTCGGCCGGCGCCTGGCTGCTGATCTTCGGTGCGAGCGGCGGTCAGGGCCACCTGGCCGTGCAGTTGGCGAAGCGGCAGGGGCTGAACGTGATCGCCGTGGCGTCCGGGGCGGACGGCGTCGCGCTGGTGACCCGACTCGGCGCCGACGTGTCCCTCGACGGCCACGGCGACATGACCGACGTGCTGGCCCGGATCCGGGACGCGGCGCCGGGCGGGGTGAACGCCATCCTGGCGATGGCCGGCGGCGCGACGCTGGACCGGCTGACCGAGGCGCTGGCCGACGGCGGGGTCGTCGCGTTCGCCCACGGGGTGCGGCCGGAGCCGCAGGAGCGGTCGGGCGTCATGGTCCGCGCGTACGACGGCGAATCGAGTCCTCGACAGTTGCAGCGCCTCAACGAACTCATCGAGGCGGGGCCGTTCGTGGTGCACGTCGCGGAGAAGTTCCCGCTGGGCAAGGTGCGGGACGCACACCAGCGCCTACAGACGTCCTACGCCGGCAAGCTCCTGCTGACGGTCGCCTGAGACGTCAGGGCGTGCGCTGTTGCGGCACGCGTACCGAAGCCATGCCGGCCGCCGTCGCTGCCTGGATGCCCAGGTCGGTGTCCTCGAAGACCAGGCAAGACTCCGGGGGTACGCCGAGCTGTTCCGCCGCGAGCAGGAACGCCTCCGGGTCGGGCTTGGCCCGGGTGTAGTCGTCGGCGCAGACCAGCACGTCGAACCGGTCCAGCAGACCGAGCGCGTCCAGGGAGGCGGTGACCGATGCGCGGGTGCTGCCGGAGACGACGGCGAACGGGACCCGCCGGTGCGCGTCGTGGATGTGCGCCAGCACGTCGGGCACGGCGGCGAGCTGCGGTAGCAACTCCTGGTAGTAGCTCTCCCGGCGTTCGACGACGGCCGCCACCGGCATGGCCAGACCCTGCTGCTCGTTCAGCGCGACGATGATGTCGGCGGTGGGCCGCCCACCCCAGGCGTAGAAGAGGTCCTCGGGGAACTCGCAGCCCCACTCCTCAAGGGCCCGCTGCCAGGCCAGGTAATGCAGCGGCATCGAGTCGACGATGGTGCCGTCGCAGTCGAACAGGTACGCGGCGAACGGCCCGGGAGGCAGAGGCAGACTCACCCGGGAAGGGTACAGCTCACTCGGTCGTGACGGCTCTCAGCTGACTGAGCAGGTACGCGCGCTCCGGTTCGGTGCCGACCAGCGTCAACGCGCTGCGGTACGCGGCGGCGGCCTCGTCGTACCGGCCGAGCCGACGCAGCAGGTCGGCCCGCGCCGCCGGATAGGGGTGGTGGCCGCGCAGCCGAGGCTCGTCGGCCAACTCGTCGAGCAGCGCGAGCCCCGCCGCCGGCCCGTCCCGCATGGCGACCGCGGCGGCCCGGTTGAGCGCCACGATCGGTGAGGGCACCAGGCCGAGCAGCACGTCGTAGAGGGCCACCACCTGCGGCCAGTCGGTGCTGGCCACGTCGGCGGCCTCGTCGTGCAGCGCGGCGATGGCGGCCTGCACGCCGTACGGGCCGGGCGCTCGGCCGGTCAGCGCGACCACCACCAGGCCGCGCCCCTCCTCGATCATTTGACGGTCCCAGCGTCCCCGGTCCTGGTCGTCGAGAAGGATCATGGCGCCGTCCGGCCCGGTACGCGCGTCCCGTCGGGCGTGGACCAGCAGCATCAGGCCGAGCAGCCCGGCGACCTCCCGCTCGGCCGGCAGCAGCCGCCGCAGGATCCGGCCCAGCCGGATGGCTTCCTCGGCCAGGTCGATCCGTTGCAGATCCGGGCCGGTGCTGGCCGCATACCCCTCGGTGAAGACCGAGTAGACGGCCTGGAGAACCGTGGGCAGCCGACCGGGCAGCTCGTCGGGCCCCGGCACCCGGAACGGGATGCGTGCGTCGCGGATCTTCCGTTTGGCGCGGACGAGTCGTTGGGCCATGGTGGCGGGCGGCACCAGGAAGGCCCGCGCGACCTCGGTGGTGGTGAGGCCGGCCAGGAACCGCAGGGTGAGCGCGCCGCGATCCTGCGCGGCCAGCGCCGGGTGCGCGCAGGTGAAGAAGAGCGCCAACCGGTCGTCGGGCAGGTCGCGGTCCGCGTCGGCGGGCGGCGCGTGATCGGCCCGCTCGGCCTCCGCCTGCAGTACGGCGAGCCGGGTCGCCAGCACCCGGTCCCGACGCAGCCGGTCCACGGCCCGACGACGAGCAGTGGTGAGCAGCCAGGCCCCCGGCCGGCTCGGGACGCCGTCGGTCGGCCAGTGCGTCAGCGCCGCCTCGATGGCCTCGGAGGTGACCTCCTCGGCCAGGTCGAGGTCGCCGAAGCGGCGCACGAGCGAGGCGAGCAGTCGGCCGCGTTCCTCCCGGAACACCGCCTCCACCGACGACCCGACGGCTGCCCCCTCAGCCGGCACTGTCACCCCTGCATGTCGATCTCGAAGATCGGACGGACCTGGACCGATCCGGTGCCGATGGCCCCGGGGCTGCGGGCCGCCCAGTCCAGCGCGGCGTCGAGGTCCGGCACGTCGATGACGTCGTACCCGCCGAGCAGCTCTCGGGTCTCGGCGAACGGCCCGTCGGTGATCGTGCGCTCGCCGTCCGGACCGACCTGCACCGTGGTGCAGGTGGTCAGGTCCTGCAAGGGGTGCCCGGAGACCCAGACCCCGGCGTCCTTCATCTCCCGGTCGTAGCGGATCCAGTCCTCGAAGCTGCACCCGTTGTCGACGACCTCCCCGTCAACCATGGGGCTCATGAACAGCAGCATGTACATCACGTTTCGGCTCCTCTCGGTGCGGCGGGTCGCCGTACAGCATGACGACGAACACGGGCCGGTGATATCGACACGGCGCGGGCAGATTTTTTTCGGCCTTGGCCACACCGAAGCCGCGAAGCTGCTGTGAGCTTCATCCGGTCTACTCGTCGGGCGTCGCTCCGAAGAGCAGGAAGAACCGCTCGGCCGCTCGGATGTCGCCGTGCACGTCGATTTCGCCCGCCGACACCGCCGATCGCAGCGGCGTGCCGCCGAACATCAGGTCCCGCAGTGCTCTGACAGTGCCGGTGACAGTGACGTCGACAGGGCCCGACCGGCCACGGGCGACGTCGATCCCACTCGGAGACACCCCCACCTCGAAGGCGTCGGTGCCCACCTGCAACCGGAGTCGAGCGGTCACCGGCGCGTCGGTCGGTGGTCGATAGAGAGCCTTGAGCAACAGCATGAACGCGTCAGTGCTCATCTCGACGTCCGGCTCCGCGGGCAGGCCGGCGCCCCACCGCGACAGCTCGATCAGTGTCGCCTCCAGTTGCTGGCCGCGTTCGGTCAGCTCGTACGCGTGCACGCTTGCCGGCGGCCCGAGCTGCACCCGCCGGACGATGCCGGACTGCTCCAGCTCCCGCAGTCGCTGGCTGAGCACGTTCTGGCTGGCCTTCGGCAGCCCGGCCCGCAGATCGCCGAAACGCTTCGGGCCGAACACCAACTCTCGGACGATCAACAGAGCCCAGCGCTCGCCGACGATGTCCATCGTGCGCGCCGCCCCGCAGGCGTCCTGGTAAGTCCGCTGAGTCACACCGCCATCGTAGTGGGCGTCCACCGAACAGTGCTAACCTCGGACTGTCTAGTCCTAACTTAGGAGCGCGTAATGGATGCACTGCTCGCCAAGGTGATCGAGCGTCACGGCGGCCTTGATCGCTGGAACACCGCGTCGACCCTCACCACCCGGCTCACCTACGGCGGCCCGTTCTGGGCGTTCAAGGGCCGCCCCGACTTCGACAGCACCGAACTTGTCGAGGCCGACCTGCACCGGGAACGGATCCGCCACGTCCAGGAGGGCACCGGCCAGGTCACCGAGTACGACAGCGACACCGACCGGGTCACCGTCACCGCGGCGGACGGCAGCCTGATCGACGAGTTGACGAACCCTCGGGCCAGCTTTGCCGGCTACACCGGGGAGAGCCAGTGGACGCTCGCCCAGGCGGCCTACTTCCGTGGCTACGCCACCTGGCACTACCTCGTCGAGCCGTTCCTGTTCACCTGGCCAGGCGTGGAGGCGCACGAGGTCGAGCCGTGGAAGGAGGACGGCGAGTCCTGGCGCGTACTGCGCGTCACGTACCCCGAGAGCGTGCACACCCACAGCGACACCCAGCTGTACTACTTCGACGACGGCGGGCTGCTGCGGCGCATGGACTACCAGCCGGTGGTCAACGGCTCCTCCCCGGTCGCGCACCACGTCAGCGGGGCGACCGAGGTCGACGGGCTGGTCGTGCCGACGCGACGCCGGATCCACATCCGCCAGGAGGACCGCACCCCGGACCTCTCCTGGACGCCGATCACCCTGGACCTGGCTGACGTCCGGATCCGCTGAGACCCCGATGGTGTTGCAGCGGACCCGGCGCCCTGCCGCCGACCGGACGCCCCGGCCTCAGGTCGAGGCGTCCGTCCGGCGCCGGCTTCGCTCAGCCCGCCGTCGCATCTGCTGGTACGCGCCGGTCAGCCCCATCGCCCGGCGTACCTCGAGCACCGTCTGGCGTACCTCCTGGCGGGTCCGTTCCGTACCCTCGACGATCAGTCGGTCGACCAGGCCCCGGTCGGCTTCGATCTCGGCCCGGCGCTGCCGGATCGGCGCCAGGAACCCCTCCAGCGCGACGATCAGCCGTTCCTTGACCTCCACGTCACCCACCCGCCCGGCCCGGTACCGCCGGGCCAGGTCGGTCACCTCGTCGCGGTCCGGATTGAAAACCTCGTGGTACGCGAACACCGGGTTGCCTTCCACAGTCCCCGGCACGTCGGCCCGCACCCGGTTCGGGTCGGTGTACATGCCGAGCACCTTGCGACGCACAGTCGCCGCGTCGTCGGAGAGCGCGATCGAGTTGCCCCGGCTCTTGCTCATCTTGGCGGCGCCGTCGGTTCCCACCAGGCTCGGCGTGTCCGCCGGGATCAACTCGGGCACCGGGAAGACGGGGCCGTACAGGTGGTTGAACCGCCGGGCGATCTCCCTGGTCACCTCGACGTGTGCGGCGTTGTCCCGGCCGACCGGAACCACCTCCCCCTTCACGCAGAGGATGTCGGCGGCCTGGAGCACCGGATAACCCAACAGCCCGTACGGCATCTCCTCCTTGCCGGCGTCGCGGGCCATGTCCTTGAGCGAGGGCACCCGTTCCAGCCGGGGGACGGTCACCAGGTTCTGCAGGAGGGTGTTGAGGTCGCCGACCTCGGGGATGGCCGACTGGAGATAGAACGTGGCCCGGTCCGGGTCGACGCCGGCGGCGAGGATGTCGGTCACCATCTCGCGGGCGTTGCCGGAGACCCGGTCGATGTCCTCCCGGCGGTTGCGGGTGGTGAGCATGTGCAGGTCGGCGATGATGAAGAAGCTCTCGTAGCGCCGGTGCAGCCGTACCCGGTTGGCGATGCTGCCGACGTAGTGGCCGAGGTGCAGGCGGCCGGTAGGCCGGTCGCCGGTGAGCATTCGTGCGACGGACATGGTGGTGCCTCTCGTATCCGAAGGTGGGTCACGCATGGGCGCGCGCCGAAGCAGGGCTGGCTCAGCCCTGCTCGGTCAGCGGGATCGACTCAGCGAGTCGCCCGCCATCGCGCGCCGGCGCGAAACCGCAGACCACCGGCACGGAGGACGTTCAGAAGTTGCTCACGGCCGTCGCCGGAGCTGGTCGGGATCTCGGGCACGGCACCGACGAAGCGGCCGTCGAACAGGTCGACCGCCTCGGATGCGCAGTTGCCCGTCCGGACCACGGCTTCAGATTACCCGCGGGATGCCGCCGGGAGGCGGAAGGTAGCTGTCGGCGTAGTAGGCGCCGACGCGTTCCCGGTACTCCTGGTCGGCCGAAACCGGATCGAACGGTGGCGCGTCCTTGATCTGTTGGCGGGTCCGGTCGACGTGCACGACGCGTTCCTGGTGATCCACCCGGTCGACCGTCCCGGCCGGTAGCAACACCTTCTGGCCGAAGATCCATGGCCCGGTGTCGACCACCAGGTGCCCGGCGTCCGCCTCGTCGCTCGTCTCGTCGATGGTGCCGATACGCCCGTCGCTCGCCTGCACCTGATAACCCACCAGGTCGACGGGCGTACCCGGGCCGGGGGCGTCCGGGCCGTCGTGCCCACCCTCCTGATCCTCCGGAGGGGTGACCGAGGGGGTGGTCTCGGTATACCCGCCGGCCAAGGCGGACGGATCACGCCAGGCCCAGGGGTTGAATATCGAGGGTTGCATGGGGCACCTCCAGGGGACGGTCCTCAGCTGTCCCCCTTCGCAGTGCCCATCCCGCTGACGCCGGAAACAGCCTGGGCTCCACGCGGCAGCGCTCCTGCCGAGGTGTGGGGCGGTCCGCCCGGCGTTCGCGCCGCCGCCCGGTTGCGCGCCGGCGCGGGCACGGTGACCAGGCGCGCTGGCATACTCGGCTGCCATGGTGCTGTCGCGAGGGTGGAGCCTCTTCCTGGTCGGAGTCGGCGTCTGGACCTGGGTGATCTGGCCGAGGTTCGCGGTCGCCATCTGGCAGGACCCGCGGTCCTGGGCGTCCGGCACGGTGGCCGACGGCCCGGCCACCAGCTTTCTGTGGGTGCACGTCTTGCTGATCGCCGCGTCCCTGGCCATCGGCACCACCGCCGGTGTTCTCGGCGTCCGGGCCTGGCTCGCCGCCCGGCGGCGGCAGCCGTCCTGATCACCGCCGCTCCTGAGGACCAGGACGGCCTGGCGTGATGGTCGCCGAGCGCCTGCTGCTGACGGAACGGCTCTGACCTGGGAAAACCGGTCGGACGTGCGAATGTGACGCGCGCCGCTACCCGTGGATTTGACGATCAAACCCGCAGACGCGTAACTTTCTCTCTGCCAGCGCGGAACGGGGCAAACGGGACGAAGGTCCTAGAGCACCGAAACGGGATGGCAACCGGGTCAAGCAGGGGTTCACTTCTGGGAGACGCGGTCCGGGCGGGGCTCGCCGGATCGGCCGCGAGGCGGATTTGGTGCGGCGAAGCCGACCGGGTAAGGTTCACGACCGGCAGGGAACCGGGCGAGACTGCGGGAAACCGCAGCGGCCGGTCTGCTGAATCCGACGACCTGACGCAGCGGTTCGCTGCTGCGTGAGTGCGCCGGCGCTGACCCGTACGAAGCATGACAGACCGGGACACACGGTTTGACACGGCGAAGACGGTGAGGTAACGTAGTAAAAGTGCCCGGCGCGAGAGCGGCGGGGACGCGGTACGAAAAGCCCCGGTTGGGGTTCCACTGTGGTGGGGCTTCTGGTCGGTGTGTGGTTGTTCTTTGAGAACTCAACAGGGTGCTTGTAAAGCCAGTGCCAATT
>NZ_JBEYUF010000005.1:0-45439 GCF_040643355.1 Micromonospora sp. NPDC047187
CACCCGCTACGACAAGACCGCGACGTCGTACCGGGCCACCGTCACTATCGCCGCGCTACTCCAGTGGTTGTGAACCTTTGAAGACACGGCCTAGGGGCCTGCCCGGCGTTCTGCCGGACAGGCCCCGAGGAGCGGGTCAGCGCTTCAGCGTGAAGGTGAAGTCGCCGGAGAGCTTGCCGCTCAACCGGAACGCCGAAACGACCTTCCCCTCCGTGATCAGTCGGTCGACCTCGCCCCGCGACAGACCGCAACCCTCAGCGATCAGTCGGGTCGGCCGGACCGGGATCCGTGCCGCGTTGCGGACCGCGACGTCGATCACGTCGAGGTCCAGGTGATCCGATCCGCCGGTGTCGAAACGCCAGGCGTTGTCCCAGTCCAGGACGAATCGGTTTCGGTGCTGGACGGTCGGATCCCGGAGCAGTTCGGCGGTCAGGCCCGGGTCGTTGGCATGGAGCCGGTCCAGCAGTTCGGGTGGGATGGAGCGCACGGTCATCCGCTCCAGGACGGTGAGCTTCGCCGTCTCCCCGCACACGGTGCAGAGCGCGAGCAGCCAGACGTCGAGGATCTTGTGGTTGGCGTTGACACGGAACTTGCCGCTCGCCCGAAGGCGTTGGGACGCGCACGCGTGGCAACGGCGGCGAATGATCGGTAGGCAGGTGGGCACGACGGCCCAATTTATGAGCACAGAAGTACACCGGTTTTCAGTGAGAAGTCCGCAGCAAAAAGGAGCGCGGCGCAACTGCGCGACGCGCGACAGATCAGCTCTCGGGAGGTCTCACAGGGTGTACAACGGCACGTCCTTGCCTAGACGACCTGGTTGCGCAGCACGGTAACGGCGCACGGTGGCGCCGCTCCACTGGTTTTCGCGTACGCGTCAGGAGCCCGGGTGCCGGGAGGTACCGATCGCTCAGGTGTCCGCCCCGGTCAGGCGGTCGGGACCGGCAGCACCACGCCCTCGGCCGCCGACCGGTGGGCCAGCTCGATCAACTCGACAGTGTGGACGGAGTCCCGTGGGTCCACCGGCATCGGCGCACCGTCGCGCAGCGCAGCCGCCACCTGGGCGTAGAAGCTCTGGTACGCGCCGGGTTCGGTCGGCACCGGCCGCAGGTCACCGTCGACGCCGAGCAGGCCGTAGCGGTCCGACGGGACCTCGCCCCAGCCCGGCTGGTCCGGTCGGCCACCGTCGTGCAGCGCCGCCTCCTGCACGTCCAGCCCGTAGCTGGTGTAGCCGGCCCGGTCGCCCAGCACCCGGAGGCGCGGCCCGAGCTGCGCGGTCACCGCGCCCATCCACAGGTGCGAGTGGACCCCGTTGGCGTGGGTCAACGCCACGAAGGCGTCGTCGTCGACGGCCGCGCCCGCACGGCGACGGTCCACCTCCGCGTAGACCCGGTCGACACTGCCGAACAACTGCACCGCCTGGTCGACGAGGTGGGCGCCGAGGTCGAAGAGGGCACCGCCGGCCTCTTCCGGACCGGCGAGCTCCCGCCAGCCCGGCTTGATCGTCGGACGGAACCGCTCGAACCGGGACTCGAAGCGCAGCACCTGCCCCAACTCGCCCTGCTCGACCAGGCGGCGGACGGTCAGGAAGTCGCCGTCCCAGCGCCGGTTCTGAAAGACCGTCAGCGGCACCCCTCGCTCGGTAGCCTCGTCGATCAGCACGCGGCCCTCAGCGGCGGTCGGGGAGAGCGGCTTGTCGACGACGACCGGCAGGCCGGCGGCGAGCGCCGCGCGTGCCATCGGCACGTGCTGCCGGTTCGGCGTCGCCACCACGACCAGGTCCAGGGCGTCCGGGGTACGCCACAGCTCGTCGGCGTCGTCGACCAGGCGGGCGTCCGGGAAGTGCTGTCGCGCCTGCTCGCGTCGCTGCGGATCGCGGGTCACGATGGCGTCGAGTCGCAGCCCGGGAGTCGCGGCGATCAGCGGCGCGTGGAACACCCGTCCCGCCAGCCCGTACCCCAGCAGACCAACCCGCAGCGCCTTCGTCATGCCGTTCCCCCGTCTCCCTGGTCGGCGCCCTGACCTGGGCGCCGGTACCGCTGAGAAGAATCTACGCCGGGGGCGGTCGGGCCCGATCTCGGCCCGTCAGCTCACCGGGTCGGCGCGCAGGTAGGTGAGGACCGCGAGCACCCGACGGTTGGTGTCGTCGCTGGGGGGCAGGTCGAGCTTCAGCAGGATGTTGCCGACGTGCTTGCCGACCGCCGCCTCGCTGACGTGCAGCCGCCCGGCGATCGACGCGTTGGACCGTCCCTCGGCGAGCAGCGCCAACACCTCGCGTTCCCGGGCGGACAGTGCGGCGAGCGGGTCGCGGGGGCGGTGCAGCAGTTGCCGGACCACGTCCGGGTCGATGGCGGTGCCGCCGCCGGCGACCCGGCGCAGCGTGTCGACGAACTCGGTGACCTCGGCGACCCGGTCCTTGAGCAGGTAGCCGACGCGTTGGCCGTCGCCGCTGTCCAGCAGCGCCGCCGCGTACCCGGTCTGCACGTACTGGCTGAGCACCACGACCGGGAGGTCAGGTCGCTCGGCGCGCAGCGCGACGGCCGCGCGCAGCCCGTCGTCGCGGCGGCCCGGCGGCATCCGGATGTCGGTCAGCACCAGGTCCGGTTGGTGGTCGCGGGCCGCCGCCAGCAGGTCCGGTGCGGAGCCGACGGCCGCGCACACAGTGAAGTCGAAGCGGGTCAGCAGCGCGACCAGACCCTCCCGCAGCAGCACCTCGTCCTCGGCGAGCACCACCCGGGTCACCGACGACATGGCAGCTCCACCCGCACCACCGTAGGCCCGCCGGGCGGGCTGGACAGCAGCAGCCGGCCGTCCACGGCGGCTATCCGGTCGGCGAGCCCGGTCAGGCCGGTGCCCCGGGCCGGGTCGGCGCCGCCGTGACCGTCGTCGGTCACCTCGACGACGAGGTCACCGCCGGCCCGGGTGAGGCGTACGTCGGCGTGGGTCGCCCGGGCGTGCCGGGCCACGTTGCCCAGCGCCTCGGAGACCACGAAGTAGGCGGTGGTCTCCACGATCTCCGGCAGCTCGTCGTACAGGTCGGCGTGCACAGCGACGGGGATGGTGGCGGCGTCGGCCAGCTCGCGTACGGCGCCGGCCAGGCCGAGGTCGGTGAGGCTCTGCGGGCGGATGCCGTGCACCAACTGCCGCAGCATCACCATCAGTCCCCGGGCCTGGTCGTGCGCCACGGCGAGTGGTCGGGAGGCGGGGGAGTCCTCGGGCACGTCCAGCCGGGCCAGCCCCAGCTGGAGGGTGAGGCTGGTGAGCCGGGGCTGTGCGCCGTCGTGCAGGTCGCGCTCGATGCGGCGGCGTTCGGCCTCGTACGCGCCGACCAGTCGGGTGCGGGAGCGGGTGACCTCGCGCAGCGCCGCCGCGTCCACCGGGTGGGCCAGCAACCACCGGGCCACGGCTGCCTGGACGGCGGCGAGCAGACCGACGGCGTACCAGAGAACCGGGATCAGCAGCACCCCCACGATCGCGTACGGAATGGCTTCGCCGGTGCTGTCGATCGGCTGCCAGATCACCACCGGCTGGTTGGCGTCG
This sequence comes from Micromonospora sp. NPDC047187, assembly GCF_040643355.1. Classification (NCBI taxonomy): domain Bacteria; kingdom Bacillati; phylum Actinomycetota; class Actinomycetes; order Micromonosporales; family Micromonosporaceae; genus Micromonospora; species Micromonospora sp. NPDC047187. The sequence continues at coordinate 3,538 of NZ_JBEYUF010000005.1, forward strand.
CCGGCCAGCCAGGGGCTGGAGATCATTCCGAGGTCCAGCAGCACCAGCACCAGGAACACCCAGTAGGCGACCGGAGCGAACCCGCCCAGCCAGAACAGGTACGCCACCTCCCGCCAGGTCGCGGCGCTGCGGTAGCGGGCGACCAGGCCCGGCCACGGCGACGAGGCCAGCGGACGACCGTCGACGAGCCCGACGCGCCACCGCTCGACGACGGCCACCGGGAAGCTCACCAGCGGGGCCAACGCCAACAGGATGAGGCTGCCGGTCGCCAGGAACAGCATCAGGGCGATGCTCGGCGGTCGGCCGTGCTGGCGGAGCCCGTTGGCGGCGGCCAGCAGGGGCGCGCCGATGACGAGCAGCCCGACACCGAGGACGCCGGCGATCGGCACTGTGGTCACCAGGTAGGCCAGCGCGCGCCAGGGCCACCCGGAGATCAGCCAGCGGCGGCGGCGTAGCGCCTCGGCCAGGTGCGAAGGGGGTTGCGTGGTCATGCAGCAGACGCTAATCGGGAGCGACCGGGTGCCCCAGCCGTCCAGATCCACTCTTCGGGGTATGCCCAGCACTACCGGGGAACGGGTGTGCGGGGTCCGGAAACGGGAAGAACGCGCCGTCACGCGGCCCGCGTGACCTGTGCTGGCGGCGGCTGGAGAGACATGGGTGCCAGAACCTTCGTGGTGGTCGGCGGGACCAGCGGCCTCGGCCTCGCGGTGGCCCGACTGCTCGTCGACGAGCATCAGGTAGTGGTGTTCGGCGACGTGCCGGCCGAGGTCGCCGCCGCGACCGACGAGCTGGGTTGCGACGGCGCCGTCTGCGACATCTCCTCCTACGAGCAGGTCCGCGACGGGTTCGCCGAGGTGGTCGAGCGCTACGGCACTATCGACGGGGTGGCGGCCTGCGCCTCCATGTGGGCGGGCGGCGACCTGGGGGACCTGTCGGTGGAACACATCCGCCGGGCCGTGGAGATCAACGTTCTGGGCATCACCTACCTGCTGCGGGAGGCGGTGCGGCACCTGCACCGACAGGGCCACGGCAACGTCGTCTACATCGGCGCGCTGGCGCTGGCGGCCCCCCGGCCCGGTATCCCCGTCTACCGGGCCACCAAGAGCTACGGCAACAGCCTCGTCGACTCGCTGGCCGAGGCCCAGCACAGCAACCGGGTCAAGGTGATGCAGCTGCATCCCGGGCCGATGCCGACGCGGCTACAGGAACGGGTGGGCGCCGAGTTCCTGGACGAGGTGTACGCCATGCCCGAACAGGTCGCCACCGAGGTCGTCCGGTTGCTGCTGCTCGAACCCGACGACCTCTACGTCTCAGGTGAGCGCGTGCTGCGCGCGGACGGGCGGTGGTGACGGCCGCAGCCGGACCCGCCGACCGTCCGGCCTCGGCCTGGGCGCCGCTGCGTACGGCGGTCTACCGCAACCTGTGGCTGGCCCTGCTCGCCGCCAACATCGGCACCTGGATGCAGACCGTCGGCGCGCAGTGGCTGCTGATCAACCACTCCAACGCCTCCACCCTTGTCGCGTTGGTGCAGACCGCCAGTCTGCTGCCGGTGCTGCTGCTGGCGTTGCCCGCCGGGGTGCTGGCCGACAGCTTCGACCGCCGGCACCTGCTGATCGCCGTGCAGCTGTTCCTGGTGGCGGTGGCGGTGGCGTTGACGCTGCTCACCCTCGCCGGCCGAATGCCGCCGGCGCTGCTGCTCACGCTCACCTTCGCGTTCGGGGTCGGGCAGGCGCTGACCCTGCCGGCCTGGGCGGCGGTGATCCCGGAGCTGGTGCCGCAGGACCAACTGCGGTCGGCGTCCGCGCTCGGTTCGATAAGCGTGAACGTGGCCAGGGCGGTCGGGCCCGCGGTGGCCGGCGTGCTGATCGCCCGTACCGGCGTCGCCCCGGTCTTCGGCATCAACGCGGTCGCCTTCGGGATCTTCGCGTACGCGCTGTGGCGCTGGCGGCCCGGTAACGCCCGCGCGGTCGAGGTGCCCGAGCGGTTCGCCGCCGCGTTGCGCGCCGGCAGCCGCTACGTACGCCACTCGCCGACCGTCCGCCGGCTGTTGCGCCGTGCGCTGGTCTTCGTGGTCCCGGCCAGCGCGCTGTGGGCGTTGCTGCCGTTGGTGGCGAGTCGGCGGCTGGGGTTGGGCTCCGGCGGGTACGGGGTCCTGTTGGCAGCCCTCGGCGTGGGCGCCATCGCGGGGGGCGTGCTGCTGGCCGTGATCCGTACCCGGCTGTCGGCCAACCAGCTCCTGCTGATCGCCGGGGCGCTGTTCACAGTGGCGTTGACAGTGGTCGGCACCGTGCGGGTTGTGCCGCTGGTGCTGCTGGCCCTGCTGCCCGCCGGGATGGCCTGGGTGACGGTGCTGGCCAACGTCAACGCCGAGATGCAGCTCTTCTTGCCCAGCTGGGTACGGGCCCGGGGCCTCGCCGTCTACCAGGTGTGCTTCGCCGGTGGGCAGGCCGTCGGCGCGCTGCTGTGGGGGTTGGTGGCCGACATGGCCGGGCTGGTCCTCGCGTATCTGGCGGCGGCGGCGCTGATGCTTGTCGGCACCCTGACGAGTCGGATCTGGCCGTTGCCGGACCTGCGGTCGGTGGACCGCGAACCGGCGGCCTACTGGCCGCAACTGCACCTGGCGCACGAGCCGGACCCGGCTGTGGGGCCGGTGCTGGTGACCGTGCAGTACACCGTCCGGCCGGAGCGGACCCAACGGTTCCTGGCGGCGATGGACCTGGTGCGTGGCGCGCGGCAGCGGACCGGCGCGATGCGCTGGGGGCTGTTCCGCCCGGCCGAGACGGTGGACCGGTTCGTCGAGGTGTATCTGGTGCCGTCCTGGGACGAGCACCTGCGTCAGCACGGTGGCCGGTTGACCGGTGAGGACCGCGCGGCCGAGCAACGGGCCCGGGAGCTGACCGACGGGGAACCCGAGGTCCGACACCTGGTGCCCGCCGCCGCCGGTCCGACGCTCTCCGACGACCGCGAGGCGCTCTGACGCACGCCGTGGCGCGACCGCGCGGACCACCCGGGAGCAGACCGGCGCGGTCGTACGGCGTACGGCCGCGTTGTTAGGATGGCCGAACCATGGCGAGTGAGCGCAAGGCGACCGCGGACCCGGCCCGCAGCCTGGCCCTTCTCTGGCGCACCCGGGAGCCGACCAGCCGCAGCGCCGGTCCGGCGCTCAGCGTCGACCGGATCGTCCGGGTCGCGATCGACATCGCCGACGCCGAGGGGCTCGACGCGCTGACCATGCGTCGGGTCGGTGAGGCGCTGGGGGTCGGCACGATGTCGGTCTACACCTACGTGCCGGGCAAGGCCGAACTCGTCGCCGTCATGATCGACACCGCGTACGGCGAGATGCCGCGCCCCGCCGTCGACGGCGACTGGCGGACCAGGCTGGAACGGATCGCCCGCGACAATCTGGCGCTCTACCAGCGGCATCCCTGGATGCTGCGGGCCGAGACGACGCGACCGGTGCTCGGCCCGCACCTGATAGCCAAGTACGACTACGAGCTCGGCGCGATCGTCGACATCGGGCTCACCGACGTCGAGGTCGACGCGGTGCTCACCCTTGTGCTGGGTCACGTGAAGAGCGCCGCCCGGGCCGCGTCCGAGGTGGTCGACCTGGAGCGCGAGACCGGCATGACCGACGGTCAGTGGTGGCAGTCGCACGCGCCCTGGCTGGAGACCTTCCTGAAGCCGGGCGCCTACCCGATCGCCTCTCGGGTCGGCACCGCGGCCGGCGAGCAGCACGGCGCCGCGTACGGCCCGGAGTACGCGTTCGAGTTCGGACTGCAACGTGTTCTCGACGGGATCTCGGTGGTGGTAGCCGAGCGGGCGGCCGACCGGTAGCCCGCCCGCTCCGGGGAGGGCGACGCTAGCGCGGTGCCGCCCGTCGAGCCAGCCGGGCCAGCGAGCGCGCCGACGGGCTGCCCGGCTCGGCGTGATAGACCACCAGCGACTGGTTGGTGCCGCTGATCGAGAGCTTCTCGTAGCGCAGCGCCAACTCGCCCAACTCCGGGTGCTGGAACACCCGCACCCCGCCGCCCGCACGGGCCGCGACGTCGTGCCGGGCCCACAACCGCCGAAACCGCTCGCTGCCGGCCGTCAACTCCTCCACCAGTTCGACGAGGCGGGGATCGTCCACGTCGGGGCCGACCTGTGCGCGCAGGCCGGCCACCGCGTTGGCCGCGACCGCCGTCAGAGCCGGGTAGAGCGCCGCCACGCTCGGGTCGAGGAAGACCGCGCGCAGCAGGTTCACCCCGGCGGTGAAGATCGGCGCCAGCGCGGTCGCGGCGGGGTTGGCGAACAGCACGTCCAGGTGTCGACCGTGCACGAAGGCGGGCGTCTCCGCCCACGAGCCGACCAACTGCCGGATGCCCACCGGCACCCGCTCCGAGGGGCGCGCCACCCGGCGCGGAGGCACCGGCCGGGCCAGGCCGTGCAGGTGTGCCGCGGCGTCCGCGTCCAGCCTCAACGCGCGGGCCAGCGCCTCGACCACCTGCGTCGACGGGTGCCGGTCACGCCCCTGCTCCAACCGCAGGTAGTAGTCGGCGCTGATGCCGGCGAGCAGGGCCGCCTCCTCGCGGCGCAGGCCAGGCACCCGCCGACGGCCGTGCGCGGGCAGGCCGACGTCGCCCGGCCCGATCAGCTCGCGCCGGGCACGCAGGTATTCGCCCAGCGGGCCGGCCGCGCTCACCCGCCCATCGTAGGAGCCGCCACCGACCGCCCAGCCTGGTCCTGCCACTACCAGGAAAAACAGGGAACCGGCTAGCGCCTGCCACCGGGGTGACAGTGTCGGAGTAAGCGTGATCGAGAGACGGGACAGCAATGACAGAGCGCATCACGACCCCCTTCGGTTTCGCCTCGACCGCCGACGAGGTCATCGCCGGGGTGGACCTGAGCGGCAAGCGGGCCATCATCACCGGCGGCGCCGCCGGCATCGGCATCGAGACGGCCCGTTCGCTCGCCGCCGCCGGCGCCGAGGTCGTGCTCGGGGTCCGCCGGGTCGCGGCGGGTGAGCAGGCCGCCGCCGACATCGCGGCCGGCATCGGCGCGCAGCGGGTCACCGTCCGCGAGCTGGACCTCGCCGACCAGACGTCGGTACGCCAGTTCGTCGCCGGCTGGGACCAGCCGCTGCACATCCTTGTCAACAACGCGGGGATCATGGCGCTGCCCGAGTTGGAGCGCACCGCCGAAGGCTGGGAGATGCAGTTCGCCACCAACTTCATGGGGCACTTCGCGTTGACCGTCGGCCTGCACGACGCCCTCGCCGCGGCCGGCGGCGCCCGGGTGGTGTCGGTCAGCTCCAGCGGCAACCTCTTCTCCCCGGTCATCTTCGACGACCTGCACTTCGCGTTCCGGCCCTACGACCCGCTGCTGGCCTACGGGCAGTCCAAGAGCGCCGAGGCCCTGCTCGCCGTGGAAGCCACCCGCCGCTGGGCCGACCAGGGGATCTACTCCAACGCGCTGAACCCGGGCGCGATCGCCACCGGGTTGCAGAAGCACACCGGCGGGCTCAAGTCGCCGAAGGAAATGCACAAGACCCCGCAACAGGGCGCCGCGACCTCGGTGCTGCTCGCGGCATCCCCGTTGCTCGACGGCGTCGGCGGTCGCTACTTCGAGGACTGCGCCGAGGCTCCGGTCGTCACCGAGCGGCCCGCCGACTACAGCGGCGTGGCCGCGTACGCGGTCGACCCGGGCAACGCCGAGCGGCTCTGGACCGTGGCGTCCGACCTGATCTCCTAGCGCGGCGTCACCGCTGGCCGCTGACAACGGCGGCCCGGGCTCGGCGGAACCGACCCGGGCCCGGCAGTCCGGGTGGTACGACTGGGGCGGCGGTGGCAGCCGCGGGCCGGGGAAGGATGGCGATGGCGGGCAGGCTTCCGGGACGGCTGCTGCTTCGGCGGGAGAACCCGGGGAAGGCGTCGTTCCTGGAGCTCTTCTTCGACCTGGCGTTCATCTTCGCGCTGACCCGGTTGTCCCGGGCGCTGCTCGACGACCCCAGCCTCAACGGCGGCTTCGAGGTGCTGCTGATGTTGGCGGCGCTCTGGTGGGTGTGGTTCGTGACCGCCTGGTCGGCGGACTGGTTCGAGCCCCGGGCTCCGCTGATCGTCACCCTGCTGCTCTGGACGATGTTCGGCGGCCTGCTGATGGCCGCGGCCGTACCCACCGTGTTCGACCGGCACGCCATGGTGTTCGCCGTCGCCTACGTGGCCATCCACCTGGGTCGGGCGGCCATCCTGATCCCCGCCCTGCGGGGGCACCCGCTACAGGTGCGCAGCCTGCGGGTGGCGGTCTGGTTCGCGATCTCCGGCGTGCTCTGGGTGGTCGGGGCGGCCGTCGCCCCGGCCCGGGAGGCGCTCTGGGCGGTCGCACTCGTGCTGGAGTACTCCCTGGCCCGGCTGCGCTGGCCGTTCCCGCGGCTCGGGCGCAGCACCTGGCCCGAACTCCAGGTGAACGGCAGACACCTCTCCGAGCGGTACCAACAGATCTTCATCATCGCCCTGGGTGAGCTGATCCTGATCGCCGGCGTCACCTACAGCGGGTCCGGGCTGGACCGGGACAGCACGGTGGCCTTCGCCCTGGCGTTCGTGACCGCGGTGGCCCTCGCCCGGCTCTATCTGGTGCCCGCCGGCGGGCGGCTGGGCGCCAGAATCGAGGCGGAGGGCCCGCCCGGCAGCAAGTTGACGCTGATGGCGGGCTACCTGCACCTCGTCATGATCGCCGGTGTGCTGGCCACCTCGGTGGCCATGGAGATGACGATCGACCATCCGGGAGAACGCGAAACGGGGCAGACGACCGTGGGCGTCATCGGCCCCGCGTTGTTCCTGACCGCCCGGATCCTGCTCGCGGCGGTGGTCGACGGCAGTTGGCCCTGGGCGCGTCTGGTCGGTGTGCCGGCCATCATCGTGGGCGGGCTGGCCACCGTGCGGTCTCCGCAACTGGTCAACAGCGCAGTCGTCGCCGGGGTGCTGGTGCTGATCGTCCTGTTCGACGCGATGCCGGGACTGCGGCGGTTCATCCGCCACTCCGGGAAGAGCGACCCAGTCAACCAGCGGCGACCCGGATAGCTCCGCCGATGCCTGAGGGAAGACCGCAGCGCAGCGACCAACCGCGACGACACGACGTGGTGGAGTTGCGGGTGCACGGCGTGTCCGGGGCGGACCCGACGGTCATCCTCGACCAGCCGCAGGTCCGGCAGGTCGCCGGCGACGGCAGCGGGGGCTTCCACCGCGCCACCCGGTCGGACGGCGTCGCCCCGGACGAGGTGACCCTGGAGGCGTACCGCTGGGGAGACCTGCCCTCGGGCACCGTCGGCCGTACCCTGGCCATGGTCTTCCTGCTGCCGTTCATGCTCAGCAACGTGGCCGTGTGGATGCGCCCCACCGGCCGCCGCCGCGCCGCCGCGGTCAGCGTGCTGTGTCGGCTCCTCGCGCTCAACCTCACAGTGCTGTACGTGGTGTCCATCGCCGGAGTCGCCCTCGACCTGCTCGCCTGGCAGTGTCTCGGCGCGGCCCGCTGCCGCCCGCCCTTCGACACCATGTCCGGGCTCGACGGCCGGCACGTCGGGCAGCGCCTGGCCGTGCTGGCGTTCCTGCCGATCGCCGCCATAGCGGTCCTGCGCCTCCTCGGCACCCGTCGGTCCGGCCCGGCCGACAACCCACTGTGGGCCGTGGAGCCCCTGGTGCACCGGCTGCGCGCGATCCACGTGGCCGCCGCCCTCGCCGTACTCGATGTCGTGCTGCTCACGGCCCGTCGCGCCGGCGGCGCGACGTTCTCCACGACGCTGCTGCTGGCGCTCAGCGTGGCGGTGTTGCTGACCTGCGTCGGTCTGCTCGCCGCTCCGGGACTGATCGACCGGGCGGCGACCGCGCTAACGGCCACCTGGACCGCCCGCACGGCGGGCGTCGTGGCGGCCGTCCTGAGCGTGGCGACCCTCGCCACCGTGGCGAGCGACCGGCGCGACTGGTCGTCGGCGGCGGGGCTTCCCGGCTACGGCGGGCTCGCGGGTGTGGCGCTGTTCGGCCAGATGACGTTGCTGGTGTTGCTCAGCGCGGTGGTGCTGTGGCAGCGCGGTCGGGTGGGCGGCCGGTCCGCGCTGCCGGGTGGCCTGGGTGCGGCGGTCCTCGCCGCCCTCGCGGTCGGCCTGACCGGCGCGCTCTCCGCCGGCCTCGTCTACCAGACGGGGGAGCTGCTCGGTGGCTACCGCGGTGACGATGGGCCACCGTCGCCGTACCGCTGGACGCTGCTGGCCTTCTTCATGCACGTGGTCGCGGCGGTGCTGCTGTGTGGCGCGTTGTCAGTGGTGTCGCTGCGGCGCCGGCGGCGTGCGGCGGCGGCGATCACCACCAGTGACTTCCCGGTCGTGCCGCCGGAGGCGGTCGGCCGGCTGCGGCTGGCGACGAAGGCCGTCGCCCGGGCGCGGTTCACCGAGTGGTTGGGTCTGCTGGCCGCCACGTACGCGGCGCTCGCGGTGGTCGGACTGGCCACGAGTCTGGTGGGGCGTACCGGGCGCGAACCGGAGGAGTTGACCCGGCAACTGCTCGGGCTGCCGGCCGACGCCGTCCAGATGGGGCTCAGCGGGGGCAGCTACCTTCTCGCCGCGCTGCTGCTCACGCTCTTGACCGGCGGCGTGTTCGCCTATCGGACCGCGTGGTTCCGCCGGCACGTCGGCATCCTGTGGGACCTGGGCACCTTCTGGCCCCGGGCCGCGCACCCGTTCGCACCACCGAGCTACGCCGACCGCGCGGTGCCGGAACTGGCCGACCGGATCAGCCAACTGACCGAACGGCACGTCGGGGTGTTGCTCTGCGGGCACAGCCACGGGTCCGCGCTGCTCGCTCTCGCGGTGCTGCGGCTGCCCCCGCGCGTACGTCAACGGGTCGCGCTGCTCACCTACGGGTCACCGCTGGATCGCCTGTACGCCCGGCTCTTTCCGGCCTATCTCAACGAGGAGGTGCTGCGTGAGGTGGGGGAGCGGGTCGAGTGGCGGTGGCTCAACCTCTGGCGGGACACCGACCCGGTCGGCGGCTGGATCTTCGCCGCGCACCGCCCCGGCGATCCGCCCCCGGACCCGGCCGATCCGGCGGGCCAGGTCGACCGGCGGTTGCGGGACCCAGCGAACCTGCTGCCCGCGCTGGGGGAGCGGTCTGCGCCGCCGCTGCGGGGCCACCATCCGGGCGAGACCGACCCCGAGTTCCGGGCGGCGGTGCGCGAACTCTCCGAACGCCTTCGTGGCGCTGGCTGAGCCTGCCGGCCAGGGGTCGGGCGGTGCGGGGACGCCACTGCGGTCAACGGTCCATCCCGGGAATCCGGTCGGACTCCGCCACCGTCGCTCGGACCTTGCGCAGCGTGGCGTCGGGGGCACGAATCGCGGCGCGCCAGCGGTCCAGCGTCCGAGTGAGCACCCGGACCACGAACTGCAACTGGTTGACCTGCTCGCGGAGCATGCCCAGCTCGGACCGGGCGCTGAACGCCTCGCCCTCCAACTGGGTGATCCGCGTCTGCAACGGCTGCACGAGCGTGAGGGCGGCCTCGGTGAGCGTGTCGGCGGCATCGGCCTTGAACTTGCCGCGCTGCACCACGACGGTGGCGATGGCGGCCAGGCCGGTGCCTCCGCCGAGGATGCCGAGCACGCTGAGCGCCACCTGCACCCAATGCGGTGCAGCCGGCGCGGGTGCGGTAATCACGTGACACCTGCCTGCAACTGTTCGTAGGTCACAAATTCACACGCTCGGGCCAGGCGACGCAGGTCGATGGCGATCTGCGCGGCCCGCCAGAGCGACCCGACCGTCACCGCCATCACGAACGACGTGGCGACGATGGAATTTCGACCCGACATGGTCAACAGGGCCACCACGTACATGCCGGTGAGCGTGCCGAGCACCAGCACCGACGCGAGTTCGAGGCCGAGCCCGGTGGAGAGCCGGCCGGGCCAGAGGATGCCCAGTAGTCCACCCACGCCCACCGCGACCAGACCCAACTCCCAGGCGACCTGGATGGGATGCGGCATCGACGTCTGTACTGACGTCGGCCGGACGTCGAGGGCCATCATCAGAATGCCGCAGAGCGGTGCAGCGGCCAGGACAGCGATCTCGTACGGCTGGTGGCGGGATCGGATTCGTAGGTTTCCCACGGCAACTCCTTGGTCGAGGACCGGCGTCCGGCAGCACCAGGTGGACCAGTGCCGTTCGGTGGGTCGCGACTGTCGAGCTGCGGTCCGTGCGGCGAAGCCCAGTGGTGCGTTGCCTGTGGACGGTCGTTGGGCGAGAAGATGGAGCGACTCGACGTCGTTGGCTGCCGGTATCTGCCTGTGTATCACCGATGACCGGTTGCCGTCCACCTCGTGTAACGTCGCATTACCGCAGGTCAGGGCCCATTGCTGGACGGTTCTCGAGGCATGGGGCGGATGAGACGCGGCGACCCGGCCGCGCGGCCAGCCGGTGACGGCAAGTGTCGGATATCTTGCCCAGGGTGACAGCGGTGGCCGGGTCGCCGATCGATCAACGGACGAGCAGGGCGCGCAACGCCCGGAGCACCTCCGCCGGGGCCTCCTCCGCCATGAAGTGTCCGCAGGTGACCGTCTGGTGGTCCAGGTCCGGCGCCCAGGCCCGCCACACCGCCGCCGCGTCGTAGCCCAGCGCCGCGCCCCAGTCCTGCTGGAGCACCGTCACCGGCATCCGCAGCCGGTTGCCGGCCGTCCGGTCGGCGGCGTCGTGGGTCACGTCGATCCCGGCGGACGCCCGATAGTCGGCGACGATCGAGGGAACGGCGTCGCGGGACGCGCGCAGGTACGCGGCCCGCACCTCCGCCGGCAGGGCGCTCGGATCACGGGTCCAGACGTCCAGGAAGTGACCGAAGAAGGCGTCCGGGCTGCCGGCGATCAGCTCTTCGGGCAGGCCGGGCGGCTGCGCCATCAGATAGAGGTGAAACGCCACGGCGGCGCTGGCGCCGTGCAGCACGTCCCACATGTCCAGGGTGGGTAGCACGTCGAGCAGGGCCAGCTGACTGATCGCCGCCGGGTGGTCGAGGCCGGCGCGGAACGCGACCAGGGCGCCCCGGTCGTGCCCGGCCAACGCGAACCGATCGTGACCGAGCGCGCCGGCCAGCGTCACGATGTCGGCGGCCATTGTGCGCTTGGCGTACCCGGTGCCGTCGGTGTCGAGGGGCTTGTCGCTGTCGCCGTAGCCGCGCAGGTCGGGGCAGATGACCGTGTGGTCGGCGGCCAGATCGGCGGCGACGTGCCGCCACATGAGGTGGGTCTGCGGAAAGCCGTGCAGCAGCACGATCGCCGGCCCGGAGCCGCCCACGGCGGCGTTGAGCGTCACCCCGTCGGCGACGGTGACGCGTCGGTAGGCGAATCCGTTGATCTTGGGGTCCACGGGGAACCTTCCTGGTGAGCAGTGCTGGCGGGGGCGGTGGCCCGTCGCCGTCCTACCTCACCGAGCCTGCCCGGAGGTGATCAGCAGCCGGTCAGCGTCGGATCAGTGCCGGCCGGGCCGCAGGCCTAGATTGATGCCATGACCAGGCAGCTGACGGCGCCCGTCGCGGTGACCTTCGGCGTACTCGGGCCGGTGACCGCCGCGACCGAGCGCGGCCCGGTCCCGCTGCGGGGACACCGGCAGCGCCTGGTGCTGGGCCGGCTGCTGATCGCCCACGGTCGGGTGGTGCCGGTGGATCGTCTCGTCGACGACCTGTGGGAGGTAGCGCCCGACGGCGCGGTGGGCGCGATCCGGACCTTCGTCGCCGACCTGCGCCGGGCCCTGGAGCCCGATCGACCACCCCGCCAGCCACCCCGGATCCTGGTCACCGAGCCGCCCGGGTACGCGCTGAAGGCCGCCCCGGACGCCGTGGACGCAGGACAGTTCGAGGCTGCTGTCGGCGAGGCGGCCCGGCTGCTGGTGGCCGGGCGTCCCGCGCCGGCCCTGGCCGCGCTGGAGGCGGCGCTCGGGCTCTGGCGCGGGCCCGCGTACGCCGACTGCGCCAACGAGTCCTGGGCGGTCGCGGAGATCAACCGGCTGGACGAGCTGCGGATGCTCGCCGTCGAGCGACGGGCCGAGGCGCTCCTGGCGGTGGGCCGACCGGACGACGCCGCCGCGGACCTACCGGCACACCTGGCCAGCCATCCGCTGCGCGAGGACGCCTGGCGGCTGCTCGCGACGGCCCGGTACCGCGCCGGCCGGCAGGGCGACGCGCTGGCCGCACTGCGGGAGGCCCGTCACGTCCTGGTGACCGAGCTGGGCGTGGACCCGGGGCCCGAGCTGCGACAGTTGGAAGCCGACATCCTGGCCCAGGCACCGCACCTCGCCCCGGCCCTCGGACGGGCCGTCACCTCCGGCCTCGGGGAAACCGTACGACCCGTCCAGGCGGAGCAGCGCCCGTTCGTCGGCCGCGACGCGGAGCTGGAACGGCTGCGGCGAGCCGCCGAGGCCGCGTCCCGGCACCGCCAGCCCACGCTCGCCCTGCTCAGCGGCGACCCGGGTGCCGGCAAGACGGCGCTGGCCGAGGCCCTGACCCGTCGACTCGCCGCCGAGGGCTGGACCACGGCGTGGGGACACAGCCCGGAGTACGAGGGCGCCCCGCCAGCGTGGCCGTGGACCCAGATCACCGACACGCTCGCCGGGCCCCCCGCCGCCGGCGCCGCCGACCCGGAAGATGGTTCGACTGGCGGTGCGGTCGACCCCGCCACCGGGCGGTTCCGTCGCCACCGCGCCGTGGCCTCGCTGATCGCGGCGGTCGCCGACCGGGAGCCGGTCCTGCTGGTCCTCGACGACCTGCACCGCGCCGACGGTGACACCCTGGACCTGCTGACCGCACTGCTCACCGGCCCACAGCCGGCCAGCGGGCCGGTGCTGATCCTCGCCACCTACCGGGCCACCGAGATCAGCCCGGAGCTGACCGCCACCCTGGCCCGCGCCGCCGGGCTGGAGCCGGTCCGGGAGTATCTCGCCGGCCTGCCCGCGTCGGCGACCGGCGAGCTGGCCGGCGCCATCGTCGGGGCGGAACTGGACCCGGCCACCGCCCGGTCGATCCACCAGCGCAGCGGCGGTAACCCGTTCTTCGTCCGCGAGCTGGCCCAGCTGTACGCGAGCACGGGGCAGGCGGGGTTGGCCGCCGTGCCGCCCGGGGTCCGCGACGTGATCCGGCACCGGTTGGCGCAGCTACCCGCCTCGACCCGTACCGTGCTGCGGCAGGCGGCAGTGCTCGGCCGGGACCTCGACCCGGACGTGCTGGGCGTGTTGGCCGGTGACCCGACGACAGCGCTGGACGCCGTGGACCGCGCACTGGCGGCCGGGTTCCTCACCGAACGGGAGTCCGACGGGCGGCTGCGCTTCACCCACATCCTGGTCCGCGACACGCTCTACGCCGACCTGTCCGCGCCGCGCCGCGCCGCCTGGCACGCGGCCGTCGCCGAGGTGCTGCGACAGCGGGAACCCGTCGAGCCGGCGGCCCTCGCGTACCACCTGCTGCGCGCCGGCGGGCCGGTCCACGCCGCCGAGGCGTCGACGTACGCCCAGGTGGCGGCCGAGCGGGCCGAACGGGGCGGCAACCCCCACGAGGCGGCCCGCCTGTGGGGCCAGGCGATCGAGGCGTACGACCGCGCCGGCGGGGTCGCGCCGCGTGGACGGGTGACCGCGCTGCTCGGCCTGGGACGAGCGCTGGCCGTGACGGGCCGGCTGGCCGAGGCGCGGCTACGGCGTGCCGAGGCGATCACCGTCGCCGAGTCCACCGGCGACCCCCTCCTGATCCAGGAGGCCCTGGCTGGCTTCGACGTGCCCGCCAGTTGGACGCGCAACGACGACGATTTGCTCTCCGGGCACATCGTCCGAGCCGCCGAACACGCCCTGACCGCCCTCGGCCCGGTCGGCTCGGCGCAGCGCAGCCGGCTGCTGAGTACCCTCGCGCTGGAGCTGCGCGGCACCACCACCGATCGTGGACGCCGCGCCGCCGCCGAGGCCGAGACAATCGCCCGCGACATCGGCGATCCCGGGCTGTTGGCCTTCGCGCTCAACGCCCGCTTCATGCACGCCTTCCACAGCGTGGGTCTGGCCGACGCGCGGGCCCGGATCGGCCTCGAACTGGTCGACCTGGCTGCCCGGCACCACCTGGTGACCTTCGAGGTGCTCGGCCACCTCGTCCTGGTCCAGGCCAACTGTGCGCTGGCCGACCGGCCCGCCGCCGACGAGCACGCCCGCGCCGCCGACCGCCTCGCCGAACGGTACGAGCTGCCGTTGGTCGGTGTCTTCACCCGGTGGTACGCCGCGCTGCGGCTGGCCCTCGACGGTCAGTCGGACGCGGCGGCGCAGGCGTACCGCTCGGCTGCCGACCGGGTGAGCGCCGACGGCATGCCGGGGCTGACCCAGGGGTTGCTCCCGCTGGCCCTGCTCGGCCTGCGACTGGCCGACACCGTCAGCAACGACTCACTGGTAGGTGACGCCCGGCTGGTACCCGGTGGGCGACCGATTCCCGGGCCGGACGACGAGGACTGGGCGCGGCTGGACTGGGGCCCGCACGAGCCCTGGGTCCGACCACTGCTGCTCGCCGCCGCCGGCGACCGCAGTGCCACCCGGGCGGCGCTGCGGGCCCTGCCGGACGGGCCGCACGACCTGCTGCGGGAGGTGCGGTTCTGCCTCACCGCTCGGGCGGCGCTCGCCATCGGCGACCGGCCGACCATGGAACGCGTCGCCGCCGCGCTCCGCCCGGCCGCCGCCGAACTGGCAGCCGGCAGCGGGGTGATCACCATCGGTCCGGTGGCCGGGCATCTCGCGGATCTGGCCGCTGCGCTGGGCCGCGACGAGGAAGCCACCGCGTACCGCCGTACCGCCCGGGTGCTCACCGCACGTGTCCGCGGCGACGACCCAACCTGAGCGCCGTCGGGCGCACGGCGGAACCACGACCCATGCGGAGAGGTATCGCGTAGCTCTCCGGTTCCCCTTCTGGTGCCACACGACACTGCCCCCGCGCTCGGGCTGCCCAGCGACTTGCCGGTTTCCGCCGGAACCCACCGGCGGGTGCGGTCAGATGGAACCACCGGCGCGTCCACCGTCGGCCGTGGTCCGAGGGGGTGTACGCGTGGAGGCGCTCATCCTGATCGTGGTGCTCGGCGTCACCGTCCTCGTCGGCACCACCCTCGGCGGCCGGTACCGGGTCGCCCCGCCGGTCCTGCTCATCGCGTTGGGCGTACTGCTCGGGCTCACGCCGCCGCTGTCCGAGGTCACCCTGGAACCCGACCTGGTCCTGCTGATCTTCCTGCCGGCGATCCTGTACCGGGAGAGCCTCACCATCAGCCTGCGCGAGATCCGGGCCAACCTGCCGGTGATCGGGCTGCTCGCCGTGGTGCTGGTGGTGCTCACCATGGTCACTGTGTCGTTCGCCGCGCAGGCGCTCGGCGTAAACCCCGCCGCCGCCTGGGTGCTCGGCGCGGTCCTCGCGCCGACCGACGCCGCCGCGGTCACCGGCCTGGCCAAGCGGCTGCCCCGGAAGCTGCTCACCACCCTGCACGCGGAGAGCCTGATCAACGACGGCACCGCGTTGGTGGTCTTCGCGGTGGCCGTGGCTCTGCTCAGCCACAGCGACGAGCCGGGCGTGCTGGGTGTCGGCGAGGAGTTCGTCGGCGCCAGCGTCGGCGGCGTGGTCGCCGGTCTGCTGGTGGGGGCCGCCGTGGTGCTGATCCGCAAGCGGCTCGACGATCCGCTGCGCGAGGGCGCACTCAGCGTGCTGACCCCGTTCGGCGCCTTCCTGCTCGCCGACTCTGTGCACGCCAGCGGTGTGCTGGCGGTGGTGGTCGCCGGCCTGGTGCTGGCCTACGCCGGCCCACGGGTGATCCGCGCCCGGTCCCGGGTGCTGGCGTACGCGTTCTGGGACCTGACCACGTTCCTGATCAACGGCGGGTTGTTCGTCCTGCTCGGCACGCAGATTCCCCGGTCGGTGCGGAGCATCACCAGCACCTCGCCCGAGCGGGCTCTGGTGATCGTGCTGGTGGTCACCCTGGTCGTGATCGGCACCCGGCTGCTCTTCATCTACCTGACCGCGCAGTCGGCGCGGCTGCGGCGCCGCCGGATGGTGGACCCGAGCCAGGGACCGTCCGCCTGGCGGGTGGGGACCGTCGCGGGCTGGTCCGGTTTCCGGGGCGCGGTGTCGTTGGCCGCCGCCCTGGCCGTCCCGACGGTGATGGTCGATGGTCAACCGGTGGTCGAACGCGATCTGATCATCTTCGTCACCGCGCTGGTGATCGTGCTGATCATGCTGCTTCAGGGCACCACCCTGCCGTTGGTGGTGCGCTGGGCCGGGCTGAGCGGCGACCCGCAACGCGTCGACGAGGCCCGCAACGCCCGGCGGCGGGCCACCGAGGTGGGCCTGGCCGCTCTTCCCCAGGTCGCCGCGGAGATCGGTGCCCAGGATGAATCGGTGCGCCGGCTGGAGGCCGAGTACCGGCGGCATCTGGAGGACCTCGACGAGAGCTGTGGGAACACCGCCGAGGAGCGCCGGCTGGAACGCCGACTGCGCCTCGGCGTCCTCGCCCACAAGAGGCGGGAGGTCACCCGGCTGCGCGACAACCGGGAGATCGACGACCTGGTGCTCCAGGAACTCCAGGCCGCGTTGGACAACGAGGAGATCCGGCTGCTGGGGCGCGGACCCAACGAGTGATCGTCGGCGGCCGTCCGACCAGGGCTCAGAGCACCTGGTCGAGGAACCGGCGAAGCCGCGGATGCTCGGCCCGCTCGAAGATCGCCTCGGGTGGGCCGGCCTCCAGCACCACCCCCCGGTCCATGAAGGCGACCGTGTCGGCGACCTGCCGGGCGAAGCCCATCTCGTGGGTCACCACCACCATGGTCATGCCGGCGGCGGACAGGTCGGCCATCACCCCGAGGACGCCCTTGACCAACTCCGGGTCGAGCGCCGAGGTGGCCTCGTCGAAGAGCATCACCTCGGGCCGCAGCGCCAGCGCGCGGGCGATCGCCACCCGCTGCTGTTGACCGCCGGAGAGCTGCGCCGGCCGGGAGTTCGCCTTGCCGGCCAGCCCCACCAACTCCAACTGGGCCCGGGCGACGCTCTCCGCCTCGTCCGCACCGAGCTTGCGCAGCCGGCGCAGCGCCAGCGTGACGTTGCGCAGCACGCTCATGTGCGGGAAGAGGTTGAACTGCTGGAACACCATGCCCACCCGCTGCCGCAGCGCGTCCGGGTCGTCGCCCAGCACGCTGCGCCCGTCCAGCAGCACGTCGCCCCGGTCCGGTTCGATCAGCCGGTTGATGGTGCGCAGCAGGGTGGACTTGCCCGACCCGGACGGCCCGATGACGCAGGCCGTCGCGCCCCGGGGCACCGAGAGGTCGACGCCGCGCAGCACCCGGTTCGGCCCGAAGGCGAGGTGCACATCGCGTACGTCGAGGCTGACCGAGGTCGTCGTGGTGGCGGTCATCGCCGATCTCCTTCCGTCGCGGCGTACGACGTGACGTCGTCGTCCTCTTCGGTCGACGCGGTGGCCGGCCGGCCGTTGCGCAGCCGCCTGTCGATCCAGTTGACGACGTGCGTCAGCGGGACGGTCAACGCCAGGTAGCAGAGCCCCGCCAGCAGCAGGGCCGACTCGTTGCCGGTGGTCGCCGCGTAGTCCTGCCCGATCCGGAACAGCTCCCGCTGGCTGGCCACCAGGCCGAGGAAGTAGACAAGGCTGGAGTCCTTGATCAGCGCGATGAGCTGGTTCACCCAGGCCGGCAACACCCGCCGGATGCCCTGCGGAATGATCACCAGCCGCATCGCGTCGGCCCAGGAGAAGCCGAGCGCCCGGGCGCCCTCCAACTGGGCGGCCTCCACGGACTGGATGCCCGAGCGGAAGATCTCCCCGATGTACGCGGCGGCGATGAGCGACAGCGCCAGGATGCCCAACGGGTAGGGATCGGGCCCCCAGACCTGCATGCCCAGCGGGGCCAGCCCGACGCCGATCAGCAGGATCGTCGCCGCGGCCGGCAGCCCTCGGAACACGTCGGTGTAGACCCGCGCCGGCCAGCGCAGCCAGCGGCTGCGGGAGATCCCGGCGACGGCCAGCAGCAGGCCCAGCACCGAGCCGAGCAGGGCGGCGGAGACCGCCAGGATCAGCGTGTTGGGCAACCCGACGGTCAGCATCTCGGGCAGCGCCTCGCGCATGGCGTCCCAGTCGAAGAAGGTCTCCCACAGGGTGCTCAACGGATCCATCGGTCGCTCCTCCTACCGCCCCGCTCGCTCGTCACCGGTTCAGGACGCGGTCGACGCGGACGCCGACGGCTCTGTCGGCACAGCCGACACCGACGCGGACGGGGCCTTCACAGTGCCGCTGCCCGGCGTGAAGTCCGCCGGGATCGGCCGGCCCGGGTAGTACTGCGCCTGCAACCGGCTCCAGGTGCCATCGGCGATGACCTCGTCGAGGCCCTTGTTCAGCGCCTCGCGCAGCTTGTCGTTGCCCTTGGCCACGGCGTACGCGGTCGGTGCCGGGCTGAGCTGCTTGGCCGCCACGGTGATCTTGCCGTTGCTGTCGGTGGCCGACTTCTCGCCGATCTCCGCCGGGGCGATCCAGGCGTCGGCGGTGCCCGCCTTGAGCTGGTTGATCGCACCGTTGTAGTCGGGCACCCGCACCGGGTCGAGCTGCTTGCCGGTGGCGTAGTCGTCCTGGACGGTGCCCTGCACCACCACTACCCGCTTGCCGGCGAGCTGGTCGAAGCCGGTGATCGGCGAGCCGGCCGGGACGTCCAGGCCGAAGTAGCCGAAGTCGTAGCCGTCGCCGAAGTCGACTGTCCTCTTGCGGGCCTCGGTGATGGTGATCGAGGAGCTGCCCACGTCGAACTTGCGGTTGTTGACCTGGCTGAGCAGCGCGGAGAAGTCGGTGCCGACGAACTCGACAGTGAGGCCGAGCTTGCCGGCCACGGCGGTCAGCAGGTCGTTGTCGAAGCCGGTGAACTTGCCGTCCTTGAGGTACACGTTCGGCGGGGCGTCGGTCAGCGTTCCGGCGCGCAGCACACCCGTCTGGGCCAGGCCGTACGGGTTGGCGGTGGCGTCGGACGAGCTGTCGTCGCCGCAGGCGGTCAGGGCGGTGGCGGCCAGGATCGTGGCCGCGCCCAGGGCGGCGGCGCGGGTCAGGGCAGAAAGGAATCGCACTGGTGTCTCCGAAGGGTGGTGTCTCGGCGCGCACGGACGTGCGCCACCGACGGCGCGCCCGATGGGCGTACCGGTGGAAAGGAGCTTGGGAAGAGGGTGCTAGAGCGCGATGCCGCGACAGGCGGCGCTGCACATTCGCATCATGTCCACGTGCCGTCGCCGGATCAGTGCGGGCGAGGGTCGACCGGTGCGGGAGTCCGCGACGTCGGTCGGTGGGGTGGTGCTGAGGATGCGCATGGTTCTCCCGGGTCTGTGCTGACCTGGGTGCCAGGCCACGCTTGCACCGACGTCCTGCCGGTGCCTGGTCTTCACCCGGGGCACCCCACCGCGGAGGAGGGTTGCCGGCCAGCGAGCCGGGGCTTCGCGCTGGCGCTCATGACCTGCGCCGAGGCTAACAGCAGGAACGGGTGGATCGTCCAGTCGATATGACCACGCTCACGGTGCTCGCGTCCCCCGTCATCCCGCCCACGGTCACCGTGGGTATCCGCCCGACCGGTCGCCCCGTCCGCCGGTGTGGAACCCAGCCGACGCCACTGCCGGTTTCAGGGCAGAGGACAGGGGGAAGCAGCGCCCCGGGCTGGCTGGAACGGCACCGGGGGAGGGGACAGGGCATGGTCGGCGGCCGTCGCTTCCGCCCGGGTGGTGGCTTCGGCCGCCAACTCGACGAGTACGAGACGAGGGTCGGTGTGGCGCCGTCCGCGGAGTCGCCCGCCGCGTCCCACGGCGGCCTGGTGGACAGCGCGGTCTACATCCGGGGGCACCGGTTCGCCTCGCCGTCCGGCCTCGCCGAGACGTACCGCTGCCTCCAGGAGCGGGACGGCGCGATGGCCTGGATCGGGTTGTACCGGCCCGACATCGAGCAGATCACCTCGCTGGCCCGGGAGTTTCGGCTGCACGACCTGGCGGTCGAGGACGCGATCAACGCCCACCAGCGGCCCAAGCTGGAGCGGTACGGGCACACCCTGTTCGTGGTGCTGCGCGCCGCCCGCTACGACGACCTCCGGGAGGAGGTCGAGTTCTCCGAGCTGCACCTGTTCATCGGCCCGGGCTTCGTGGTCACCGTCCGACACGGTGAGGCGCCCGACCTGGCCGCGGTGCGGCGGCGGCTGGAGACCGAGGCGCAGATGCTCGCCCGGGGGCCGGAGGCGGTCCTGTACGCGATCCTCGACCAGGTCGTCGATGGGTACGCGCCGGTGGTGGCCGGACTGGAGAACGACATCGACGAGATCGAGACCCAGGTGTTCGGTGGCGACCCGAACGCCAGCCGCCGCATCTACGGGCTCAGCCGTGAGGTCATCCAGTTCCAGCGGGCCGCCCGCCCGCTGCTCAGCGTGCTGGACGCGCTGGCCGACGGCGCCGGCAGCGCCAGCGCCGACGAGGAGCTGCGCCGCTACCTGCGCGACGTGACCGACCACCTGACCCAGGTGGTGGAGCGGGTGGACGGTTTCCGGCACCTGTTGCAGAACATCCTCACCGTCAACGCCACCCTCGTCTCGCAGCAGCAGAACGAGGAGATGCGCAGCCTCACCGCGGCCAGCTACAGCCAGAACGAGGAGCTGAAGAAGGTGTCCTCCTGGGCGGCGATCCTCTTCGCTCCCACGCTCATCGGCACCGTGTACGGCATGAACTTCGTCCACATGCCGGAGCTGAACTGGCGCTTCGGCTACCTCTTCGCGCTGCTGTTGATGCTGCTGGTCTGCGGCACCCTCTACGTGATCTTCAAGCGGCGCGGCTGGCTCTGAGCCGCGCGGCCGGGATCACTCGATGCCGCGCAGGATGTGCCGTTCGTCCTCGACGTCGTCGTCGCCGGCACCGATCCGGCCGAGCAGTACGGCGGCCGCCCAGATCGTCAGTGGCGTGGCCGCCCCGGTCATTCCGCCGCCGGTCCGGTCGTCCCGGGTCTGCCTCCGCTCCGTGCGCGGTGGCCTGCGCTGAGCCTGCATGGGCCCTGCCTCTCCTCGTCGAAGCCGCCGTGGGTGGCGCGGGGTGACCTCGCGCCACACCGGCTGGGTGGACCGCCTGTGAGCAGCACACCACCGGTACGACAGCCACTCGAACCTTCCCACGCCCGGCCGCATCCGCACCGCTTGTTTTCGGGTTTCCGACTGTCGCCCGCCAAACCGGACATTACGCCTTGACGGTCGAGGCGCGGTCAAGGCAGCGGGTGGGCGATGCCACGCGCGTGGTCGGTGAGCGCCGCGCCGACCACTGTCGCGGCCAGCGGCAACACCTCCAGACAGCGGCGCACCGCGGCGGCCATCAGCGTGTTCGGCACCCGCATGGACAGCGTGCAGTGCGGCACCCACCGCCCCGGCTGGTAGTGCTCGGCGAGGGCGATGCCGGCGCCGGCGAGCCGGTCGTGCACCAGCCGGTGGTGTGCCAGCAACTCCGGGGTGGGCACCGGGCCGAGCCAGAGCACCCGACCGACGAACTGACCGGCGTGCTGGAAGTCGAGCCGCAGCGGGGCGGCCACCACCGTCCCCTGTAGCGCCTCGGCGACCTGCTCCCTGTCGAAACGGGGCGCCACCATGAGCGAGACGTGCGGACGGTGGCGCTGCTCCAGCAGCGAGCGCATGCTCTGCACCCCCTCGGCCTCCAGCGCGTCCCAGAGCACTCGGATCCGGCGGGTGGCGTCCGGGTCCAGGTACAACTCCACCGCGGCGACCATTCGATCACCGTAGCGGCCGAGGTTTGCCCACCCCGGTCCGGCGGTACCTGTTCGGAAACCGACCAGGAAGGCGTACCCGTGGACGTGAGTGAGCTGCTGACCGAGGCGTACGACAGGCTGCCCGACCTCGTCCGCGCGGCCGTCGACGGCCTCCGCCCCGAGCAACTGCGCCACCAGCCCGGGCCGGGCGCCAACTCGGTCGGCTGGCTGGTCTGGCACCTCACCCGGGTGCAGGACCACCACGTCGCCGACCTGCTCGACGCCGAGCAGATCTGGGTGAGCGACGACTGGGCGGGTCGGTTCGGGCTCGCCGCCGACCCCGACAACACCGGCTACGGGCACTCGCCCGCCCAGGTCGCCGCGGTGCGGCCGGAGAGCGCCCAGGCGCTGATCGACTACTACCAGGCGGTCGCGGCGCGTACCGGACGCTTCCTGGCCGGCCTGGGCCCGGCGGACCTGGACCGCGTGGTCGACGAGGCGTGGGAACCGCCGGTCACCCTCGGCGTCCGGTTGGTCAGCATCGTCGACGACGACCTGCAACACGTGGGCCAGGCCGCCTACGTCCGCGGCCTCATCCAGGCCGACTGAACGCCGGGGTCACGGCACGATCACTGCCCGGCCGTCCAGGGTCCCGTCGCGCAACTGGCGGTACGCGTCCAGGGCGTCTCCCAGCGCGAAGGTGGTGGTCTTCGGACGGACCAGGCCCCGGGCACCCAGGTCGAGTACCTCCACCAGCTCGGGGCGGCTGCCCCAGTAGGTGGTCGCGATACTCACCTCGTAGGGCACGGAGAAGAACGACACTCCCACGGTGCCGCCGCCGATCCCCACGATGGTCAGGTCGCCCACGGTGCGGGCCGCCGCCACGCCGAGCGCCAGGGTGGCGTCCGTGCCGACGAAGTCCAGCACCACGTCGGCGCCGCGGCCTTCGGTGGCGTCCCGGATCTCCTCGGCGGCGGTCGGTCCGGGGGCCACGGTGCGTTCGGCGCCGCATTCCTCGGCCAGCCGCAGCGCCTCAGCTCGGGTGTCGACGGCGATCACGCGCGCGGCGGTGGTGGCCTTGAGGATCTGCACACCCACATGCCCCAACCCGCCGACCCCGATCACCACTGCCGTGCTGCCCGGCGGCAGTTTCGGCCAGCTGCGCCGGATCGCGTGGTAGGGGGTGAGCCCCGCGTCGGTCAGCGGTGCCGCATCCACCGGATCCAGTCCCTCCGGAAGGGGCACGAGGTGCCGCGCGTCCGGGACCAGCTCGAACTCGGCCATGCCGCCGTCCAGTCCGAGCCCGCCGCCGCCGCTGGGCACCGGCGCTGCGGACGGGTTCTCGCAGTACGGGTCGACTCCGACCCGGCATCGAGCGCAGGTGCCGCAGCCCCAGGGGCCGAAGACGGCGACCGGTTGGCCGACGGACAGGCCGGTCACCCCATCGCCGAGGGCGTGCACCCAGCCGGCGTTCTCGTGCCCGAGGGTGAATGGTGGGTTCCAGGGCATCGTGCCGGGCTCGAACTCGTCCATCAGGTGCAGGTCGGAATGGCAGGCGCCGGCACCGCCGATCCGGACCACCACCTGACCTGGCCCCGGCGTCGGGTCGGGAACCTCGACGAACTCCGGTTCCGACTTCCACTCCCGCAACCGCAGCGCTCGCATACCGGTGCTCCCGTCCGTCTCGGCCGAACCGTGGGCTGCCCACCTCATCCCAGAGCAAGCCGAACCGTGGGCTGCCCACCTCATCCCAGAGCAAACGGGCTGACACCACGGCGGATCTGGCACCTCACCTGTTTCGGGTGAGCCGGGGTCACCCCGACGCGGGTGATCCTGCGGGAAACCGTGGGGAGGGGACCCGATGGGCGCGACGGCGGAGCAGTACCTGCGACAGCTGGATACCGGCCGGCGGCCCGACCTGCCGGAGACCACGGCGGGGACGCTGCGGCTGGACGTCCGCGACGACGGCAGCACCGATCACTGGTACCTGACCATCGCCGACCAACAGGTCCGGGTGACCCGCTCGGCCGACGACGCCGAGCTGGTGGTGCGGGCCGACCGGCCGGTCTTCGACCGGATGGCCCGCGGCGAGCTGCACCCGGGCGCGGGCCTGCTGCGCAACGAGCTGACCGTGCACGGCAACATGCGACTGCTGATGCTGCTGCGGCGGATCTTCTCCGGGCCGGACGGCGCCCGTCACCCGCATGAGCTGGGCCGAGCCGCGCTGGCTGGCCGGGCCGCGACGACCGCTCGGAACGAGACGACCGCTCGGAATGAGACGACTGCTCGGAATGAGCGGCCGTGAAGCAGGAACTGGTGCACGTCATCGCCGGCAACCTGTTCGCGATCAGCGACGCCCAGGGCGACATCGAGGTCGACCCGCAGACCCCGGTCGGACTCTTCGCGTACGACACCCGGTTCTTGTCCCACTGGGTGCTCAGGATCGACGGCGAGCGGATCAACGCACTCGCCCGCGACGACCTCACGTACTTCGAGACCCGGTTCTTCCTGGTCCCCGGTGCGGCGAGCCACTACGTCGACGCCGACATGTCGATCATCAGGCACCGCTCGGTGCACGACTGCTTCCACGAGAACATCACAGTGCTCAACCACTCGTCGCAGCCCGCCGAGTACACCGTCCGGATGGAGATGGCCAGCGACTTCACCGACATCGTCGAGGTCGGGCAGCTCCGGCAGCGGGCCGTCGAGGTCAGCGCCGACTCGGCGGGCCAGCAGCTCGTGCTGCGCTACCAGCGGGACCGGTTCGTCCGCCAGACCACAGTGCGCAGTACCGTCCCCGCCGAGGTCGACGAGAAGGGAATGACGTTCCGGATCCGGATCGCACCCGAGGGGAAATGGGAGACCGACCTGCACGTCAGCGTGACGATGGGCGGCGAGGAAGGCCGGGATCTCCGCGCCGACCTCCAGTCGCACCAACAGACCGTGCGGACGGGCATGCGTGAGGACCTGGTGCAGTGGCTGGACCGGGCGCCGCAGCTGGTGGCCGAACGCAACGGCCTGGAGGAGCTCTACCGGGGCAGCCTCGCGGACCTGGCGGCACTGCGGTACAAGCCGTTGTCGTACCGCGAGCGGGTGCCGATCGGCGGTCTGCCGTGGGCGATGGGGTTGTTTGGACGGGACGCTCTCATCACCTGCCTCCAGACGATGGCCTTCACCCCCGAACTGGCTCCGGCGACGCTACGGATGCTGGCGCTCATGCAGGGCGGCCAGCTCGACGACGCGCTGGACGAGGAGCCCGGCAAGATCCTCGCCCAGCTCCGGTACGGCGAGACCGGAACGTTCAGCGACCGGGTGAGCGCGCTGTACTACGGCGCGGCGGACACCACCCCGCTCTTCGTCGTGCTGCTCGACGAGTACGAGCGTTGGTCCGGTGACGCCGACCTGGTCCGCGAGCTGCGCCACCCGGCCCGGATGGCGTTGGACTGGATCGACGAGTACGGCGACCTGACCGGGGACGGCTACCTGCGCTACCAGCGCCGCAACGAGCGCGACGGCACGATCAACCAGTGCTGGAAGGACTCCCCGGACGCCATCGTCGACGCCCACGGTCGGCAACCCGCCTTCCCCCGCGCCACCTGCGAGTTGCAGGGCTACGCGTACGACGCGAAGCGGCGTGGCGCCCGGCTGGCCCGGGAGTTCTGGGGCGACCCCGCGTACGCCGACCGGTTGGAACGGGAGGCGGCAGCGCTGAAGGAGCGCTTCAACCGGGATTTCTGGCTGCCACACCGGGAGTACTACGCGTTGGCGCTCGACCCGTACGGCGAACCGGTCGATGCGCTGGCCTCCAACATGGGGCATCTGCTCTGGAGCGGGATCGTCGATGACGACCGTGCGGAGGCGGTCGCCGAGCACCTGGTCGGGCCGCGACTGTTCAGCGGGTGGGGAGTGCGCACGTTCGCCACCGGGCAGCGCACGTACAACCCGGTGGGCGCCCACCTGGGCGCGGTGTGGCCGTCGGACAACGCGCTGATCGCCGCCGGGTTGCGCCGCTACCGCCTCGACGTGCAGGCGGCCCGGGTCGCGGACGGCATCTTCGACATGGCGCAGACGCTCGGTGGCCAGGTGCCGGAGGTGATCGCCGGTTACGAGCGCAGCCTGACGACCTATCCTGTCCGACTGGCGATGAGCTGCCGCCCGCAGGCGTGGTCGTCGGGAGCGTTGCTGATGCTGCTCGGCACCATGCTGGGCCTGCGACCCACCGGCGACAACCTGTTGGTGAACCCGGCGGTGCCGGAGGGGTTCGGTCGGCTGGAGCTGCTGGACATCCCCGGCCGATGGGGGCATTCCGACGCCTATGCGAGAGACCGGACCACCGAACGCCGGCACCGCCTGCGTTGAGGCGGTGCGGCAGCGCTCGGTGCGGCAGCGCTCGGTGCGGCAGCGCTCGGCGCGGCAGCGCTCGGCGGTCGGTGTCGGGGTCAGCCCATGGTCTTGGCGCCGTCGATCGACTCGCGCAGGATGTCGGCGTGCCCGGCGTGCTGGGCCGTCTCGGCGATCAGGTGCAGCAGCACCCGGCGGACCGTCCAACTCGCTCCCGGCTCGAACCAGGGCGCCTGCGGCAGCGGGTGTGCCGCGTCCAGGTCGAGGGTGGCGATCAACTCGTCGGTCTGGGAGGCCACCTCCTGGAAGCGCTCGACCAGCCCGGCGAGGGTCTCGCCCGGCAGCATCTGGAACTGACCGACCCAGTCGATCTCCTCGCGGCCCATCGCCTCCGCGCCACCGACGGCGAAGAGCATCCACCGGTGCTCGACGCCGGACACGTGCTTGACGAGGCCGCCGAGGCAGAGCCCGCTGACGGTGGGGCGGCTGGCCGCCTGCTCGTCGGTGAGCCCGTCGACCGTCTGCAGGAGGAAACCGCGGTGCCTGCGGAGTGTCTGCAGGAGGTCGGTGCGCTCACCGGTGAGCTGCTCAGTGCTGGTCATGCCGCCACCCTTCGTTGATGTCCGCCGGTGCCACCGTAGGGCGAGGCACCGACACTTCCCGGGCGCGACACCTCCTCGACCGAAGACCCGCCAGCGGTTGCCGATCCGCGCCGGTGGCGGTCCACTGAATGACATGGGTGTGATTAAGGTGGGCACGTCGTCCTGGGCGGACCAGTCCCTGCTGCGCTCCGGGTGGTACCCACGCTCGGCCAGCACGCCGGCCCGTCGACTGGGCTTCTACGCCAGCCAGTTCCCGATGGTCGAGGTGGACACGTCCTACTACGCCATCCCGGTCCCGGAGACGACCCAGGGCTGGGTGGACGCCACACCTGACGACTTCACCTTCGACGTCAAGGCGTTCAGCCTCTTCACCGGTCACCCGACACCGGTCGCCGTGCTGCCCCGGGACCTGCGGCCGACCAGCGGCCCGAGCCGGATCCGCCGCCGGGACCTGCCGGAGCCGGCGTACGACGAGCTGTGGACCCGGTTCCGCGCGGCCCTCGACCCGATCGCGGCGGCCGGCAAGCTCGGTGTGGTGATGTTGCAGTTCCCGCCGTGGCTGGTGCGCAGCCCCGCGGCCGAACGCCGGATCGTCGAGCTGGCGCAGCGCTGCCGCCCGTGGCGGGTCGGGGTGGAGTTGCGGCACGGCTCCTGGTTGGACGACGACGCCGCGGCGGACACTCTGGATCTGCTACGCGCCCACGACCTGTCAGTGGTCTGCGTCGACATGCCACAGGGGCATCCGTCGTCGGTGCCGCCGATCCTGACCATGACGGCGGAGCCGGCGATCGTCCGGTTCCACGGTCACAGCGACGCCTGGGGCGGGGGTGACAAGCAGGAGAAGTTCCGGTACGCGTACGCCGAGGACGAGCTGCGGCACTGGGCCGGACGGCTGGCCGAGTTCGCTGATCTCCCCGATGAGCTGCACGTGCTGTTCAACAACTGCTGCGCCGGGCAGGCCCAGCGCGACGCGACCCGGCTGGCGCAGCTGCTCGCCGAGACGCTGCTCGCCGAGACGCTGGTCGTCGAGCAGGCCGTCCCGGCGACCGGCTGATCTCCGCACCGGCCGCCCGGCCGGGCGCCGGTCCGCTCAGGACCGCCGTCCCCGGCTGCGCAGGGCGTCCTGGGTCGACTCGCCGATGTCCGCGTCGTCGGGGAAGCTCCGGCCGCTGGGAGCGGGGTCGGGTGGGGCACCCGGTCCGGCCATCGTCGTACGGGTCGGCTCGACCGAGCCGAAGCCGTGTCGTCCCGCCGGGTCCGACCGGCCCGCCGGAGCACCCGCACGTCGCTCGCCGCGCCGTCCCTCGGGCACCGCGGTCTCCTCGCTGCCCTCGTCCATCGGTGAATCGTCGTCAGTGCCCCAGGGCGCGTCGGCGTCGAAGCCGTCGCCGGTGCCCCACGGCTTGGTCGCCTCCGGCTGAAGCCGGTCGTTGTCACCGCTGCGTCCCTTGTGCGCCGTCATCGCCACCCCGCTCGTCGGTCCGCCGCTCCGGCGGACGATGTGCCGTCCTCGGGCCGGGATCGCCGGCCCGGGTGCGGCGCACGACATGTCGCCGCCACGCCGCCGCGCGCGCGGGACCCGTTCATCGCTCCGGTGCGCGCGCAGGCCGGCCAGCGCCCCGCCGTCGAGGTGGCGGCGGGACGCCGGCCGGCCCGACGTTCAGCGTCCGGCCATCGCCATCGGCCGCTTGCCGTTGCTCATTCCCGCCATCTTGATCATGCCCTTCGAGGCGCCCTTCATCCCACCGGCGCGACCGAGCATCCCGCGGAACACCTGCCCGGGCTTCTGCTGCTCACCCATGTACGCGGTGACCACGACCAGGGTCCCGGTCAGCGCCGGAATGGCCCACTGGAGCAGCTTCATCTGCCGCTGCGACGAGGCCACACTGGCCGGGGTCTGGTGGTTCGGCTCGGTGGCACCGCTCACCGACGGACCGCCGGCCTTCTCCAGCCGCATGCCGATCAACCGGCTGTAGCCGGTGACCGCCAGCGCGCCGATGGTCAACGCGGTCTTGATGGCGCTGGCCCGGCCCACGCCGGACTGGGCCGCCACCCGTGGGCTCTCGGTCACCAGCTCGCCGACGGCGCCGGCCAGGTGGGCGCCGATCGCGGCCGCGTTCACCGGTGTCCACTTGGACCATCCGGCCGAGGCGACCGGGAGCCGCTGGGTCGAGTCGCTGATTTTCGCAGCTGCGCCGTTGACGCCGAAGGCACCCATGAGGGAGCCGCCAAACCAGGCCGCCAGGCCCAGATCGTGCATCGAGCGCAGTGCGGTATGCCGTTCGGACATGTGATCCCCTTCCGCCGTGTCGGGCGGTGCGGCTTACCCGAGGGTCGGGCGGCTAACCCCGCCCCGGGCGGGCCGATCCGCGTCGTGGCGGGCCGCTACCGGACACCCGTGGCGTCGGCGGGTCGACCTGCCCCGGGCAGGAGTCGTTCGCCCGGTGGCGGGTAGTTCCCGAGTGACGCCGACGAGAGGGGAACGCGATGTCGCAGCCGGACGAGAGCCGGGAGAAGACCCCCAAAACAGACGCGGTGCTCATGCACCCCGACAACGACCCACACCGGAACACCGCACAGGTCGCACCCCGCAAGGAACACGCCGAGATCCAGGTGGAACGGGACGGTGAACTGGTGCCGCTGGACCAGGACGAGTGAGCCGACCGGCCGGTACGGCTCAGCGGGGCGGCAGGTCGCCGACGAAACCGGCGATCCGCCGCGCCAGCGGGACGCTGGCGCGGACCCAGGTGAAGTGGTCCAACGTCGTACCGGCCTGCGCCACTGTGTACCGCTCCCGGGTCACCGGCGCGTCGACGAGCTTCGCGCAGAGGTGGTCCATGGTCTCGTGCGGGGTGAACTGGTCGTCGTCCACACTGACGGCCAGCACCGGGGTTCGTACCGCGCGGACGGCGGCCTCGGTGTCCGTACCGTCGAGCCGGGGGAATCGGCCGGTCCGCGCGGTGTGGGCCCAGTCGCGGATCACACCGCGTGCCTGCCGACCGCCGAAGCCCCAGCCCGGCCAGACCCCGAGCAGCGCCGCCGTGGCGGCGATCCCCTGGGTGTAGGGCAGTACGCCGAGGCCGCGCCGGCCCGGGTAGCTCCGCCAGTACGGGATGCCGACCGCCACCAGCGCCAACCCGTCCACCTCGCCGCTGCCGTGCAGGGCGAGGTGCAGCAGCGCGGCCTGCCCGCCGAGCGAGTGCCCGAGGAGTAGTCGGGTGCGTCCGTCCAGACGTGGCTTGAGGGCGGCCAGGACGGCGCCGACGTCGTCGGCCAGATCGGCGTAACCGTGCCGGTCCGCCCGACTCGGCGCGGGCGTGCTCGCCCCGGTGCCGCGCAGGTCGGCCACGGCCACTGCCAGTCCGGCGGCGCGCAGCGCGGCGGCGAAGGGCCGGTAGTACCGGGCCCGGACCCCCATCGCGGGCCAGATCACCACCACCGGCGCGCCCGGCACCCCGGCCGGTTCCGGGTAGACCTGCACACCCAACCGGCCACCGTCGACGTCGACGAACTCCTGCGCGTACTCCGGGTCCCCGTTCACCGGCCCAGCCTACGGCCTGACGTTACCGGCGGGTAGCAGCAGGCTGTGGGGCCCAGGACAGCGGTGGGCAGACGTGCCGTCCGCTCGACGGACGCGACGGAGGGCCCCGCCGAACGGCGGAGCCCTCCGACGGACGCTGCGGTCAGGAGACCGAGATCGCCCCGTTGCTGGCCCGCACGCAGGCCACCGAACGGGCGCTGGTGGAGGCCGCGCCGCTCAGGCACTGGCCGAGCACCTGGTGCCCGGTGGCGTTCGGGTGCCACGACTCCTGGCAGGTCTGGAAGTAGGTGACGCAGGTGTTGGCGATGCGCTGGATGGCGATCTTGTCCTTGCCGGCGAGGCTGGTGACGAAGGTGCCGGTCGCGCCGTCCTGAAGCCGGATCGGAGTGGCCAGCGCGCCGCTCGGGCTGCTGGTCTGCTCGCAGAGCCGGGCACCGTTGAACGCCTGCTGCACGCTCAGGTACACCAGGTCGTCGGCGGGGAACTCGGCGGCCAGAGTGTCCCGGGTGGACTTCACGATGCTGCCCAGGCCCTGAGAGAAGCGGTGCCCCGGCGCCAGGCTGGCCCGGTGGATCGGGCAACCGGCCGCGTACCGCTCGGCACCCAGGTCACGGAACTTGTCCCGGGTGTCGTCCCGGCTGTCCTCCTCGTGGAACTGCTGGTTCAGGTCCAGCGGCAGCGGGTTCGTGTAGTCCTGGAACACCACCCGGTGCTGCCCGTCCGCGTCCACCTGGTCGAGGGTGGTCAGGATCTGACGTACGGCCGCGGTGGTCTCCGCGGTCGCGGCGCTGAGCTGCGCGGCGGTGGCCAGGTCGGCGTCGCTGCACGGCTTCTGCTCCACCGGCCCGTTCAGGTACGCCCAGAACTCCCACCAACCGGTCCAGGCGTCGGCGATGAACCGGTTGGCGCACTTCTCCGCGACGCTGCCGAAGGTGAACGAGCTGTTGTTGGAACCGAGGCCGATCAGCACCAGGTCGATGTCCTGGGTCTGCGCGACGGCGCGCAGCTGACTCAGCTGCGAGGCGACGGTGCGACCGTTGGTCCGCGCCTGGGAGGTGTTGGCGATGTCGTGTGGCTGACCACCGGAGCAGGCCAGGTTGAACCGGTTCTGGATGCCCGGCAGGTTGGCCTGGTTGAGCGAGGCGTTCGCCGAGCGGTGGCAGAAGAACGCGTTGTTGTTCGCCGCGGTCCAACCGGGGAAGCCCTGGCTGACACCGTTGGCGTCGACGACCGGGGTGTACGCCCCGGCGCCCTCGCCACTGATGAAGCTGTCCCCGAGTGCCACCGCGGCGGTGGGCAACGCGGCGGACGCGGGTGCGGGCAGCGCGACGGCGGTCGACAACGCGGCCATGGCGATCGTTAGTCCCGCGGCGAGCGCGGTACGCCGGAACCTGGGCATGGGGGCCCCCAACCATCGAAAGATGAAAGATTCTCTGAGAGCGCGATCAGATCACCCCGGCGCGACAGGCGTCAATGGCCCGTAACAGATTCGTTCGACGAAGGACACGCGCCCGTAGGCATCACGGGCTACCGCGTCGAGACTGGACCCGCGCTCCGGGTAGTCGACCGCCCTCGGCGCGGAGTCAGCGACCGGTCGGGCGGCCGCGGCGGTTCAACAGGGCCGCGTCCACCGCGCCCAGCAGCGCGAACAGCCCCAGCGGCAGGATGATCGTGGCCAGGAACGCCAGCACCACCGAGCGCAGCAACAGGCCCAGCCCGGTGCCCACCAGACCGGCGACGATCTGCACCAGCACACTGCCCACCGCGACCGTCCCGGCGAACCGCCACGGCGCGTCGGCGACGTCGGCCGGGGTGAGGGCCAGCGTCGCGACGCAGATCAGCACACCGACCACGCCGACGACGACCGCCGGCAGCCCCACCGCGAGCACTGTGGGCAGGACCGGGAGGCGGACCGGCGCCCGGCGCAGGTCGCGTACCAGCAAGATGCCGAAGAGGGGGGTCGCGACCGACATCAGGCTCTGCACAGTGCCCGAGAGTTCGGCGAAGGTCCGGTCGGCGGCATCCGCGACCAGCGCCACGGCGACCAGCAGCCCGGTCACCAGGGTGCCCACCAGCAGCCACCGCCGGGCCGGCGTACCGAGGGAGCGCCGCAGCGCGTCGCGAATCGTCTCGTCCACCGCGAGCACCTTCCGACGACCGGTCGGGTGGGCGAGCCTACCGGAGGTGGTGCCTCTGCGTGATCCGGCGATCACGGCCGTACCGAGCTGCTCCTCGGGCTGTCACCGACCGTCCCGGTCGAGGCCCGCGTCCCGCACGTATGCGGCACCTCGTTCCATTTGTGCTCACGGGATGTGACAAGCGTGGACAGTGCCCGACACCGCTCTCTACAGTTCCTCCGTCTGGCTGTCTTACATCCACGGGGGTTGCGGTGGCCACTGGCCGCTCCATGCATGCTGTCCACATCCACAAACCGTCCATGATGCCCCGACCGTCCACGCGCGGCCTGCTCGCCGCCGGGATCGCGGCGTCCATCGGCGTCGCCCTGCTCGCCGCACCCGCGTCGGCGGCGCCGGCGGAGGGCGTCGCCGCGAGCGGCACGGCCGGCCGGGAGGCCGTCCAGGCAACCGCCACGGCCACGCGCACCGGCCAGCGGGTGGAGGTCGTCTCCGCCCGCACGGAGTTGACCCAGGTCTTCGCCAAGCCAGGCGGGGGCTTCGTGTCCGAAACCGCCGCCGTTCCCCAGCGAATCCGTCAGAGCGACGGATCCTGGTCCGACGTCGACCTGTCCCTGCGGCGCGGCGCCACCGGCCTCCGACCGGCGGTCTCCCCGACCGACCTGGTGTTCTCGTCCGGAGGGCACGGTCCCGCGGCCACGCTGACCAGCGGAACGAGCGCGATGACGCTGGGCTGGCCGGGTGGGCTGCCCACGCCGACCGTGTCCAAGGACGCGGCCACCTACCCCGAGGTACTGCCCGGTGTGGACCTGGTGCTCACGGCGACCCACACCGGCTTCACCCATGTCCTCGTGGTGAAGACACCGCAGGCGGCGGCGAACCCGGCGCTCCGGGAGATCCGGTTCGACCTCGGCGGCGACGTGCGGGTCCGGCGGGAGGCCGACGGCTCGCTGCGGGCGCTCGCCGGCGAGACCGAGGTGGCGCGCGGCGCGGCGGCCGAGATGTGGGACTCGGCCGGCTCCGGCCGCTCGGCCCGCTCGGCGTCGACCTCGTCGCCGTCCGGCCCCGGCGCAGCCGCCCGCACCGCCCCCGTGGCGACCGCGGTCGACCCCGCCGGTGACCTCGTGCTGCGTCCGTCGCCGGACCTGCTCGACCCGGCCAAGGCCACCTTCCCGGTGTTCATCGACCCGGCCTGGTCCGCCACCCGCTCCCGCTGGGCGTACGCCACGAACAACAACTCCACCAACAGCGACACGACCTCCGCCCTGGTTGGCAAGAATGTCGATTCCGGCGTCACCTACCGCTCCTACTTCGAGTTCCCGATCGCGGCGCTGAGCGGCAAGCTCATCAGGTCGGCCTCCGTCCAGGTGGGGGTGACCCACACCTGGTCCTGCTTCGACACCCCGACCTACCTCTACCAGTCGGCGGGCATCACGAGCACTCCTCGCACCGCGTGGGCCCCCGCACTGACCACGCTGCGGGCTTCCGCAAGTTCGCACGCCCGCGCGACTGGCTGCGCCGACTCACCGCAACCGCCCATGACCGTGCGCTTCACCGGCAGCGTCGCCGCCGGCCTCAGCAGCGCCACGGCCGCCCACCAGTCCTCGATCACCTACGGCCTCTGCGCCTGTAGCGACTCGGCCGGGACCGGCGAGAGCACCCTGGACCGGTGGAAGAAGTTCGACCCGAGTACGGCGCGCCTGCTCGTCGACTACGACTCGGCGCCCACCCAGCCCACCAGCCTCCAGGCCGGCGGCGCCGCCTGCGTCGCGGGCGGCCGGGTCACCCGGACCACCCCGCCGACCCTCTCCGCCGTCTTCCCCGACGCGGACACCGGTCAGGTCCTCCAGACGTCGTACGAGCTGCTGGAGATCCCCGCCTCGGGCACCTACGACAGCTCCACCCCCCGGATGAACCCACCGGCGGGCTCGACCGTGGTGGCCGGTGCGCGGTCCACCACGGCCGCGGTGACCGGCACTGCCAGCGGAAAGTCGTACGCGTTCCGGACGCGCAGCGACGACAGCTACGTGACCAGCCCCTGGTCGGCCTGGTGTGAATTCACCATCGACGACCAGCCGCCCACCGTGAGCGTCGACGCGGTCGCCACCCCCGCCCCGCCCGGGCAGCTCTACACCTACAAGGTGCGCTCGCCGGACCCGGACGTGGTCAGCTTCCGCTACGGCTGGAGCAGCCCGCCCACCGAGGAGGCGGAGGCCGGCACCAGCCTCGGCTACTCCGGCAAGACCGTGTCGGTGACCCTTGCCACGCCGGCGTACGGCACCAACACGCTGTACGTCGCCGCGGTGGACAGCGCTGGGAACGTCGGCCACGGCTCGCTTGTTATCGAGGTGGCACCGTAGTCGGGCCGCTGAGAGGCAACCGGTCACGGCGCGGCTAACGCGCCGAATCCGGACAGCAGCACACGCAGTCGGGGCCCGCATCCGCAACGAGGATGCGGGCCCCGACTGCGGGGTGCCGTCATCGTGTCGCATCTGCCGGTTAGGCTCGCTGCGGCGCGCGCCGGCCGACTGACAGTTCGGACGCGGCACCACACCGCCGAGACCGGGGAGTACGACCAGTTGACCGCAGAGCCTGACACCCTGTACGGGGCCGATGACCTCACCCACCTTGAGGGGCTGGACGCTGTCCGCAAGCGGCCCGGCATGTACATCGGTTCCACCGACAGCCGTGGCGTGGGTCACCTCGTCAACGAGATCCTCGACAACTCCACCGATGAGGGTGTCGCCGGTCATGCCAGCCACGTCGAGGTGATCCTGCACGCCGACGGCTCGGTGCAGGTCGACGACGACGGCCGGGGCATCCCCACCGACGTGCACGCCAAGTCCGGCATCTCCGGCGTCGAGCTGGTGCTGACCCGGCTGCACGCCGGCGGTAAGTTCGGCGGCTCCGGCTACAAGACCTCCGGTGGTCTGCACGGCGTCGGCGCATCGGCGGTCAACGCGCTGTCCCGCCGCTTCGACGTGACCGTCCGCCGGGCTGGCAAGATCCACGCGATGTCGTTCCGGCACGGCGTCCCGGGCATCTTCGACGGCGACGGCCCGGACGCCCCCTTCACCGCCGGCCCCGGCCTCCAGGTGACCGGCGCCATGAAGCGCGGCCAGCACACCGGCACCTCGATCCGCTGGTGGCACGACGCCCGCTACTTCGAGACCGGCGCCGCACTCGACGTCGACGCCGTCCGGATGAAGCTGCGCAACACCGCGTTCCTGGTTCCCGGCGTGACCTACCTGCTGCGCGACCTGACCGGCGAGGCGCCCGCCGAGGAGCGGTTCCACTACCCCAACGGGCTCAGCGACATGGTGGACTTCCTCGCCCCAGCCGGCGACCGGCCGGTCTCCGGCACCCTGCTGGTCAACGGGGAGGGCACCTACCGGGAGAACGCCGCCGACGCCAACGGCGTCATGCAGTCCAACGTGCAGCGGCGCGCCGAGGTCGAGGTGGCGTTCCGGTGGGGCACCGGTTACGAGCGCACCGTCGAGTGCTTCACCAACACCATCCGCAACGCGCACGGCGGCACCCACCGCAAGGGCTTCGAGCGGGCCCTCGTCCGCTCGCTCGCCGACGCGATCCGTAACACCCGCGGTCTGCTCAAGGCCAAGGAGGAGCCGCCCACCCTGGACGACGTCCTGGAGGGGATGACGGCGGTGGTGCACGTGCGGATCCCCGAGCCGCAGTTCACCTCGCAGACCAAGGACGAGCTCTCCACCACCGGCATCACCAAGGTTCTCCAGTCCCTGGTCGACGCGCACATCAAGGCATGGCTGGAGGACCGGCGCACCAAGGCCGAGGCGCGCACCGTCCTGCAGAAGATCGTCGACGCCGCCCGGGTGCGGCTCACCCAGAAGCAACAGAAGGACGCCGCCCGGCGCAAGACCGCCCTGGAGGGCGCGTCCATGCCGCCGAAGCTGGTCGACTGCCGGGCCACCGGCATCGACCGCAGCGAGTTGTTCATCGTCGAGGGCGACAGCGCGTTGGGAACGAGCCGGATGGCCCGTTCCTCGGAGTACCAGGCGCTGCTGCCGATCCGCGGCAAGATCCTCAATGTGCAGAAGGCCAACCTCCAGCAGGTTCTGGACAATGCCGAGTGCGCTGCCATCGTGCAGGTCCTCGGCGCCGGCTCGGGGCGCACCTTCGACCTCTCGGCGCTGCGCTACGGCCGTGTGCTGATCATGGCCGATGCCGACGTGGACGGCGCCCACATCCGTACGCTGCTGATCACCCTGTTCGCCCGGTACATGCGGCCGCTGATCGAGGCCGGTCGGCTCTACGCCGCGATGCCGCCCCTGCACAAGATCACCACCAGGGGGCGCAGCCCGCAGACCGTCTACACCTACACCCAGGCCGAGATGGAGACGACGGTCCGCAAGCTGGAGAAGGCCGGCAAGCAGATCGTCACGCCCATCCCACGGTTCAAGGGTCTCGGTGAGATGGACGCCGACGAGTTGTGGGACACCACGATGAACCCGGCCACCCGGGCCGTCCGCCGGATCACCCTCGACGACGTCGACGCCGCCGAACGCATCCTCGAGCTGCTGATGGGCGAGAAGGTCGAGCCGCGCCGCAACTGGCTCATCGACTCCGCCGACCGCGTCGACCGGGATGCGATCGACGCATGAGTGAGCGACAGCGAGCGAATCTTCGATGCAGCGCCCGTTCCGTTCCAGTGGAGAGCTGAGTCATGGCACGCCGTAAGGAAAACAAGGTCGACCTCTCCTCGTTCGACCAGGCCGGCGCGCGGGTGTTCGACAACCCGCTGGTCACCGAGGTCTCCGACTCCTACCTGGAGTACGCGTTCTCGGTCATCCACTCCCGCGCCCTGCCCGATGCGCGCGACGGCCTCAAGCCCGTGCACCGGCGCATCCTCTGGTCGATGTACGAGCAGGGCTACCGTCCGGATCGCGGGCATGTCAAGTCTGCCCGAATTGTGGGCGACTGCTTCGTTGCCGGCACACTCGTCTCGACGCCCGACGGTTTGCGGGCCATCGAGGAGATCGAGGTCGGGGACCTCGTGCTGGACGGCGATGGAGCCCCCATACCGGTGACTGCTGTTTATCGGAACCCGACCTCCGAACTCGTGCGCGTGACCTGGAGCAACGGGCACACGATGCTCGTCACGCCGGGCCAGCGCTTCCGTGTGGTCGCCGATGACCTTTCAGTGCAATGGGCGGAGGCCCGGGATCTCCCCGGGCGCCTGGCATTGGCGTACGGCAGTCGCCGCAGTGCGGCGTCGACGCCCGCCGGTGACGTCTACGACTATGTGCGCGGGCTGCTGGTGGCTGAGGGCTTCCCTGCCCATCGGTCTCGCGAAGCGGACGGCCGGGTCCGGATCCATATGTGTGACGTCGAGCCGCTGGATGTCGCTCACGGCTGGGCCGTCACCAGTGGAGTGAACGTCTCCCGAGGTAAGCGCGAGGCGCGCAATCCCCTCCACCGCGACCAGCACATTCTGACCTTCAGTCGGCACGAGGGGCTGCTGGAGGCTGCACGTCCGCTCAGCCGGGACAAGCACGTGCCGGGCGACATCATCGCGAATCGGTCAGCGTGGGTGCCGTTCCTCGCCGGCTTCTTCGACGGGGACGGCTACGTCCGTAAGCGCTTCAGGGAGATCGTCTTCGTCAGCACCAGCGAGGTGCTGGTGCGGCAGATCTACGCCATGCTTGCCGACCTGGGGCTGCACGGGCACCACTGGACCAGCGGTCGCGCCTCCGCGGGTAACCCGCTCTTTGGTCTCTCGGTCAGCGGGCGGGACGCCGCAGACCTTGCCCGGTTGTTGCTGCCCTGGGCGAGGATCGGATACAAGCACGACGGCTTGCAGCGGGTCGCCGAGATCGGCTACGAGTACAGCGGCAAGCAGGGCAACGACCGGTTGCCGTACGGTCCGGTCATCGCGGAGTTCACGGCAGCGCATCAGGGCGGAGGGTGGTTCCGGGACCAGGACGGACAGGCGTTCCGTGACTCGCTCTCGGCGAGCGGTGGCCCGAAAGTGCGGTATGGCAAGGACCGCAACGGCGTTCCACTTGCGGACCGGTCGTTCCAGTTGGAGCGGGCAGTACGAGACGGCTGGATCCACAAACTCCACCGCCTTGGCTCACCGCTCGCTGCTCGGCTCGACGCGTTGGTCGGCAGTTCGTTCCTACGGGTCACTTCGGTTGAGGCGGTTTCGCCCGACGTCACGTACGATATCCAGGTCGGCAGTGACGAGCACGCGTTCGTCGCCGAGGGCTATGTCGTTCACAACTGTATGGGTAAGTACCATCCGCACGGGGACACGGCGATCTATGACGCCATGGTCCGGCTCGCGCAGGACTTCTCCCTCAACGTGCCACTCATCGATGGACATGGAAATTTTGGGTCCCCAGACGATGGACCGGCAGCATCGAGATACACCGAAGCGCGGATGTCTCGCGAGGCCATGCTGCTCGTCGGTGAGCTGGGCGAGGACACCGTCGACGTCGAGCCCAACTACGACGGGTCGCTGACCCAGCCGACCGTGCTGCCGGCGGCCTTCCCCAACCTGCTGGTCAACGGCGCGTCCGGGATCGCGGTCGGGATGGCCACCAACATGATCCCGCACAACCTGGCGGAGGTCGTCTCCGCGGCCCGCTGGCTGATCAACCACCCGGACGCCACTCTGGACAAACTCATGGAGTTCGTCCCCGGCCCCGACCTGCCCACCGGTGGGGTGCTGCTGGGCCTGGACGAGGTGCGCCGGGCATACGAGACCGGGCGTGGCGTGGTGCGGATGCGCGGCAAGGTGGAGATCGGCCCGATCGAGGGCAGCCGGGGCCGTCAGGCGATCACAGTGGTCGAGTTGCCCTACGGCGTCGGCGCGGAGAAGGTCATCGCCGCGATCACCAACGAGGTCACCAAAACCAAGCGGCTCACCGGCATCGCCGACGTCAAGGACCTCACCGACCGGGAGAGCGGCACCCGGCTCGTCGTCGAGTGCAAGGTCGGGGTCAACCCGCAGGCGCTGCTCGCCGACCTCTACCGGCTGACCCCGCTGGAGCAGTCGTTCGGCGTCAACAACCTGGTCCTGGTCGACGGGCAGCCGCGCACGCTGGGCCTCAAGGCACTGCTGGAGGTCTTCCTGGCCCACCGGTACGAGGTGGTCACCCGGCGCACCTCGTACCGTCGGCGCAAGCGTCAGGAGCGGCTGCACCTGGTCGACGGTCTGCTGATCGCGCTGCTGGACATCGACGAGGTGGTCCGGCTGATCCGGGGCAGCGACGACGCGCAGGCCGCGAAGGACGGGCTGATGAGTCGGTTCGGCCTCTCCGACATCCAGGCCACGTACATTCTGGACACTCCGTTGCGCCGGCTGACCAAGTTCGACCGGATCGAGCTGGAGGCCGAGCAGGAGCGGCTGCGCTCCGAGATCGCCGAGCTGAGCAAGATCCTCGACGACGAGCGGGTGCTCAGGAAGGTGGTCTCCGACGAGCTGGCCGCCGTGGTCAAGCAGTTCAGCACCGAACGCCGTACGACGCTTGTCGACGGTGACCTGAAGGAGGTGCTGGCCGCGTCCGCGCCGGCCGGCCCGCTGGAGGTCGCCGACGACCCGTGCCAGGTGATCCTCTCCGCGACCGGGCTGGTGGCCCGGACCGCGGCCGAGTCGGAGGAGAGCTCCGAGGGGCGCCGACGCAACGGCCGGGTCAAGCACGACACGGTACGCGCCATCGCGCACTCCACCGCCCGCGGTCGGGTGCTGCTGTTGACCAGCGCCGGTCGGGCGTTCAAGGTCGACGTCCTGCCCCTGCCGGTGTTGCCGGAGCAGGCGGGCACTGTGTCACTGCGTGGCGGTATGTCCGCGGCCGAGCTGGTGCCGTTGGCGGCGGGGGAGACCGTTGTCGGCCTGGCCCCGCTCGGCGGGCAGGCGGAGGGCTCACCGGGGCTGGCGTTGGGCACCCGACAGGGCGCGGTGAAGATCTGCTCACCGGAGTGGCCGGTGCGCTCCGACGAGTTCGAGGTGATCGGTCTGCGCGACGGTGACGAGGTGGTCGGGGCGACCTGGCTGACCGACGGCACCGAGACGCTGACCTTCGTCACCTCGGAGGCGTCGCTGTTACGCTTTCCCGCCGGGTTGGTCCGGCCGCAGGGCCTCAAGGGCGGCGGTATGGCCGGCATCAACCTGCCGGCCGGGGCGCGGGTCGCGTTCTTCGGCGCGGTGCGCACCGACGACCCGGGGCATGGCGAGCCGATGGTGGTCACCTCCACCGGCGCGACGGTCAAGGTGACGCCGTTCAAGGCGTACCCGGCAAAGGGCCGGGCGACCGGCGGCGTGCGCGCGCACCGCTTCCTCAAGGGCGAGACGGACGTGGCCGTCGCCTGGGTGGGCCCGCGTCCGGTCGGCGCGACAGCCACCGGCGACCCGGTGGAGCTGCCCGCGGCGGACCCACGCCGCGACGGCAGCGGCTTCGCGGTGATGCTCGGCCCAACGGTCGTAGGCCACCTGATCGAACGCGACTGACCCCCACCCGCGTTGGCGCGCCGTTGGCGCCTTCTGTTGTGGGTGAGGGTCCGGGTGCACGCGAAGCACCCTGCAGGGTAGGTCCGGACAAGGGTCCCGTCGCGTCCGGACCTACCCTGCAGTCCCTGGTCACCGCGTGGCTGTCGGGCCGCTCGCGATGATGCCCCGGTAGGGAGAGGGCTGGCCGGGCCAGTTGGCCAGGCAGCGCCGCATCGGCTTCCAGATGTCGGTCAGCAGGTGCGGGAGTTGTAGGCGGCCCAGTAGGGGCCGCTGCCCTTGGGCGGGTAGAAGCGGTAGTTCCCGTCGGGCGAACGCTGC
Source organism: Micromonospora sp. NPDC047187 (assembly GCF_040643355.1). NCBI lineage: Bacteria > Bacillati > Actinomycetota > Actinomycetes > Micromonosporales > Micromonosporaceae > Micromonospora > Micromonospora sp. NPDC047187. The sequence continues at coordinate 44,717 of NZ_JBEYUF010000005.1, forward strand.
AGGACGAACTGGTGCGAGCCGTACGGGCTCCGGGAACCCGTCGCCCCGTGGTACACCACGTACAGCCATCCGTTCTGGTTGTCGTGCTGCACCAGCTTGTCGCCGGCCTTCGTCCAGCTGTTCCGGCCTGCGGAGCCATCCGCTGAGAGGCCCTTGTCGCGCTGGAAGTTCCTCGTCGCGGCATCGGTCTGGTCGCCGAAGACGCCGTCGACTCCGGACGAGGGCAGGTAGCCATTCGCCCAGAGAATGGTCTGCCAGAGACAGGCGACGTTCGAGTTGCGGTGGGTGGTGACGTTGGTGACGCCTTCGTCATCGAAGTCGTCGGACACCGCGCCGGCGCCATGGACGAACGCCCGGCCCGTGTAGGAGCCGCTGGCCGCGGCGGGCGTGGCGATGGTGACGTTGATGCCGATGGCCAGTGCCGCGCCGATGGCGGGCACGGCAGCCCGCTTGAGGATGCGGCGGGCGGAGCGGAGCGACGACATGCATCTCCTTCAGTTGGGAATCATGAGGGGGCAACGGTGCTGGGGTGTCGCGCCAGCCGACGGTGTCAGGCCCGGCACGACGAGGCGAGGTGGCTTAGCGCCAGTGTGGACGGACGGTCGTGCCATCAGACCTGGCGATTGGTGCTCTTGTTTGGCGCGGTGTTTGAGGGTTTAACGAACAAAACCCAACCGGTCCCCCCCAGGATAAATTAAGGTGGGGGCGGAACAACCCCCCCCC